>JAANXI010000069.1 GCA_018263365.1 Fidelibacterota bacterium | reverse complement strand
GTGTATCCACTACAATGAACCCGTTTTGCACCACCGGTTCGCGGTATTCCGGTGCCCAGTCTTCGCTGATACTCAGGCTGGGGTTGAAGCTGAAAAACTTCAGAATTTTCCGGGGATTACTAAAGCTTAAATTATGCTGGATCGCCCTTTTATACTCGTCCACATAGGTGGAATCCCTGTTCAAAACGATACGACGATCATAATCATCATAATAGACCGAATCCTGCTGCAGCCGGTGGTTATGTCGATTTCGGAAATTGGCGCTGTACGAGTAATTGATGTTGTAAAACCATTTGTTCTTAATTTTGTAACTGGCGCCTTCGGGGACTTTAATAAGTTTATCGGTCCCCCGCCGGAATGAGATCTGTGGGATCGTCTGGTTGATATTGCCGGTTTGCAGGTTTTCCGTCCGCTGCAGGTTCACCGACATGGAATTTTTCGTGTCCTCCCACCGTTTATTTAATGTTGCGTTGGAAATTATCTGTTGACGCAACCGATCCCGGCGATCCAGGGACGTTTCCCGCTGGAACTGGCTGCTGCTTACGTACCGGCCGCTGATCCGCAAATCCATGGTGGGGTCAATGGTTTGGCTGTGATTGACGCTGATCTGATAGTTGGTTTTTTTGCCGGGACGAAAAATTTCTTTATCATAATTCGCCCCGATATTGCCGGAAAACGAGTACCGTTTTTTATATCGGATCCGTTGCCGGAGCGAGACGCCGCGCTTTTCCCAGAAATCAAATTGGATCCGGTAGTCCCAGTAATCGCTGGGAGCCCAGTAGTAGCCCATCCCCTTGAGATACCGGCCGGACCGGCTGCTTTCTCCCCAGGCTGGCAGAATATACCCCGAATTCCGCCTGCCGCGTTTTTGCGGAAACACCCCAAAGGGCAACCCGAAGACCGGCACGCCATGGATATACAGGACAATCGGCCGGGCAATCACCTTATCCTGCACCAGCAGCTTCATCTTGCTGCTTTGAAAGTGATAGTGCGGGTATTCGAGATCGCAGGTAGTGTAAATACCCTGGTCCACATAGAGGGTTTTTTCGCCGCGCTTTAAAATCTTTGTGCCGGTATAAAATCCGTCATCGAAAGTCGTTTCACCATGAATTACTCGGCCGCGCTTGGTTTTGAGATTATATTCTAGCTTATTGCCGGTCATCGGCTCCTGAGAACCCTGCTTGAACACCGGAATATTGCGCTCCACATTTACGGAGTCAACCGAGTCCGGAAGCGGCGTGGCTATCAGCAGATTTCTGTTCCAGAAGACGTCGATAAACGCCGCCTCCAGTTGCATATTTTTATATTTGGTGCTCGCCTCGTACTTCAGGTTTGTAATGCGCTCCGGCACCTGAAAAATGATGTGCTCGGCTTCGTAATAAATGGTGGTATCAACCGATTCGTTATGTTTGTAGGGGGAAAAAGTCCCTCGCGTTCCGCCGATGACATCGATCTGATCCAGCGAGTCGGCCCCCGGGGCGAAGGTCAGCACAATTGTATCTCCGCTGGCCTCGTTGAGTCCCTGATATAAAGAATCCTCGAACACGTGATAACTGCTCGTCGCCATGCCTTTCAGGCGGATGCGCTGGATCTCGTTATCCCGCAACCACATATTAAGTTCATTCCCCTGAAGCAGATCCTCCTTCTCGGTCTTCTTTCGGACGTAGCCGATTGTATCCGGTTGGACCGTTGTCGTGTCTGCCGTGTCTGGTGCAACGCTATATCTCTGCCGCGCATACCCTTTTGCCTTCGATCGTACTTCCGCCTGTTTCGGGATGTACACCTCGTTCAGTTTATCGCCGGTGAAATACAGGTGAATCGTCTCGCCCTTGATTGTGTTATCGGTGTAGTAGACCACCGGAGACTTTTCGAGGATTGCCTTGTCCTCGTCTTTTAGAAACCGGGCCAGTTCGGTTTCCGCCCGCATGGAGTCTCTGGTGATGACCACCTGATCCCTTGCAATGTACCTTCCACTGTCCGGGTTGCCGGTAATCGTGTTGCCGACGATCCGGACGACCTGTTTGAATGAGGAGTCCAGTTTGGTGAGCACCGGCCGCATAGTGGCTCTCAGGGATTCGGTCTTCAGGTTTTGTTCGATTATCGGCCCGGATATTTTGATGCGCTCATCGGAGTTATACACCGACGCGAACTGCCCGTGTTTGCCATAGATGCGGGCGTCTTCGGTTGCCTGGTTGTACCAGACCGAATCCGCCTGTACATACTGCGTTCCGTCTTGCATCTCCACGTTGCCTGCGGTGTGGGCTTCCTCCTTTTCGGAGAAGTACCGGATGCGCTTTCCGCTGAGCGTCCGCCCTTTGGAACGGAGTTTTGCATTGCCGTGCGCGTACAACAAATCCCGGCGATTATATACTGTCAGCGAATCGGAAGTCAGCGTATCCTGCTCGCCGTACACCCGCACCTTTCCCCAGAAGATGGAGAAGTCGGTGGCCTCATACCGGATGGCGTTATCGCAGTACATATCGTACTCGCCGCGCCGGAACTGAACCGAACCCTCTAGAACTTGCACGTTTTTCCCGTTTTCCTGGCGGTTCCGGAGCTCGTCAGCGTGGATGAGTTCTAATTTTTCCTGTGCGAAGGAATCGTTTGGTATACTCATGAGAGTGACCAGCAAAAGAATAATTCCAGAGATAGAATGGCGCATAAATCTATGCATTAATCGGACTCGTCGAATTGGTACCGCGTTTTCCAGAAGGAACTGAGTCGCTCACGGAAGTATTTCTCGCGACCAAGTGTGGAGGGATGATAAAATGCCGCGCTTTTGAAGTCGTCCGGCAGGTATTGCTGTTCGGTAAAGTGTTCGTCGAAGTCGTGGGGATATTTATACCCCTCGTGATAGCCCTCTGATTTCATGAGATCGGTTGGCGCGTTCCGGATATACATCGGGACCGATCCCGCGCCGTGTTTGCGGACGTGACTCATGGCGCGGTTGATCGCCATAAAGGACTCGTTGCTCTTCGGCGTGCTGGCGAGATAGGTGGTCGCCTGCGCCAGAATAATCGCCGCTTCCGGCATCCCGACGTAATCGATAGCGGTGAATGTGGAGGTCGCCATCGTTATGCCGTACGGATCGGCGTTGCCGATATCCTCAGAGGCGCTGATAATCAGGCGGCGTGCAATGAATTTGGGATCCTCGCCGCCCTCCAGCATTACCGCTAGCCAGTAGATGGCGGCATCAGGATCGCTTCCCCGAATACTCTTGATGAACGCGGAGATGGTATCGTAGTGGTAGTCGCCTTTTTTATCATACAGCTGGGTCCGGTGCTGGAGCGCCTCCCGGATGTGCGATTCTGTGATGGTGAGTTCCTTCTGCTCTTCATCGGCGGACTGCTGGATCTGCTGCAATGCGATTTCCAGCACATTCAGCAGCCGGCGACCGTCGCCGCTGGCGGTTTCCAGCAACAGCGACTCCGCCTCATCGGGAAGTTGAATATTCACCTGCCGGAGGACGACATCCTGCTCCAGCGCTCTGTGGAGAATGGTCTTGAGATGTTTTTCCTCCAGAGGATGCAGCCGGAGAACTCTACAACGCGAAAGCAGCGGCGAAATCACCTCGAAGCTGGGATTTTCTGTTGTGGCGCCAATGAGTATGATGGAGCCGTCTTCCACTGCGTGGAGCAGTGCGTCCTGCTGCGCTTTATTAAAGCGGTGAATTTCGTCAATGAACAGGATGGTGCGGGTCTGTTGCTTTTGTAGCAGTTCCGCCTGCTCGATCACCTTGCGAACATCCTTTACCCCTGATGACACCGCACTGAGCTGAAAGAATTTGGCATCGATGGAATTGGCGCAGATCTTTGCCAGCGTTGTCTTGCCGGTGCCGGGCGGCCCCCAGAATATCATAGAAAAAAGCTGGGCGTTTTTAATCGCGTTAGCGAGAATTTTATCGTTGCCGACCAGCGATTCCTGTCCGACAAACTCCTCGAGCGTTGTGGGACGCACCCGTTCGGCGAGCGGGGGCAGCGGACGGTCGGAATTTTCTTCTGTGGCAAATAGATTCAGAGACATTGTTTTTGTGTACGGTTCATTAAAGTAATGCGATTCTCGTATGGCACCAGGCTGCAATATAATAAAAACCGGCTCTCTATCGTACAATCAAACAGCCGTTTCCTCGATTAGTTTCGCCTTGGCCTGATTTCACCAAAAAATTGCGTGTATTCGGCTTGCAAACCGAACGAATTCCGGCTACCTTTTTTTGATAAATTATTATGGTAGTCGTGAGTGACTCATTAAAGGAGGTTCACTATGTCAGTTCGAGTTGCAATTAACGGGTTTGGGCGCATCGGTCGCTCAGTGTATCGGGCAGCTCATTTCATGAATGCAGACATTGAAGTCGTGGCAATTAATGATATCGCTGATGCGGAAATGTTAGCCACTGTGTTGAAGCATGATTCTATTCACGGACGGTTCCCCAAAAAGGTTGAAGTCAAGGAGGACAAAATTTTGGTTGGTGGGACCGCAATTAAAATTATCAATGTCCGGGAAGAAAAGGAATTGCTCTGGGGGGATTTGGGCGTGGATGTGCTAGTGGAATCCACCGGAAAACGCCGCCCACGGAAGGAGCTGCAAAAACACCTCAACGCCGGGGCAAAGAAAATTTTATTAACCACCCCGTCCACTGATCCTGCCGATGCCACGGTCGTCTACGGTATCAATCACACGGATTTGACCGGGGAGGAAGAGGTTATCCTTCACGCCTCCGGCACCACGAACTCTGCAGCGATTATGTGCAAGGTGATCCTGGATAATTTTGGCATTAAAAACGGCTATATCACTACAATTCACGCTTATACTCTGGACCAAAGTCTGCTGGACTATCCGCATGAAGATATGCGACGGGCCCGTTCGGCGGCGTTGTCCATTATCCCGACAACTACCCATGCGGCGTTTACCGTGGAAAAGGTGTTGCCGGAACTGGAAGGAAAAATTGACGCTATGTCCTACCGGGTGCCGGTGGCGGATGGCTCTATTGTGGATGTGTCGCTTGAATTGAAAAATGAAGCCACCCTGCACGACATTAATGTGGCGATGAAAGAAGCCTCGGAGAGTTACTTTAAAGGGTTGTTGCGTTATACCAATGAGCCGCTGGTCAGTGTGGACATCAAGGGTAACACGTATTCTGCCATCTATGACGCCCAGTTAACCCGGATCCTCCGGCCTGATTTTATCAAAGTTTCCGCATGGTACGATAACGAGACCGGCTATTCCAACCGGGTGATCGATCTGATAGAAAAATTGGGATAATCTGACTCTGTAAAATACGGGCGAATTCGGAAAGTCCATATCACTGTATCCTGCCGTGGTATGGACTTTTCTGTGTTTTTGAGATCAGGAGTTCTTTCTTGTTTTGGTGACGTATTCTTACTATACTACGCCGCAATTGCAAAGCGAATAACGGGTAGATTTTTGAGGCATCCATGGGACAATTAGTAGGCGTTCATCGCGGCATGACGAAGGCGGGAGAACCCGAAACCATAAATTTCGGGGAACTCAGCCACGGTGTTGGTATGCTCCAGGCGGATACGGCGGGCGGTATCGTGAACGTAGTGGAAAACGAGGTCTATTTGGAGTGCCAGGAAAACGACCTGGGCTATGAAGCCGGAGATTTCGGGGAACATCTGACCGTGGAATGGGTTGCGCTGGATACCCTGCAGGCCGGTGACCTGATATTTTTCGAGGATGATATCCAGCTGGAAGTTATCGCCCCGTATCATATCCCCGACTGGGTGGAGAACCTGATGGACATTTTACAGGTGGTGGAGGAGCCCATCGGAGTGCAGACGAAAGTGGTGTCCGGCGGGAACATCGCCGTGGATATGATGGTTCACGTGGAGTTACAGGGTGCCACGGATGAATTTTAACGCGCGAAGTATCGGGATAAAGTCTTGGTAAGTACAATAATAGTCGCCTCCGGGAATCCGGACAAAGCCAAAGAGATTAAGCAGATTTTCGGCAAGCACGGCTTTCGGATAAAAACACTGGAGGATTTCGAAAATGTGCCGGAGGTCATTGAAGATGGGAACACCTTGTACGATAATGCATTGAAAAAGGCCCGAATGATTTTCGACGCATTGGGTGCGCCGGTGCTGGCGGACGATACCGGACTGGAAGTTGATTTCCTGGGTGGTGCTCCCGGAGCCTATTCCGCGCGCTATGCCGGAGAAGACGCCTCGTATGAGGATAATGTGGAAAAGCTGCTTAGAAAATTGGAATCCGTTGAAGGGGCTGACCGCACCGCCCGGTTTCGCACGGTCGTAGTATATTTTGACGGCAAACAAGATGTGAGCGCTGAAGGATCGATCGAAGGGACGATTACAACAGAACCTCGCGGCAATGGAGGGTTTGGATACGATCCGATCTTCGAGGCGCTCGAAACAAAACAAACCTTTAGCGAAATGACCGACAGCGCAAAAAACGCCATTTCCCACCGCGGACGAGCACTTCAAAACCTGTATCTTGAATTACAGCAACTTAATATTCTTCCATAATCTATCAGAAGGAGGATACTCGACGAAGGTTGTTATCGGTTAAAATTGTGTAGGATTAAAATTAATAGGCGTCATTATTAAGGAGTACACGATAACAATTTTCTCCCGAGTATTTCTGCTCGTCATGGGTGGTCTGCTTATATTGCAAGCTACCCAAACACTCCTGTACGCTCAATCCCCGGCGGATACAACGGCAGCCGATACAATATTTACCGCGCCCATCAGAACGCCTGAAGTTTCCATTCAACAACCCGATTTGTTCGAGAAAAGAGCGCAGGGCTGGAGCCTGGCGGACCGGGATTCGCTCCTGCCGCCGCGTATTGGCAAAATGCCGGTTTCCATTACCGGACTGAAGCGCGTGGAAGAGACCGACACCTCCGGGCATCAGCTTATCATTTCTATTGAACATCATGATCAGGAAGTGGCCATTCCTATCCGCCTGTCGCTGGATGAGTACTATCAACTCAAACGGGTGCAGAACCAGCGGGAACTGTTCATTGAGGCGACCACCAAGAACCTGCAACCCGCGGGAGCCGGAAAGGCTAAAAGTATTGAACTGATCGGAGCGGACATCGCCGGGCAGCGAGTTTCGCTGCGCGTGTCCGGTAATGTGAATATCAATGCCCGCGCCCTGCGGGAGGACAAGAATTTAACCACCACCAGCCTCCAGAGCGAACCCAACACCAACATTTTATTCAACCAAAAACAGAATTTTAACATTGAGGGCCGCATTGGCGACCGGATTAATGTTCTGGTTGACTATAATTCTGAGCGGGATTTTCAGTTCGAAAACGACGTAAAAATCAACTATACCGGCAGCGAGGATGATATTGTACAGCGGGTAGACGCCGGAAATATCAGTCTCTCACTGCCGGGAACCCAGTTGGTGACCTTCAGCCCGAACAGTAAAGGGCTTTTCGGTATCCGCACCGATATGAAGATTGGCCCCATCGATGTTATCACCGTGGCCAGTGTGGAGCAGGGTAAAAAGCAGAAAGTCTCTTTCAAGGGCGGCGAATCCAGCCAGGAAGTTGAGATCAACGACTATAACTACATTCAAAACAGGTACTTCTTCCTGGATACGTTATACCGGGCCAACTTTTATCCGCTGGACAATTCGAACAGGCATTACGCCTCCGATCCGGATCAGCAAATTGATCAGATCGAGATTTTCAAGAGCATTGTAGGCACGGCAGTGGAAACCGGAAACCTGGTGAGGGCAAAGGCCTGGCCTTCCCCGGACGATACAACCTTTCGGGCTGATGAGGCGAAGGAAACGGACTTCCAGATCCTGGAGGAGGGCGCAGATTATATCGTTGACCGAGATCTTGGGTACATCCGCCTGAATAGCAAACCACTGGATGAGGAGATGCTGGCCATTGCCTATACGACTATTGGCGGTGATACAGTGGGACAAATCAACTATAATCCCAACGATACCACAGCGTTCCCCGTCAAGCTGATCCGGCCGGAAAAGCCGAACTCATCCAAGCACGGGTGGGATCTGATGATGAAAAACGTCTACTCTCTGGGCACTATCGACTTGCAGGAAGACGGTTTTGAGTTTGAAATCGTAGATACATACACAGAGCGGGACGACAATATCAATGAAGAGGGAGTCAACTGGCTGCAGGTGTTCGGCCTGGATCGTTTTAATGAGACCGGCGATCCGGTTCCGGATGATAAAATTGACATTGCGAATATTGTTGACCTGCAACGTGGTGAAATTT
>JAANXI010000068.1 GCA_018263365.1 Fidelibacterota bacterium | reverse complement strand
TACTGCTATCCAGGATGATCTCTCCCGTATTACCCTTGATGCCGCGGAGATGGAGATTCTTCAGGTCTCGGGTCCTGACGGAAACTCACTGGACTTCGAGCACACCGGTACCCGCTTGCTGATTGATTTGCCGGAGAAGTTAGGGAGCGGCGATGAATCGACGGTGCAAATTCAGTATAAAGTGGAAGAGCCGCGACTGGGATTGTACTTCGTCCAGCCCACGGAAGAGTATCCGGACAAGCCGGTACAGATCTGGACGCAGGGACAGGATGAGGACTCCAAATACTGGTTTCCGTGCTTCGATTATCCCAATGAGAAGGCCTCCAGTGAGATGATTGCGACAGTTGATGAAGAGTTCTTTGCGCTGTCCAATGGAAAACTGCTGGAAACCACTCACGATGCAGAGGCCGGGACGAAAATCTATCACTGGAAGCAAGTAATACCACACGTTTCGTATTTGATTACGCTGGTGGCCGGGAAATTCACCGAGCACACGGAGCATTACAAGGATATCTCGATCTCATACTACGTGACGCCGGGCCGCGAGGAAGAGGGCGAACGTTCCTTCGGCAAGACACCGGATATGGTCCGGTTCTTCTCCGAAAAGTTGAACTTCAAATATCCTTATGAAAAGTACGCCCAGATCGCTGTGGATGATTTTGTGTTCGGCGGCATGGAGAACACCACCGCCACGACGCAGACCGCGCTGACGCTCCATGACGAACGCGCACACCTGGACTTCGAGAGCGAACCCCTCGTGGCGCATGAACTGGCACACCAGTGGTTTGGTGATCTGCTGACTTGCAAAGACTGGAGCCATGCCTGGCTGAACGAGGGCTTCGCCACCTATTTCGAAGCGCTGTATCGCGAGGAAGATCTCGGCGAAGATGAATTTCGCTACAAACTACACCAAAACGCCCAAAGGTATTTCGGCGAAGATAAAAAATACCGCCGTCCCATCGTGGTGGATACCTATCGGGAACCGATCGATATCTTTGATCGACATCTCTACGAAAAGGGCTCCCTGGTACTTAACATGCTGCGCAAGGAACTGGGCGACGAGACTTTCTGGCAGGTGATGAATCATTACGTTACCACGCACCAACAACAGAATGTGGAAACTATTGACCTGATTCGGGCTATCGAGGACGTCACCGGCCGGAATATGAAAAAGTTCTTCGACCAGTGGGTATTCGGTGCCGGTTTCCCGGAGATAACCGTGAATTATACCTGGGAGCCGGACGAAGACGGTGAGGCTGGCACTGCAAAAATTACGGTCAAGCAGACGCAGGAAACGAAAAAGAAGACGTCGATTTTTGACGTGCCAATCGATGTTCGGTTTGTGTCAGATGGAGATGCGACGGAAAAACAGATCCGCTTGCAGGAAAAAGAGCAGGTCTTTTATTTCCATATCGACTCCAAACCGGAACGCTTCGAGTTCGACCCGAAAAACTGGATACTGAAGCAGCTGAAGCTGGAAGTCCCGCAGGATCTGTTACTCAACCAGTTGACTAACGCCGAAGATGTCATGTGCCGGATTTACGCTGCGAAGGCCTTGCAGGAGAACGCATCGGCAAAAGTGGTGGATGCGCTGAGCGAAGCGTTGTACTCCGAAGAATTTTGGGGCGTGCAGGCCGAAATCGCCAAAGTGCTGGGTGAGATCAAATCCGAGAGGGCGAGAAATACATTGATTGATGCATTGAGAATTGAGCATCCCAAAGCCCGTCGGGCGGTAGTGGAAGCACTGGGCAATTACCACGATGAGACTACGGCTGAAGCTGTGAAGTCGCTAGCAGAGGAAGATGCCAGTTACTTTGTGGAGTCCGTCGCCAACACTTCGCTGGGAAAAACAAGAGTTGACTGGGTCACTAAAGAGATCCAAAAATCTCTGGACAAGGAATCGTTTAACGAGGTCATCCGGGCCGGAGTGTTCAATGGGCTGGCCGAGCTGAAAAGCGAAGAAAATATTCCCGTACTACTTGAGTGGACGGAGAACGGAAAACCGCCGATGGCGCGAGCTGCAGCGGCATCTGCCCTCGGCAAACTGGGCGAGGAGAAGCCAGAAGTAAAGCAGCGGTTGCTGGATTTATTGAAGCCGGACGAACATTTCAGGGTAAAAATCAGCGCGGTTAACGGGTTACAGGAACTGAACGACGCATCCACCGTGCCGGCACTTACATCGTTTGGGAATCGTGAACCCAACGGGATGCTGAAGCGCCTGGGCAACATGGCGGCGCGGACCATCCAGGGGAGTCAGAAGCAGAGCAAAGCAGTCAGGGAATTACAGGACGAAGTCGAAAAGTTGCGATCGGATCGGATGTCGTTGGTTGATCGTCTTGAAAAAGTGGAATCTCAGTTGAATGGAAAAGTGTAATTAATGAGTACAACCCCAAGGCGTTAATCCTTCGACAAGCTCAGAATGACGCCTTGGAATGTCACTCTGAGCTTGTCGAAGAGTGATTTTATTTTGTATTAATTTAATTTGAGACTCAAACAATTGAGGGGAATCATGAACATCACAATCGAGTACTGCAACGCCTGAAACTATCTGCCACAGGCCGCCAGTTTGGCGGAAAAGATTTTGAACACTTTTGGTAATCGCATCCAGGAATTGACACTTATTCCATCCGGTGGCGGGGTCTTTGAGATTGAACTCAACGGTTCGCTTGAATACTCCAAAAAGGAGACGCGACAATTCCCCGAGGAGGAACACATCATCGCTCTCATCCGGGAGCAACTTTGAGATTGTTAGAGGTGCCGGTGAGATTCTACCGGTAAAAAAAGTGTTCACACCTTCACCGGGGACCCTTATATTTCAACATATCCGGGGAATGCAAATCATGAATTTTTCATCGCTTGAGTAGGCCTATGTCCGAACCATCGCTGGAGAAGTTCAGTCAAAAGGACATCCGTGTTCTCATCATCGGAATCGCTGTTGCGCTGATTTCGGTCATTATTGCCTGGGTGTACTTTGATGATGCATTTCCTGAGGCGAGCATCCGGTTTGAAGTGGACAAGGATGCCTCCCAGACTATCGGCGAGCAATTTCTGGAATCGCAGGGATTTTCACTCTCACTGTTCAAACACGCCTCTATCTTCGATTACGACAATCAGGCCAAGGTCTATCTGGAGCGCACTCAGGGACTGGACACCACCAATGAACTGCTGTCCGGACCGATCAGGATTTGGCGGTGGAACCATCGCTGGTTCCAGTCCAAGCAGAAGGAAGAGTACCAGGTCGCCATCACGCCGCAGGGAGCAATCGCGCGATACGAACATATTCTGCCAGAGGATGCCGACGGTGCCGAGTTGCCAGAGATGGAAGCCAGGGTTCTTGCGGAACACGCGCTGACGAAAATTCTGCACCGGTCCCTGGAGAATCTTGAGTTTCTGGAACACAGTTCCAACCGATTGCCCAATCGCACTGACCATACATTTACCTGGCGCCGCACAGATTTGATTCCCGGCGATGCCGACGCGGATTATCGATATGAGATAACTATCCAGGGCGACGAATTCGGCGGCTACCGTGAATATCTGAAAGTGCCGGAAGCCTGGAGCCGGGATTATCAGCAGTTGCGTTCTGCGAATAATACGACCGGAACTGTTGCGGCGTTTTTCTTGCTTCTGACCGTGTTGGCCATGCTGGTCGTACTGATTCAAAAGGCGCGTCCCAGCGATGTGAAATGGAAAACAGCGCTCATTTTCGGCGGTATCGGGTTTCTTCTGACCCTTGCTAGTCAGCTGAATACCATTCCGCTCACCCTCTATAGTTATTCCACTACAGATGCCTTTGGTGACTTCATCGTTCAGGAAGTATTGATGAGCCTGTTGCAGGCGCTTTTGGCCGGTGGCGGTATCTTTTTCCTGACCGCGGCGGCAGAGCCGCTTTACCGCGAGCGATACGGCGATAAACTGTCGCTCACCAAGGCGTTCACGCTCCGCGGCCTTAAGACCAAAAAGTTTTTCATCGCCGTGGTGATCGGGTTAGTGCTCACATGCTTCTTTATGGCGTATCATACTATTTTTTATCTCGTCTCCTCAAAGTTCGGCGCGTGGTCACCGGCGGATATCCCGTATACCGATTTATTGAATACAGCCATTCCATGGATTTTCGTCCTGCTCATGGGATTTTTTCCGGCCGTGTCCGAGGAGTTCATTTCGCGAATGTTTTCTATCCCGTTCCTGGAAAAATATCTGAAAGTGCGCTGGCTCGCTGTGGTTATTCCGGCGCTGATCTGGGGATTTGGTCATGCCAACTATCCGAACCAGCCGTTTTTTATCCGTGGAATCGAGGTCGGTGTTGCCGGAATTATCATCGGATATGTGATGCTGCGATTCGGTATCGTCGCCGCGCTAATCTGGCATTACACCGTGGATGCGCTCTATACCTCCTTTCTGCTCTTCCGTAGCGGTGATCCGTATTTTATTACATCTGGCGCCATTTCAACGGGGATTTTCTTAATTCCACTGATTATCGCTGGAGTATTCTACATCAGAAATGGCGGATTTTTGCCATCCAAATCATTAACGAATGCGGCAGAAGGGACAGCGCCACCGAAGCCAAAGGCGGAACCGAAACAGTTTGAGATCCGATACCAGCGACATTCCAACCGTAAGATATTCATCGGATTGATTATGGCGCTGATCCTGTTTGCCGGGATTTTTCTCCCCGGCGAGAATCCGGCCGATCTTGTGAACATGAAACTCAGTAAACAGGAGATCACCACACAGGCTGAGCAATGGCTGGATTCTCAAACTGATTCTATTAATGTATTCAACGCCGCTATTACAATGCGAAATGCCGACAACGCCAGGACAATGAAGTATCTGCTGGAAAATACCACGGTCGACACCACCCGGATAATTCTGGAGCAGCTGCTGTATCCGGCGTACTGGCACGTGCGATATTTTCGTCCGCTGGAAAAGAAAGAATATCGGTTACGCTATCATCCGGTGACCGGTGAGATGCTGGCATTTCAACATATACTACCTGAATCGGCCCCCGGAGATTCTCTGAACGAAGATGGTGCGAAGAAACTGGCGCTGAATTATCTGAAACATCAGGTGGACACCAGCCTGTACTCGATGAAGAGCGTTGAGCAAAAGGCTCGACCGAATCGCCTGGATTACGATCTGACCTTCGAGGGGAAAGAGAACTTTTGGGCGAATATCGGCGAAGGGAAACCGCTCCTGGAAATGACCGTCCAGGGTGGCGAAGTCGGCAAGTTCGTTCGCGATTACAAGCTGCCGGAGGAATGGCTTCGAACCCGCACTGCGCAAACCCTCGG
This sequence comes from Fidelibacterota bacterium, assembly GCA_018263365.1. Classification (GTDB taxonomy): domain Bacteria; phylum Fidelibacterota; class JAANXI01; order JAANXI01; family JAANXI01; genus JAANXI01. Next base: position 3,850 of record JAANXI010000068.1, on the reverse strand, counting down.
CCGAACGGTTCACAATATCGGCCGGATCGTTATCCTGATACTGTTCGCTATCAGCGGTATCGTGCTGCTCATCGTTAAATTCCGGCAGGTGGATTCCTTCGACTGGCGACCAACCATTATTATCGGTGCTATCGTTGCGGTGTTTACTATTCTGATGCAGCTCAATCAATGGGATGCATTGGTGAGTCAGTACACCACGACGATGCCGTGGACGCAATTTCAAATTGTGTTAGTCGTGTCCCTGATTGTCGGGGCATTGTTTCTCGGCGGGCTCATTTTACTGGGCACGGCACTGGCTCGTCTCTACTATCCCGGCAGCCTCCTCGCATGGAAGGCCCCGGAACGATATATCTTTGCCAGAGATTCATTATTGACGGTGCTCATTACGGTCCTCGGATTCATCGGTATCATGCAGATCCAAACATGGCTACGTTTACAGTTTCCGGGGATCGCGCTGTTCTCAACAGATGTTGTCCCGACGGCGGTGGATTCCTTCGTGCCCGCCTTCGGCAGCCTGGCCTCCGCCTTTACCCGTGGATTGATGTACGCAGTCGGCCTCGGGCTGTTTACCATTATCTGGAATAAATATTTTAACCATACGTTACTGCGGGCGCTTTTAGTCCTGCTTATACTGATGGCGCTTGTGCCACCGCGGTCGCTCACCTGGGCCGAATGGGGATTGCAGACTGCCTTGACGGCGCTCCCGCTCCTGTGGGCCGGAGTAATCTGGTGGTACTACATGCGGGATAATTATCTGTCGTATCCGATGCTGCCGATCTATCTGCTGGGATTGGCAATGGGGGCGGAACTTTATAGCCAAAACGGATCCACGTATATCATCCATGGGATCATTGTGTTTGGTGTGTTCGCCATCCTCTGGTTCTGGACGTTTGCCGATGCACTGCATCACCGGGATGATGCGCAGTAACCGGCCTTGCTATCTTTGGGAAAAACCTTGGGATTTGTGACCCGGTTTTTTGGGAATTGGGGAAAGACGAAAATCACTACTCCTTTTTGGATATCTTCTTTAACATATTGTTATTAATACTATTAACATCAAATTAGTGTATAACAATTTTTCCGGGAATGATACTTGCTTTATCCGAACTATTGACTGAAACGAATTATGACTTTTCCACAGGATCGGAGGAGTAGTTCATGAACTGGTTGAACAAACTGATTGTCGGTCTGATGCCGATTGCGCCGAAGTTTTTAATTGGGCAGGTGGCAAAGCGCTATATTGCGGGGGAGGAGCTGGAGGATGGCATACAGCGGGTGTATAAACTGAATGACCACGGATTTCTCGGCACAATGGATGTCCTGGGCGAAAGTATTACTGACAAGGCCGGCACGGAAAAACCAATGCGCCTCTATAAAAATTTGATCCGGGAATTAGGAGAACATCCGGATTTAAGGACGGGCATCTCAGTGAAACTCACGCAACTGGGATTAAATATTGACAAGGAATTCTGCTGGGAGAATTTCAAAGAAATTCTGGAGATGGGACAGGAGATTGACCTGCTGATCCGGATTGATATGGAGGATTCCAGCGTCACCGAGGATACGCTGCAGATCGTTGAGCGGGCGCATGAGATCTATCCAAAGGTCGGGGCGGTGATCCAGGCGTATCTCCATCGTTCCGAAGAGGATATGCATCGCCTGCTGGAGCAGGATATCAATGTCCGTCTCTGCAAAGGCATATACAAGGAGTCGGCGTCAATCGCTTACCAGTCAAAGGAAGAGGTCAGAGAGAATTTCATCAAACTGGGAAAAATCTATCTGGCTAACGGCGGGTACCTCGGCATTGCCACGCACGACGAATATCTGATTGACCATTTTCGTACCTATATAGAAAACAAAGGAATTACCACTGATAATTATGAGTATCAGGCGCTGCTCGGGGTCCCGATTGAGCACATTTTGCAGCCGCTGGTGGATGATGGTAAAACCGTCCGAATTTATGTGCCGTTTGGCGAGGACTGGTACGCCTACAGTTCCCGTCGGCTGAAAGAAAACCCGGATATTGCTGGATATGTTATCAAAGATTTCTTCAAGCGGGATAAATTGTCCTGAATTGTGTAAATAAACGCCAAATGAATGAGAAAAATATATGAGAGATCCGTTGCTAACTTCTGAATTTTTTACAAAACACCGTCAACAGTTCATCAATGGGATGGACAAAGAAAGTGTAGCAGTGTTTCACGCAGCTACACCGGTCATTCGCAGCGCCGATCAGTTTTACCAGTATCACCAGACCAGCGGCTTTTTCTATCTGACAGGAATCGAGCAGCCCAATTGTGTCTTGATGCTGCATCCGGAGAACGCGAAGGGCAAGACCGAAACCCTGTTCATCCCCGAGCCCGATCCTGAACGTGAGGTGTGGGACGGGAAGATGCTAGACAAAGAAACAGCTGAGGAAATTTCTGGAATCGAAGCGGAAAACATCCAATGGAAAAAGAGCTTTGAGCACGCGTTTATCCGGGCGCAGGAAAACGCCGATACGCTGTATGCCGATTACGATGATATGGGACTGAAATATTCTACCTCGAAGAACGGCGAATTTTTAACCCGTGTCCAACAAGGGTTGCCCGGACTGCGTATTCGGAAAGCCAACGGAATTATGCACCGGATGCGCCGGGTGAAATCGCCGGAAGAAATCCAGCTCATCGAAAAAGCGATCGAAATTACCAAAGCGGCTCTCTTCGCGATCTGGAAACATGCGAAGCCGGGGGTGATGGAGTACGAATTGGAAGCGCACCTGGCCTATCACTGCATCAAGAACAACGCCCGCCGATTTGCATACAAGCCGATTATCGCATCAGGAATCAATGCGGCGACGCTGCACTATATAGAGAACACCAAACAAATCGAAGAAGGGGAATTACTGCTGACGGACGTTGGGGCGGAGTATTCCCACTATTGCGCGGATATTACCCGCACGATTCCCGTCGATGGAACATTTACGGATCGCCAGCGCGAAGTGTACGAGGCCGTGCTGGACGTGCAACAAACGACGCTCGAGGCTGTCAAACCGGGTGTGATGATGGAGGACCTGAATAAGCAGGCAAAAGACCTGATCGGCGAGCGACTGATTGATTTGGAATTGGTCGCTGATAAGGAGAACACGGGCAAATACTATATGCATTCCGTTGGTCACTTTTTGGGGCTGGATACCCACGATGTCGGAACGTACAAGCAGTCCCTGGAACCAGGAAATGTGCTGACCGTCGAACCCGGAATCTATATCCAGGAGGAGCAAATCGGCGTGAGAATCGAAGATAATGTAGTGGTCACCGAAGATGGCTATCGGGTATTATCGGATTCGATCCCGAAGGAACCCGACACCCTGGAAGATTTACTTACAAGCTAACCCCCGGCATTGTTATTCTCGGAAGTATAGTCGAGCGCCTCATACATCAGGCTGGCAAGTTCAGCAAAATTGATCGGTTTCCTGACAAAACCGGCGGCCCCGGCCTCGAGCAAATCGGTGACATCTGATTCCTGGTTGATCTGCCTGCCAATTTCGGTGATGCCATCCAGCCGATACAGTCCTTCCGGAAAGTTATTGCCCTTGTATTCCCGGGAACTTTTTGTGTAGAGAATATCCATTTTTCTATATTGTCTAATTGTTTTTACCCAATTTATCCGCTAGGGAGTATTTGCGCAACTGGTTCAGGAGCGGGGAATTAGGAATACGGTGTATGGAATAGGGATAGCAAATTGGGCCAAGTCCCAATTTGTGTGTAAAAACACATCCGGTGTCACGCCGCCAATGGTAATGAGATTTGGGTAATTTCCTCGACATCTTTTTCACTCATGATCGCTCGAATTTTGCGTAACGTGGGCAAAG
>JAANXI010000067.1 GCA_018263365.1 Fidelibacterota bacterium | reverse complement strand
GTTTCGCGAAACCGGAGGCATACCCGGAGGGGCTGTCGAGGATTTCCGCGGTGCCTTCGCGCTCAACAGATTGGTGCAGATCGCCATATAAAATCGCTCAATTTAGGTCTATCTAATCTGCGCACTCTGCGGTGCATTTGTTCTTTCTTGTTTCGAGACTCTATTTGTGTTTTCTGCGATGGTACTTCGCCGTGATGTTGTCCAGGATTTCCTGCGCCTTTGCGGGCGGTGAACCAAACACCCTGCGCCTGCGTGATGTCGAAGGTCGCGCTAAAGGCTTTTCCGCCGGCGTTTCACTGCTATTCAACTCTAAAACGTGAAGACTTTAACACACGAACACTGTTCTATTCGCCCATGCCATGTTCTTTCTTGAGGTGCATCATCTCTTCTTCGGAGAAGTAGGCATTTGCAAACGTATCCAGCTGGCTCCGAAGCTGTGCCACATATTGGTGGTCAGTCGTCTGTTTGGCCTTCATCGCCGAGACCATCATCCCGTGGAGGAGTTCCAGTTGCGTCTGATATTTTGTGTAGGTTTCGCCGCTTTTTTCAGCCGGCACTTTCACGCGCTGCGCCATGAAATAGTACGTCAGGATGTCCGTCAGTTCATCGGCGTGGTTTTCCTTGTTGTTTACCCAGCGGACGATCTGGTTCATATTTTCCGATGGGTTTTTCTGCAACTCGACAATCAGCCGCATGGACTTTTCTATAGTCGTGATATGCTCCTGAATGCTGATAATCCGCATGTTATCATTGTAAATACCACACGGCAACTGGCAATGCGCCACAGCATCTTTGGCAAAAAACAATCCGAATGCGAGAACAATTGCAACTGGTAATGTTTTCCTCATCATAGTGATACTCCTCTATATGTGAATTTCAGTGTTTTAGCTTCACCAATAATTTAGGAATTATTCGGATAAACCGAAATTCACCGTCCCAGCGATGGGATTACTCACCGGTTTTCGGAGTATCCTCGCTGGCCATTTTCTTCATAAATGGCTCAAAGAGGTCAACTGGCACAGGGAAGACGGTCGTAGAGTTGTTTTCCGCCGCCACTTCAGTCAGCGTCTGCAGAAAGCGGAGTTGCATAGCCATCGGATGGTCGCCAATGACGGTAGCCGCTTCTGCCAGACGATTGGCTGCCTGGTATTCCCCTTCGGCATTGATGACTTTCGCGCGCCGCTCTCGTTCGGCTTCCGCCTGCCGTGCCATGGCCCGCTGCATCTCCTTGGGCAGATCTACGTGCTTAATCTCAACGTTACTAATCTTGATTCCCCAGGGATCGGTGTGGTGATCGATGATCTCCTGGAGACTTTGGTTGATCTTATCCCGCTCGGAGAGGAGCTCATCCAGTTCGTGCTGACCGAGGATACTCCGCAGGGTTGTCTGCGCCAGCTGGGAAGTCGCATACAGATATTCTTCAACCTCGATCACCGCTTTATTAGGATCGAGGACGCGGAAATAAATGACTGCGTTCACCGTGACCGAAACGTTATCCTTGGTGATGATATCTTGTGGGGGTACGTCCATCACGATAGTTCGCAGACTGATTTTCACAATACGATCGATGACGGGGATGATGAAGATTAACCCGGGCCCTTTGGAGGCTATAACGCGGCCCAACCGAAAGATGACACCACGCTCGTACTCTCGCAGCACGCGGATGGATGCAGCCAGTAACACAATCAGGACCACAAGAACAGGAATCAGAATATTCATGGCAACTCCTTTATTTTAGGTTCAATGAATAATCGTACTCGATGATAGAAATCACAGGTCAATTTTCCGATTTCACAGGCTCAACTTTGATTTTCATCTGATCGACCTTTATCACCCGAACCTGCGTTCCGGAGGGAATCGGTGCGTCGCTGTATGCAGTCCAGGTTTCGCCGTGAACGGCAACCGTGCCCGACCGATGAATAGGTGTTTCGGCCGTCCCAACCTCTCCAATGATGCCCTCAACTCCGGTGGTGGGTTTGGATTGCTGTGCTTTGAGGGCAAAACTGAGCGCAAAGACGAAAAAGAGCGCTGTGACAACCACCACCGGGATAATCACGCTCCAGGTGACGCGGAAAAACGGTTCCGGGGTGTCGATCAGCATGATAGATCCAATAATCATAGAGATCACTCCTCCTGTGGTAAGTAAACCGAAACTCGGGACCTGCGTTTCGGCAACGAACAGAATTATGGCCAGGATAATTAGCGCGACGCCCGCGTAATTGATTGGCAGCACCTGGAATGCGAAGAAAGCGAGAATCAGGCAGACAGCGCCAACGACGCCTGGAAAAATCGCTCCGGGATTGCTGAGTTCAAAAAACAGCCCATAAAAGCCTAACATCATCAGGATATACGCTACGTTGGGATGGCTGATGGTATCCAGAATTTTGAAGCGCAGACTCTTTTCCCGGTAGACGGGTTGGGCATCTTTGGTATCCAGCGTGGTTTCGCCTTCAGCAGCCTCTACTGTATCACCATGGATTTGGTGGAGCAGACTGTCTAGAGATGGCGCAATATAGTTGATGACGTTCAGGTCAAGTGCTTCGTATTCGGTGATGTTCACGGCTTCGCGGACAGCCTTTTCGGCCCATTCCGCGTTCCGGTCCCGCTGATTCGCCAGAGATTTGATCTGCGCGACGGCGTCGTTCGTGATTTTTTTCATCATCGTTTCGGATTGAGTGGTATCCGGCTGTTCGGAGCCCGGCGTCCCGCCGCCCATGGTCACGGGCGACGCAGATCCGACGTTCGTCCCCGGCGCCATGGCAAAGATGTGAGCAGCGTATGAGATAAACACGCCAGCTGAGGCGCATTGCGCTCCGCTGGGGGAGACGTACATTACCACCGGAATTGCCGCGCCAAGCTCGGTTTTGACAATGGATCGCATCGCCGTCATCAATCCGCCGGGGGTATCCAGCTGGATTATCAATGCCTCTGCGCCATTGTTTTGCGCTGCCTTCAACTCGGAATTGATGTATTCCGCCGTGACCGGACTGATAACACCCTCCACTTTTATTACGTGCACTTGGTTGGCGTAAAGCGAAGTCGTGCAGAATAGGCCAACAAATAACGTAATAAAAACCGAAATTCTCACTAAGTAACGGCGACTTTGCATAAAAATCCCTTGGGATTGAAGTATAATATCAATATAGACGCCAAAGCCAGCGTAAACAAGTGTTTTGAGTGGAACAGCAGTGTTAGAGTGTTCAGGTGTTCACGTGTTCAAGTTGTGTGGTGAAATTGGAAATAAGGAAAAGGGTATATGGTATAAGGGGAACTAATAAATGCATTAAGATGTGATTTTGTGCAAGTCTAATCTATTACCTTATACCATATACCCTATACCCGCTTTTTAGAGAACCCTTCTGAACGTCGTGTTTTTACAAGAGCTACACGGCGGAATCCGGCCGCTCTTTTTGAAGGTCATCGTTTTGTTGCATTCGACGCACTCAAACGTGCCGGCGCCGGCCACCTCGCCAGTGTGATACGTGATCTGCTCGTCGATCTTGCCATCGATGAAGTCCGCCCAGTTCTTGACGGCTTTGGTCATTTTGCCGAGCATACCAAGGCTAGTGTCGGCGATCTTCTGGAACTGCTCGGACTGCAAAAAGTCATCTTTCTGTTTGTTGGCCGTCTTCATGAACGCCTGCCAGTCCTTCCGCACGGCCTTGCGGGCCTTCTCGATCTCTTCTTTGGTAAATTTGGAGGCGTCATCCAATGATGTACCGGCCTGTTTCAACGCCCGGTCAAATTCTTTTTTGGTGATATTAGACGTGGTATTTAAGATTTCCCGAACATTTTCCAGTATTCGGTCATACGCTTTTGCCACCCGCTCATTGTTTGCTTCATCCGATTGTTGTGTTTCCCCTGTCATCTTGGACCTCCGTTGTGTTGTGTAATTAAATCGAATGTCGGTGATTGTCTCAATTTTTTAAAGCTTACCGGTTATTCTGAAAAATGTAAAGAGGAACAGATCAATCGTTTCATGAAATGTTTATTATTCAGGTTAGAGTCTGGTCTTGCAGTATACAATGAATCATAAATGGAATAGCCCCTGACAGAGGTACAAAGCAACATATAAATTTTGGAATAACACCGGATTTCTTCCTCAGGGAGAAAAAATTCAGATTGCTGTTGAAATGAGACTAAAGTGGTCTTATATTAAATACGATTGAATTGGTCTGGTATAGGAAATTGCATGTTGCGACTGACAAAAAAAACGGAATACGGTATCATCGCCATGAAATGCATCATCGCAGAACGGGAGCGCAATCCCGAGAAGGTGGTGAGTGCCACAGAGATCGCGGAGAAGTTTAACATTCCCCGCGGCATCCTTGGGAAGGTATTGCAGCAATTGGCGCGAAAAGGTTTAATTGAATCCTACCAGGGGGTCACCGGCGGCTATGTATTGGATAAACCGGCCGATGCGATCAATCTGAATGAAATTGTCAAGGCTATTGAGGGCCCCATATCCGTGGTCGAATGTGTCACCGATGATGGCGAGGAGTGCTCTCAGCTCGAATATTGCAATATTAAATCACCAATATTGACGATACAACGGAACTTGACCAACTATTTTAAAACCATTAGCTTAGCAGATCTGTAAAATATTAGAGGAGAATTGATTTTATGAGCGACACAAAGCACAATGGAAACATGCTGGAAATCAAGGGATTAAAAGGGGGCGTCGAAGATACTCCGATACTCCGAGGCATTGATTTGAGTGTGAATGGCGGTGAAGTGCACGCCATCATGGGTCCGAACGGGTCCGGGAAAAGTACCCTGGCGAACATCTTAATGGGCAACCCCCGCTTTCATATTTCCGAGGGTGAAATGTATTTTCGGGGTGAGTTATTAAATGAATTGGAGCCCGACGAGCGGGCTCGCCTCGGACTGTTTTTGGCGTTTCAGTATCCCAGCGAGATTCCCGGCGTCAGCATGGATAAATTTCTCAGAGATGCATATAACTCGGTGAAGCAGGATTCGGTCTCCGTTGGAAAATTTGCGAAAAAGTTACGCAAGAAAATGGACGATCTGGAGATGGACGAATCCTTTGCGTCGCGCTATCTGAATGAAGGGTTCTCCGGTGGCGAGAAGAAGCGCAGCGAAATGCTGCAGATGGCAGTGCTCGAACCGAAATTAGCCGTGCTTGATGAAACTGACTCTGGGCTGGATATTGATGCGTTGCGGATTGTAGCTGAGTCAGTAAACAAGTTGAAAAATCCGGAAATGGGTGTATTGGTGATTACGCACTATCAGCGGATTCTCCAGTATTTGGAGCCGGATTACGTGTACATTATGTTACAGGGACGCATCGTGGAAAAAGGCGGCCCGGAACTCGCCGAGAAGCTGGAAGACAAGGGGTACGACTGGATTCGTGAGAAGGTCGGCCTTGAAGGATAATTTTAAATCCAAGCAGATGCAGGTGAATATATGAGTGATACACAATTAAAACCGGCCAATCAGGATTACGAATACGGATGGCACAGTGAGCATCGGTACAAATTCAAAGCGCCGCCCGGACTGACGGAAGACCTGATTAAGGATATCTCTAAACGGAAGGAAGAGCCTGAGTGGATGCTGGAAAAACGACTTGAAGGATTCCGGGAGTTTATGCAGAAGCCGATGCCTACGTGGGGGGCTGATTTATCGGCAATCGATTTCAATGAGATTATTTACTACCTCCAGCCGGATTACCAGAAGAATAAAAATCAGACCTGGGATGACGTACCGGATGATTTGAAAGAAACCTTCGAGAGAATCGGGATTCCTGAAGCGGAACGGAAGTTCTTAGCCGGTGTATCTAATCAGTTCGACTCCGAATCGGTCTACAGCAAACTGAAGGGCGCCTGGGAAGAGAAAGGTGTGCTTTTCTTTGACATGGACACCGGTCTGAAGGAACATCCGGATATCGTCAAAGAATATTTTGGCACGCTGATTCCGGCGTCGGACAACAAATTTGCTGCGCTCAACACAGCCGTCTGGTCCGGTGGAAGCTTTATTTACGTTCCACCAGGAGTGAAAGTTGGTTTGCCGCTGCAGGCGTATTTCCGGATTAACGCGGAGAACGCCGGACAGTTCGAGCGGACTTTGATCATCGTGGATAAGGACGCGGAAGTCCACTACATCGAGGGATGCACGAGTCCGTCGTACTCGACGAATGCACTGCACTCTGCCGTAGTTGAGCTGATTGCACACGAAGGCGCCACACTCCGATATACTACACTGCAGAACTGGTACAGCTCGGTGTACAATCTCGTAACCAAACGGTCGAAGGCCGAAAAGAACGCACGGGTTGAGTGGATTGACTATAACGGCGGCAGCAAAGCGACGATGAAATATCCGAGCGTCTATCTTGCCGGTGAAGGCGCCCACGCAGAAATTGTGTCTATTGCAACCGCGAACAAGGATCAGCATCAAGATACCGGCGGCAAGGCGATCCATGCGGCGCCGAATACGACGTCCAAGGTCACTGCAAAGAGTATCAGTTTTGACGGCGGCCGCACCTCGTATCGCGGCCTGATTAAGGTCTATCCCGGCATGGAGAACTGTAAGTCAGATATCGAGTGCGACGCCCTGATGATGGGGCCGAACGCCGAATCCGATACGTATCCGTACATGGAAATCGAAGACGATACCGCCCAGATCGAGCACGAGGCGACAGTCTCCAAGATCGGTGAAGAGCAGTTGTTTTACCTCATGAGTCGCGGACTGACCGAAGAGCAGGCGAAGCGGACGATCGTTCACGGATTCCTGGATGAATTCGAGCGGACGCTGCCAATGGAATATGCGGTGGAGTTTAACAGGCTGGTCGACCTTCAGATGGAAGGTTCGGTCGGATAACGGATAAATTAGAGTGAAATTGACGAACAAATGAAAGAGGAACGATGCCCGGACAACGGGTTGATCCTTTTTCTTTGCGCAAATAATTGAAGTAAAAGAGGATGTGAATGGCTAATCAGAACGGACACAGTTTTACAAAGGAAAACATGCTCCGGCTCTCCGAGGTGAAAGGGGAACCGGACTGGGTGCGCGAACGTCGCGAAAACGCATGGTCCGCATGGGAAGATTTACCGATGCCGACGACCAAGGATGAAGAATGGCGGCGCACGGACATTTCCAATATCGACTTTGACAGTTTCGCTCCGTTTACCAAGCTCAACGGCAAAGGTGTAACATCGGTTGAGGACCTGCCGGATACCACGCAGTCGCTGGTGGCGCACGCCGGTGAACGCGGCGGGTATCTCCTGCAGGATGATTCACAGGTGAAACTGACTGAAATTTCGCAGGAATTACAGGACAATGGCGTAGTCTTCACAAGTTTGGAAAACGCCATCAAAGAACATCCTGATCTGGTGAAAGAGTACCTGTTTACCAAGGTGATGTCGCCGGGTTACAGCAAATTCGCTGCACTGAACGGCGCGTTCTGGAGCGGCGGCGCATTCCTGTATGTACCAAAGAATGTGAATGTACAAATCCCGTTTGAAGCGTATTTCAACGTCGGCACTCCGAAACTGGCGCTGTTTCAGCATAACCTGGTTGTCATTGAAGAAAATGCCTCGGCCCAGTTCGTTGAAATATTTCGTTCCGAAGATGACGAAACCGAAACGCTGAATAACGGCATTAGCGAGGTCTTTCTCAACGATAATGCGCGGCTAAATTACGTCAGCATTCAAAATTATAATCAGAATACGTATGATTTTTCCAACAAACGGGCTTATATCAATCGCGACGCCCGGATGACCTGGATCGTTTCCAACTTCGGCGGCAAGTTGACGAAAAATCATATCGACAGCATCTGTGCCGGCGAAGGGGCGAATGCGGATACCTTGGGACTCTACTTTCTGGACAACCAGCAGCATCTGGATTCCGGAATTTTACTGAAACTGGAAGTGCCACACACCACCGGAGACAGCGTATTTAAAGGCGTACTGAAAGGTAACAGCCGCTCGGTGTTTCAGGGGCTCATTAAAATAGATAAAAACGCGCAGCAGACCGACGCAGAGCTGGAGAACAAAAACCTGCTCCTGACCAAAGGGGCGCGCGCCGACTCGATTCCGGTGCTGGAAATCGAAGCAGACGACGTGAAGGCCGCCCACGGAGCCACTGTCGGCAGGATCAACGAAGATCAAATGTTTTACCTGATGAGCCGGGGGTTATCCCGGAACCAGGCCGAACGTGTAATCATCGCTGGGTTCTTCGAAGATGTCATTCGTCATATCGGAGCCCGGAGTACGAAAGATTTGATCCATAAATTGATTGAAGAGAAGATCGAAAAATAGGAGGTTACAAGGATGGCCTGGGTGGAAGCGTGTGCGCTGGATGACCTCGACGTACGTGGTATGAAGCAGGTAGTGATGGAAGACGGAAAGAAGATCGCCGTGATTCGGATGGATGACGGAGTGTTTGCCATTGACGATACCTGTTCCCATGCGGAAGCATCGCTTGCCGAAGGTGACATTGTCGGTGATAAGGTAAAATGTCCGCTGCACGGGGCGGAATTCGAAGTCCGGACCGGCGCGGTGAAATCGTTTCCGGCAGTCGTGGGCGTGCAAAAATACGAGACAAAAGTCGACGATGACACTGTCTTCGTTGATTACGGAGAATAAATTTGACTGACAATCCCTCCAAAGAGGGCTCCCTCAAGAAACAGTCGAGTCCGATAGAAGTGGAAAAAATCCGCAGGGATTTTCCGGTGTTGCGTAGGAAAGTCCACGGCGACAAGCCTCTGGTGTACCTCGACAACGCCGCATCCTCCCAGAAACCCCAGATTGTCATTGACAAGTTATCTGATTATTACAGTCGGCATAACGCCAATGTGCATCGCGGCATCCATGCGTTGAGTGAGGAGGCCACCGATGCCTATGAAGAGGCACGCGAAAAGGTTAACAATTTTATCAATGCGGAGTCGTCCCGCAATATTGTGTACACCAAGGGAACGACCGAGTCCATCAACCTGGTGGCCAACGCCTGGGGACGCAAGTTCCTGGAACCGGGCGATGAGATTGTACTCACCTACATGGAACACCACAGCAACATCGTGCCCTGGCATATCGTTGCCAGAGATACCGGAGCGAAGATTCGCGGAGTCGAACTCCACGAGATCGGAAGAGCAAGATCGGAAGAG
>JAANXI010000066.1 GCA_018263365.1 Fidelibacterota bacterium | reverse complement strand
TACGCCCCTCTCCTGATTTTAGGAGAGGGTTTGGGATGAGGTCAGTGGTTTTGCTGTGCGGTCAGAATTTACTCTTCCACCTTCTCAATACTCGTAATCGCGCCGAGCAGAGAGTTGATTTTTACTTTGTCTCCCGGCTGTGGATTCTCGTACACTTCCTCAAACGGCGCCCGTGACTTGCGCTGCAGTTGCTCTTCATCCTCTTCGATGACAAACAGTATATCGTAGTATCGTTGCCCGTGAATTGAGATCGGGTTGACCGATTTCAGCGTCGCAATCGTGGATTGGTTAAACATCTATGCTACCGGGATTATAAGATTCAGAATCAGCCCCAAAATGAATAATCCGCCTGCGCGGCGATTATACCGGAACGCCCACGAGACAAACCAGAGCGGCCACACCGGATAGTTCTCCGGCTTTTCAGCGGGGCGCGGCTCCGAATATTTCGGCCAGGTTTCCCTCACCAGTTTTGGAATGGCCAGCAGAGATAACAGTACCCAAAATCCCAGTGTTTGGGTAAGTACCAGGATTATCACGATGATATGAAATGCAATGAACAACAACTTATTCAAAAACAGGGATTGTTCTTCACCCAAAAGCACCGGGAGCGTTTTGACGCCGTTTCTCGCATCCGGTTTGAGTTTGTCAATATGTTTACCGATGAGGACGGTAGTGACCGATAATCCGTACGGAATCGATGCGGCCAACACCCAGGTCGGCATGGCACCGCCGCTGACGACAAAATAGGTACCACCGATCATGAGTGGCCCCCAAATCAGGAAGACACCCAGCTCTCCAAGTCCCTTATGCTTCAGCTGGATCGGCTTGGCGACATAAAAGACGCTGATAAACAGCCCGACAAGGGCGAACAGAAATATCTGCCAGCCTACCTGCACAGCCAGATAGATCGCAATAATCAGGTCCAGCAGATTCACTATGAGAATGGCATTCATCAGTTTGGTCGGCGAGAGCCAGCCGGAGCGAATCGGGTGCGGCGAGTATAATCCCCTGGGGTAATCGTCCGATTCATCGGTACCGTTGCGATAATCGAAGTAATCGTTGATCATATTGTTTGCCGCGTGTGCCAGAATAATACCAATCACCGCCAGCAACCAATACCACCAGTTAATCGGCCCTGCGGCCAGGGCAAGCAGCCCGCCAATTATCCCTGATATCAGCGTCATGGAAAAAACACAGGCCCGCGTGATCACCAGCCATCTACTGATGAAATCGGCCTCTTCCATGGTGATTTCGTCGGGAAGATTACATCCCTGAATTATTGTGTACCATCTTTTCCACATAGCACATCCCTCCTGCTCAGTTCAATACTGTTCTGTATTAAACAACTCGGGTAAAGTAAACCATCACAATATACCCGATATACAGTAATGCAAACAGTGCTCCTTCCCATCGCCCGATCCCGTGGCGCTTGCCAAGAAACATAAACCCAAACAGAAATATCATGGCGAGGGTGGCGACGCCCAGATCCAAATTGAATGACCCATGATACGGAATATCTTTGATGCTGCTCGATACTCCCAACACCAGGGCAATATTAAAGATATTGGACCCGACAACGTTCCCGACCGCAATATCGGAATTCGATTTGAACGCCGCATTGAGCGAGGTGATCAGCTCCGGCAGGGAAGTCCCCAGGGCCACCGCCGTCAGGCCGATGAACGCATCACTTATCCCCATGGAATAAGCAATAAACTCCGCCCTGTCCACCACAAGTTTTCCGCCGATCGCCAGCCCCAGCATCCCAGCGATTACAAAGAGCACCGACTTCTTCAGAGGCAACGTAGGTAATTCGCCAATCAGTTCTTCATCCAGGCTGGAGCCAAACGTGTAATACATAAAGAAGAGGAAAAACACCAGCAGGAGCAGCCCATCCCCGTTGCTGAGAATATTGCGACCATAAGAGACAAAAACCAGGTCATTGGCCAGAATTCCCAATACCAGGGTGATAATCAGAGCAAACGGAATTTCACGCCAGATCGTGCGTCCCTGCAAAGCCAAAGGTCGATAGAGCGCCGCCACCCCCAACACCAAAAAGACATTCGCTATGTTACTCCCAAGGATGTTACCAAGCGCAATATTTTCAACATTGGTAAACGAGGCAAACACATTGACGATCAATTCCGGCGCGGACGTTCCGAACGAAACGACCGTCAAGCCTATCACTATCTCAGAGATGTTAAACCGCTTCGCCAGTGCGGATGCACCGTCAACCAGCCAATCACCACCCTGAATTAACAGTACAAATCCAGCGAGAAACCCAAGAACACTTATCCAAATCATCGCAACTCTGCTACTTTCTCCCCTAAATCAATCCATAACCTATAAAAGCAATGCTCTGCTACTCTCCTGAGAAATCAGGCTTTCGTTTCTGGATGAATGCCTGGGTTCCCTCCCGGCTGTCCTGCGTACTGAATGCCACCCCGAATAAATCCGCCTCCAAACTCAACCCTTCTGCGAGCGGGACATCCATCCCCCGGTTAATCGCCTCAAGGGATAATTGCACCGCCCTGGGGCCCTGCTTCAGCACCGTTTTCAGAAACGACTTGGTCTCGTCCAATAATTCATCTTGTCCAAAGATATCGTTGACAAGTCCGATGTTTTTTGCGGCGGCGGCGTCAATCCTGTTTCCGGAGATGATCAATTCGGTTGCCCTCGAAGGGCCGACCAGGCGGGCAAGTCGCTGCGTACCACCCCACCCCGGGATGATACCCAAGCCGACTTCCGGCTGACCAAAGATAGCATTGGCGGAGGCGTACCGTATATGACATGCCAGCGCCAACTCGCAACCGCCACCAAGCGCATACCCGTTGACGGCTGCAACCACCGGCTTACCAAGATACTGAATGGAATTCGTTAACTTTTGGCCCCGCAATGCAAATTCCCGCGCCTCCACTGAATTGAGGTCGGTCATTTCCTTAATGTCAGCACCGGCGACAAACGCCTTTTCACCTGCTCCGGTCACAATTACGGCCCGGACAGAATCATTTTCGCGGATTCCATCAAAACAATCCTGGAGTTCTCCAACAACATCAGAATTGAAGGCATTCATCGCATCCGGGCGATTAATTGTGACGATGGCGATTTTATCATCATCCACTGAGTATTTTACATAGGAATATGCCATAGTTCTCTCCCTGAATTTACACTTAGAAACAGTTATTAAAGCACGTCATGGAACGTTGCAATTGCTCGATCTATGTCCTCATCTGAAACCATCAGACTTGTTACAGCGCGCACCCGCTGCTCTGCGATAGGGTTCATATACACTTCTCTCTGCTTCATTGCATCACACAAAGCGGCTGCATTCATTACCTCCAGATCGACGTCAAAAATCACGATGTTGGTCTGCACCCAGTCCAGCTCAAGTGAAATACCGTCTATTTCGTTCAATCCGGCGGCAAGTCTCCTGGCATTTTTATGGTCATTCCGAATCCGATCCACGTTGTTCCGAATCGCAAACAATGCCCCGGCGGCAATGATGCCCGCCTGGCGCATCCCTCCGCCGAATATCTTGCGATACCGGTGTACTTTAGTGATAAACTCCTCGTCGCCCATGACGATGGAGCCAACCGGCGCACCCAATCCTTTGCTGAAACAGAGCGTAACCGAATCGAAGTACCTAACATAATCAATTGGAGCAATGCCGGTAGCCACCGATGCATTCATCAGACGAGCACCGTCCAGGTGCATTTTCAGTCCGTGCTCCCGCGCAAGTTCGGATATTTCCGCTATCACTTCTACCGGATAGACAACACCTCCGGCCCGGTTGTGAGTGTTCTCCAGTGCTACAACTCTCGTCACCGGATGATGCACATTAGCTGTTCTAATTGCCTCCCGGATTTGCTCGGCGGTCAGGATGCCATGGTCCCCGTACAGCGGATGCAACTGGACACCACTCAAAACCCCCGGAGCGCCGCCCTCGTAATTAAAGATATGGGAGCCATATTCGCAGATAATCTCATCGCCTGGTTGGGTATGGGCGCTCAGACTCGTCTGGTTTGCCATTGTCCCGCTTGGGACGTACAATGCGGTTTCTTTGCCGTACAGTTCCGCACAATATTCCTGCAGTGCATTAATGGTCGGGTCTTCACCATGCACATCGTCTCCCACTTCTGCCTGCGCCATAATTTCCCGCATGGCTTTCGACGGTTTGGTCACGGTATCGCTGCGTAAATCTATCACAATCTTTTAGGCTCCTGATTCAGTGGTATCATACTCTTGTAATGGTAAAAAAATCCATGGTATTCTGTCAAAGTTTGCGGTCATGAGTCTGTAGTCCACGGTCACCAGTCTGCGACTTCTGAGGCTTGTATATCTTCTTTTTCTTATTCAAAATCCCCAATATCCTGACCTCTAATATCAATCACGCATTTTCACGAACGATATCCGCGCCGAGGCCCTGCAACTTCTTTTCGATCTGCTCGTACCCGCGATCGATGTGGTAAATCCGCTGGATGTCGGACCGGCCCTCCGCAATCAGCGCCGCCAGAATCAGCGAGGCGCTGGCCCGGATATCCGTGGACATCACCGGCGCGCCTTTCAGCGAGTCAACGCCCTTCACAACGGCGACATTCCCTTCCAGAGATATGTTTGCGCCCAGCCGATTGAGTTCAGCCACGTGAGTGAATCTGTCATGGTAAATTTCCTCAGTAATGACCGAACTGCCTTCAGCGGTGGCCATGAATGCCATCCATTGAGCCTGCATATCGGTGGGATAGCCCGGAAAAATTGCGGTGGTGATATCATCAGCCACAATTGGCGCTGCCCGGGTTACGAGCAGTTTGTTATCCTCGATACGGATATCAGCGCCGGCGCGGCGGACTTTGTCAATGACCGCCTTCATGTGTTTGGGATTGACCGGACTTATCTCCAGGTCTTCACCGGACATCGCCCCAAGTACGAGATACGTTCCTGCTTCTATGCGATCCGGAATCACCGTGTAGTCGGCGGAATGCAATTCATCCACTCCATGGATCTCCAGGACATCGCTGCCGATCCCCCGGACATCAGCCCCCATTGCATTAAGGAAGTGCCCCAATGCGCCGATTTCAGGCTCTCTGGCTGCATTTTCGATAGTAGTCACGCCTTTAGCCAGCACGGCAGCCATCATAATGTTACCGGTGGCGCCAACGCTCGAGATATCCAGAGTGAAATCTGTTCCAACGAGTTCATCAGCCCTGGCTATGATGTAACCGCCCTCCAAATCGACCTGCGCTCCAAGGGCTTCCATCCCCTTGAGATGCAAATCCACCGGGCGCGGTCCCCAGGCGCATCCGCCTGGCAGTGAAACCCGCGCCTCGCCAAATCGGGCGAGCAACGGCCCCAGCACGTAAAATGAGGCTCGCATCGTTTTCACTAATTCATACGGAGCCTCCGGATTTTTCACACCGGATGTGTCGATCTGCATGGTTCCGGAATCCATCTCTACGGCACCGCCAATAATTTCAAGCAGTTTCGACATGGTGCGCGTATCCCGGAGATTCGGCACGTTGGATATTGTATATTTTCCCGGCGCAAGAATTGCCGCGGTCATAATCGGCAAAACCGCATTTTTGGCGCCACTCACCGGAATATGTCCGCTAAGAATATTCCCTCCGCGTGCAACTAATTTATCCACATCAACTCCTTACTGATTTGCCCGTTGTAATAGTTCTCTGGCATTCTGAAGCGTTGTCTCCGAAATAGTGGCTCCTGCCACCAATGAGGCGATCTCCTCTACGCGCTCATTGTCACTCAACTCGCGGATGTCAGTCTTTGTACGCTTGTCGATAACGTGTTTCCCGACGACAAAGTGCGTGTCCCCCATGCTGGCAATCTGTGGCAGGTGTGTGATACAAATAACCTGATGATATTCGGCGAGGTCGCTCAGTTGTTCCGCAACAATGCGTGAAATTCTCCCGGAGATTCCGATATCGATCTCATCAAAGATAACACTGCTGATGCCATCTTTGCCCGCCAGTACGGATTTGATCGCTAGCATCGTCCGGGAAATCTCTCCGCCGGATGCAATCTGTGCCAGCGGTTTCTCCCCCTCTCCGGGATTGGTAGTGATGTAAAATTCCACCGAATCAGCGCCGGAAACATCCGGCGTCACAGAATGCCCGTTAATTTCAAGTGCGCCTTCCTCCCGGTGGTTGTACTCCACGTTCACGCGAAAACTCGATTTTTCCATGCCCAAATTATGCAGAATATCCTCCGTGGATTTCGAAAACTGCTCCGCCGATTTCACGCGGGAATCGTGCAGTTTTTCGCAAGCGTCGGCCAATTCATTTGCGGCTTCTGTTTTGCGTTGCGCCAACTTCTTTATTTCGTTGTCGAAACTTTCGAATTCGTCCAGCAGGTTCTTGATTTTGTCCCGATAGTCGATGACATCTTCCAGAGTGGGGCCATACTTTTTCATGAGCTTCCGAAGTGCAACGATTCGTTCTTCTATCTGGTCAAGTCGGTCCGGCTCATGATCTGTGCTGTCACCATATTGATTTAGGAAGTGTCCAATCTCTTTAATCGTTACAGTGGCGCTGTTGCACTCGTCGGCATACTCGGAGACTGATTCGTCTATCTGCGCCAGCTCCCGGAGATTATGCTCGGCCATCACCAGTTGATCATAGACGGATGACTCGCCCTCATACAGCACCTGTTGCAGCGACTGCACGAGTTCGGCAATCCGCTGGCTGTTCGACAGGATTTTCCGTTCCTGTTCCAAGTCCTCCATCTCCCCAGGATCGGGTTTTACCGAACGAATCTCTTTCAACTGAAAAGAATACAAATCCTCTTTTTCGGAAAGTTCTCTCTGCTTCTTCTTCAGTGAACGCAGCTCGGCATCGGCTTGTGTCCATCGATCATACTTTTCACGCACCTCTTGCAGGAGATCTTTATGTCCGGCGTACTCATCGAGAAAAGTGATATGTATATCAGGATCTAGCAGCGATTGATGTTCATGCTGGCCGTGCATATCCACCACCAGATCGCCGACACTTTTGAGCACCTGAACGGTGCACGGTGTATCGTTTATGAATGCTCTCGATCTGCCATTATTACGCAGCTCGCGCCGCAGAATCAATGGGAACTCCGCCGGAATATCTTCAGACTGCAGAATACCCTCAATGTGGTCACGCTGACTTGTTTTAACCGCTACTTCGCACTCCACAATCGTTTTGTTCATCCCCGCACGGATCATATCAGTGTTGCCGCGCTCGCCAAGCGTCAAACCAAGCGCCTCAATCACTATGGATTTTCCGGTGCCGGTTTCCCCGGTAATCACGTTGAATCCGGATTGAAAGGTTACCTCAATCCGGTCGATGATCGCAAAGTTCTCAACGTATAGCCGGGTGATCATACCGCGTTCTCAATCCTTCTGAGATATTTTGCCAAAATAAACCTGTACAACAACACTCCTAAAATAATACCAGCTGCGTCCGCAATAAAATCGTTGAGTTCCATCATCCTGCCGGGAACAAAATATTGATGAATTTCATCCGAGACCGCAAACAGCCATCCGATGCCAATTGCCAGGGCGTATTCAACCCAGTTCGCGGCTGTCAGGTCCCCGGGTTGGATAACAACCCAGCCGCACAGAACGCCCAAGACACCGTATTCAAGCAGGTGTAGTAACTTGTCATGATGAAATAATCCGGTCTCGGATAATGTATTTCCGGGAATGGCGGAGACGATAAAAATTAAAACCATATACCCGACAAAACCGCCCCAGCGGAGCCAATCAGATGTGCTCATAAAATTCCTGAATATACGTGAGTGCTTCCGGAAGATACTCAATAAGTGAACCTGCAGTCACGCTATAGTTCGACAGCTCGGCTGCGGCGAAATCGCCCGCCAATCCGTGAAGATACACGCTGACAATGGCCGCGTTGATCGCAGGCAATCCCTGTGCGGCAAATCCGGCAATCATGCCGGTTAATACATCCCCGCTGCCCGCGGTGGCCAATCCGGGATTACCGGTTGCATTGATAAAAACTTCACCCGATTCCCCGGCAATAATAGTCGGTGCGCCCTTGAGTACCAGCGTTATTTGGTGTTCTTCGGCAAATTCACGGGCAATAGTCAACCGGTTTTCCGTGATTTCGCGCTGTGATTTACCGGAGATCGCACCAAACTCTCCCCAGTGGGGCGTCAGAATAATATCACCGGGCGCATCTCCGAGTTGTGACAATTTATCACCAGAGAAAAAGGTCGCCGCATCTGCATCAACGACGGCTGTTTTCGGGTATTCACTGAGCACTGTTTCAACCAAGTCCATAGTGTCGGAGTGTTTCGTCATGCCGCTTCCGATGGCCAAAGCATCGCTCCACTCCAGCATTTCCCGGATATTCGATATTCCATCTGTGGAAAATGAACCAGCATCCGTCTCAGGCAGCGGTACGGTTATAACCTCAGTCATTTTCGTTTCCAGGATGTTGTTTAAGCTTTCAGACACCCCAGCGAATATCAATCCTGCGCCGGAAACAAGTGCTGCATTATTTACAAGTGCTGCTGCTCCGGTAAATCCCCGGGCTCCGCACAACGTAAAGAGTTTCCCCACACGATGCTTGTATGTATCAGTGCCGTGGACTGGCAAACGATAGTAGATGTCATCTTCCTGGGGCAGGTGGTAGACGGACTCAACCTGCTCAAGCGCCCCGTCGGGTATCCCGATGTCAACGACGTATACATCACCGGCGTAATCGCGGCCCGGCGAAAACAGTAATCCGGTTTTGGCAAATCCCATGGTGACGGTTGCTTCGGCATTCACCGCGACTCCGGGGATTTGCCCTGAATTAGCATCTACACCTGATGGAATATCCACACTGACGGTCGGAGCATTGTAGGAGTTAATCCAGTCGATGAACTTATTATACGGCTCGCGTGGCGCGCCCTTGATACCTGTACCCAGCAACGCATCAATTAGGACATCCGCAGCAAAAAAATCCTCGGTATAATCCTGGATGGTTTCAACCGTTGGTGTATGGTAAATTTGTGAGGATATCTGCTGAAGGATTTGAAAATTGGTTGCAGCATCGCCGGTGTACTCTTCATCTTCAGCGACGTGAAAGGTGATAACTTCAATTCCCGCCTCGATCAGATAACGCGCTATGACAAACCCGTC
>JAANXI010000065.1 GCA_018263365.1 Fidelibacterota bacterium | reverse complement strand
TGCTCTACGAGCTGGCCTCTCCATCCAGAAGTTCATGAATAGTCTGGACGAGTTTACTGAATTTAAACGGCTTCTGCACGAATCGGGTATGCTGTGCTTTCAGAACCTCCTGCGCCTGCTCATGTTGAGAGTAGCCTGAAGCGACGATGATCCGGGTGGTTACATCAATGAATTTGATCTTTTCAAAGGTTTCCCTGCCGCCCATTACCGGCATAATCATATCCAGTATCACTAGTTGAATCTTTTCCTTATGCTCTTCGAATTTTTCCAATCCTTCCTTGCCATTTTCGGCATATAAAAGGTCAAATCCAACCGAGTTCAACTGCTCGCCGATGAGCTCGCGTGACACTGGTTCATCATCAATAACCAGCGCCGTTCCGTCCCATTGATAATCGATTTCCTCCTCGATTTCACCATTGTCTTTGTCTCCAGGCTCCCGGTTGCTCAGCGGAATATAGATGTTAAAGGTGGCGCCCTTTTCCGGCTCTGAATCGATATCTATTCCGCCTCGGTGGTTTGTGATGATTCCGTATACCATAGCCAGGCCAAGTCCCGTGCCGCGCCCCTTATCTTTGGTTGTGAAAAACGGCTCAAAGATCTTTTGTTGCGTTTCTTCATCTATCCCGTGTCCGGTGTCGCTAATGGCAATGTTCACGTATGAATGCCTGCCCAGCTCCGCCTTGATAGGCCGGGGCAGCTCCGTATATTCCTGTATGTCGGTTGCGATAGTAAGCTTGCCACCCTCCGGCATCGCATCCCGCGCGTTCAGGCACAGGTTCATAATCGTTTGATGGATCTGGCTGGCGTCCACTTCAAAGACGGGATCATCCGAACTCAGCTCCGCGGTTATCTCAATACTTTTATCGATAGTACGTTCAAGCAGCTGGATAACATCCTGGACGATTTTATTGGCTCTTGCTGACTCGACATTGTACTGCCCGCCCCGGCCAAATGCGAGCAACTGGTCTGTCAACGCGGCCGCCCGGTTCCCGGATTCCTCGATGACCTCGACATATCGATACAGGTTCTCATCCTCATCCATGCCCGATTTCAGCAGAGAGGTGTATCCCAGGATCCCGGTCAGCAGGTTGTTAAAGTCGTGGGCAATGCCGCCGGCCAGCGTCCCGATGGAATCCATCTTCTGCGCCTGAAACAATTGCTGCTGCNATTGTTTCCGCTCCGAAATATCCCGGCCGATGGCAACCACGACGTCTTTGCCAAAATGCGTCGCCTTGTTCATCTGAATTTCTTTGGGGAAGACCTCTCCATTCTTCCGCTGTCCCCACCATTCGAAGAGCTGAGATTCGCCATGATACGCGCGTTTTTTCGCATTAAATGTGAATTCCATATCGTTGCGTTCCGGCGCCGCCAGCATTTCCAGCGTCTGGCCGATCATCGCATCTTTGGAATAGCCGTACATCCGAACCGCCCCCTCGCTGACATCCAGGAACCGGCCGTCATTGTCCTGGATGAAAATCGCATCGTCGCTCAGTTCGCCGGAGTTCCGCCGTGGTCTCTTCGATGGTTGCATTTAGATCGTGGCCCCACTTGATGGAGACGACAATCAGCACGGTGCTGGTCACCGCCAGAATCAGCAGCATAAATCCCCAGATATACCATTGATGCGTGGTGGCTTCTTTCACCTTGTTCCGAACGGATTCCTGCAGCACCACATACATAAGCGACCAAGTCGTCCGCCCAACATCGATTCGGTGAAACGAGGCGATTTTCTCATGTATTTCCCCATCAGATCCCGGAACAGCCGTGACATATTTTATGAAATTCTGATTGTCATGAGACGCAAACATCAGGCTGTCCTGCCGGGCAGTCAGCGTGGCAATCCGCGACTCCTTCTGATTATACTCCTCACGGAGTTCCCATAAGTTTCGTCCGCACTCTCCGGAAAGCGACGACCCGATGATGGTGCCATCTCTGGCAATAACCCGAAGATAACTCTGCATATTCGTGGTTCTGGAATCCGTTAAACGTTTTTCCAAAACATTCACATTGATTAAGACGGTAATCATGCCATCAAATGTGCTATCCGGCTTCCAGACCGGGGCATAAATACTCACAGCCTTCGGACCCTCTACCGTGGTAAACGGTGGAGAGATTCCGGAGTGCGGGTGGGTCAGAAAATCCCGCATATATGTCTGGTAGGTCAGGTCTTTTCCAATGGAAGATGGCGTTTCGGGGTAGGTATATCGTAATCGACCATTTGGCCCCACATACGAAACAAACAGTACTTTCTTTCGATATTTTTCGTGCAGATGATCAAATTCACGCCGAAAGGTCTCCCGGTTTTTCTCTTTCGAACCGAACTCTTTTGCAAGCGTCTTCACATCCGCAAGTTGAGCAGCCAGATTATCTTCTATGGAATAGGCGGTAATCCGCGCGACGGCCTGCATATCTTCGGCCACATGCCGCTGTATTACCCGTTCAACCTGATTGTGACTCCTGAAAAAACTTAATGGAATTGGCCACAAAGGTGAACATGAAGGCGGCGTAAATCGTGCGTAGTCCATGCACTTCCTTCGTCCGGTCGCGATACAGCAGCAACAGCAGCAGCGCGAGCACGATGGGCAAACACCACACGATAAATGAGAGTAAAGAACTCAGTAGTAATGTATTCACAGCACTCCCCTAATCAAAATCACCCCTCACTTTAGAATACTGGTTTAACTATCCAAACCGTTTTCTCCGAAGCCCCCGGCGCTGGCAAGACCTTGACATTCAATCGGGGGGCGTCTAATTTCCGAAAATTATAAAGGAAGGGTTATGACCAGGCACGATAAGTATCCCGGCCGGCTGGCAGCGTTCGGGCTTGTTTTTCTCAGTATTTTACTTCCGTATTTTTTCGCGGCACTCTTTATCTCGCCCGAAGGGGGCGCTATCCCTGACAGCGCACGGATCTATATCTTCATCGGCGAAATCTTTATTATACTTCCGAGCGCTGTGTATGTGCTGAGACGCCAGTTTTCGATCCGGCGCGTATACCGCCTCAAAGCTGTGGAGGCGCCGGCTTTTTTGTGGGCGCTTGTCATTGGGGTCAGTATTTCTGTGCTCGGCGATGAATTCGATCGCTTAATCTCCATTATAATAGAGCCGCCGGAATGGCTGGCGGATTCGCTGGTGTTTTTCCAAATCAACACTTTCGGCGAGTTTTTACTCATCTTTGGCGCGTTAGTAGTGGTAACCCCGGTGGCGGAGGAGTTGCTGTTCCGGGGTTTTTTACAGACCACACTGGAATACCACACCCAGGATGTTACCAAATCGGTGCTCCTGACGGCGTTAGCGTTTGCTCTCCTGCACATGAATACCTGGTGGATCATCCAGATCTATCTCTTTGGCATTGCGCTGTCGTATCTCTCCTGGCGAACGCAGAGCGTTGTTCCGGGCATCGCCGCACACATGGGGATCAACGGGCTCTCCCTCTTCTTTTCCAATATTGATCCGGAGCACCTGGGCTGGTACGAAATGGGCAATCATGTCTCCGTGCTCTGGCTGGGACTTGCGGGCGCAGGTTTATATTACGGATTCAGAGAAATTAACCGTATGTTTCCACTGAAAGACCGGGACTCCCAAACGATTAGCCCAGCCGACGCACCGCAGGAAACATCAAAAGAACCAATCGATTAATTAGGCAAAGGATGTCTTATATGTCGCAGAATCCTTCCAATATCCTTGACCTCATTGGCAACACGCCGATTGTGCAACTCGATAAAATCCCCGATCCGAGCGGGGCAAAGGTCTTCGCGAAACTGGAGTATTTCAATCCCGGCGGCAGCATCAAAGACCGAATTGCGCGCGCAATCATCAAAGATGCTGAGAAGAACGGCACGCTCGCGCCCGGCGGGACGGTCGTAGAGGCTACCAGCGGCAATACGGGTGTGGGGCTTGCGCTGGTCGCCGCGGTGAAAGGGTATAAAGCAATTTTCGTGATGCCGGACAAGGTGAGCGTGGAGAAAATTAAACTGCTCAAGGCGTTCGGTGCGGAAGTAATTATGACGCCGACGGCCGTCTCACCGGACAGCCCGGATTATTACGTGAATACGGCCCGACGGGTGGTCAAGGAAAATCCGAACGCCCTGTTTTCCGATCAGTTCTTTAATCAGGTAAATCCACAAGTGCATTACGAGGGTACGGGCAAAGAGATATGGGAGCAGACCAACGGAGAAATCACGGCCCTTGTGGCCGGGATGGGAACCGGCGGTACCATCAGCGGCGTGGGCGAATTTCTGAAGGAACAGAATCCTGACGTCGAAATCATTGGCGCCGACCCGTACGGGAGCGTGCTCAAGGTCTATCACGAAAGCGGCGTGATGACCGAAGGAAGTCCGTACCTGGTGGAGGGCATTGGCGAGGATATGATTCCCGGTACGCTGCATCTGAAATTTGTGGATCGCATCCTGAACGTCACCGATCAGGAGGCGTTTCACATGTCCAGAAAGATGGCGCGCGAGGAGGGCATCTTTGGCGGCGGAAGCGCCGGTACTATCGGGCATGTCGCAATGCAGGTTGCCGCGGAAAAGCCCCCGGAGGATCTGGTGCTGTTCATCGTGCCGGATACCGGCGAACGGTATCTTAGCAAACATTTTTCGGACGAGTGGATGCGGGAACAGCGGATGCTCAGTACGGACAAATCCACGCTCCGGGTCATTCACGATACCAAGTCCAATCAGCTGCCGAAACTGGTCTCCGTTTCTCCAAAGGCGTTCGTCAAAGAGGCGCTCTCTTTAATTAACGAGCACGGCATTTCCCAGCTGCCGGTGCTGGATGACAACGGCGAGTGCGTCGGCAGCCTGCGGGAAAACCAGCTCATGGCTCAGGTGCTGGAAGACCGGGACATCCTGGAAGAGCGGGTGTACGAGGTGATGGGGGATCCGTTTCCGATCCTCAGCGAGAACCTGGCGCTGGACAGCGTGATGAAACACCTCCGGGAACAGCCGGCCGCCCTGATCGAAGACCGGGGAAAAATCGTAGGAATTGTCACCCGGTTTGATTTAATTGACAGTACAGCCCATTAAATTTTTCCCTAAAGAAAGCGACTTTTTTTTGGCATATTTAAGGATTGTTTCAAGGCAAATTGTAACGATGCAGGATGGGGATGCTCACGCAAGAAATTAACATACTGCTGGACACTCTGCGGCGGCTCAACCGCCGAAATGCGCATGCCAATCTGAAAAAAATCCTGCACAAAACCCATCCGGCCGACCTGGCCACGATTTTCCGGTACCTTACCGAACCGGAACGCCGTGAGATTTTCCCATCGATTACCGACCGCAATCACGCCGCGGAAGCGCTGAGCGAAATGGATGACTCCCTGCGTGTGGAGCTCATCAATCAGCTGACCCGTGAACAGGTGATCGAGCTGTTCTCCGAAATGGCCACGGATGATCTGGCCGATGTGCTGGGCCTGTTGCCAGATGATCTCTCCAACGATATCGTCCAGTTGATGGAGCCGGAAAGCGCCGTTGATCTGGAAGCTGTCATGGGCTATCCGGAGGACACTGCCGGCGGCATCATGATCCCGGAGGCGTTCTCGCTGAATGAGAACATGACCGCAGCCGATGCAATCGAAATACTGCAACAGTCCGAGCACAACGAAATGGTGTTTTACGTGTACGTCGTCGACGACGATGATCATCTCAAAGGCGTATCCTCGCTGCGCCAGCTGCTGATGGTCTCCCCACAGAAACAACTGAAAGATTTTATGATCCCGCAGGTGGTGAGCGTGCTCCCGGAGACGGATCAGGAAGAAGTGGCGCGTCTCGTGGGACGGTACAATATTCTGGCGCTTCCGGTGGTCGACGAAGAGAATCATCTGCTGGGGATTGTGACGGTCGACGATATCATCGACGTTATTCGCGAGGAGGCCACCGAGGACTTCCTGCAAATGGCCGGGGCCGGACGCGACCGGGAAATTCTGCTGAAGAATACCGTAGAGGAATCAAGGTTACGGTTTCCCTGGCTGTTCGCCACGTGGATCGGCGGCATCGTGGCGTCGCTGATCGTCAGCTCCTTTGACGACCTGCTGCAACGGGTGGTGGCACTGGCCGCCTTCATGCCGATTATCGCCGGAATGGGCGGTAATATCGGGACTCAATCGGCAACCATTGTTATCCGGGGACTGGCAACCGGCCGCGTCAATATCCGGGAAGTCGGGCAGGTGATATTCAAGGAGCTCCGTGTTGGACTCATTTTGGGGATAGTGTACGGGCTTGGACTTGGACTGCTGGTTCGCGTGGTATATGCTTCGTCCGGAGTGATGGTTGGCGTGGTCGTGGGGCTTGGTATTTGTGCCGTGATGATTTTAGCGGCGCTTATGGGCACAATCGCACCAATCGTGCTGAACAAACTGGACGTCGACCCAGCGATAGCCACCGGCCCGTTTGTCACCACGACGATCGACATCTTTGGGCTGCTCATTTACTTTTCAATCGCGATGGCATTGTTATAAAATCCATTGGCTTCCTCAACAGTTATTCTCATCATCTTTTGGTTTCCAATTTTGCTCTATACAGTTAGTTCGCTGTTTTTTTACGTGGGGCTCCATCGGCGACGCAAGGGCGAAAACGAACAGCAGCATTTTGTCTCCGTGGTGATCGCCGCCCGCAACGAGGAGGAACAAATACCGGAATTGCTCGACAATCTCAAAGTTCAGGATTATCCGGAAGATCGGTTCGAAGTGATCGTGGTCGATGACAAATCCACGGACAGAACGGCAGAGATTATCAGAGAATATTCCCAGCGATGGCCTCCGCTGCAGCTGCTCAGGATCACGGAAACCCCGGCAAACTATTCGCCGAAAAAGTACGCGCTTACCCGGGGCATCAAAAACGCGCAGGGAGAAGTGATCCTGTCCGTGGATGCTGATTGCCGGGTGCTCCCGACCTGGATCAGTGCGATGAACTCCTATTTCGCTGAAAACGTCGGTATGGTTGTTGGATTTTCCAGCGTCACCGTGGAAGACGAGTCATCCTGGATACAGCGCTGGCAGGCGTTTGACTTCCTTGCACTGCTGGCCGCCAATGAAGGGGCGCTGAATAACGGCGTTCCGCTCGCGGCATCCGGACAAAATATGGGCTTTCGAAAAGCCGCATTCAAAGCAGTCGGAGGCTACAAATCCATTGCAGGGCGCGCCACCGGGGACGATGTGCTCCTGTTGCAGTTAATTCGCAGACATACGGACTACGAGATCATGTTCGCCGGGACATCGGACGCGTATAATTCTACAACACCGGAGCGCACATTTACATCTCTGTTGCACCAGCGCATCCGCTGGGCGTCGGATGCCCCCATTCAACTAGCCATGGATCCGGGATTCTTCACGTACCTGTTTTCGGTTTTTGCCATGTATCTCGTTGTCGTGGGCGGAATCGTTTATTCATTTTTCAATCCGGGTTTTCTACTGGTACTCGCCGCCGGATATCTGATCAAAGCCGCCGGGGAATTCGTACTGCTCCAATATGCCACGCGATTATACGAGCGCCGGGAGCTGCTGCGGGAATTTCCCCTCTGGACGCTTTTGCAAATTCCGTACATCATCGTTGCCGGGCTTGGGGGCTCTTTTTTCAACTATTCCTGGAAGGGGCGCACCCGGAAGGAAGCGAAAGAGATTGGAAGATGACGCTGGGTATAGGGAGAAAAGAGAAAGGAGAAGGAAACAGATTGAATTTCGAACCGATGAATATCGAATGCCGAAGTGATAATTTCCAATTCCCGTACGCAGATTGAAGAGTGAAGAAGAAGGGTAAAACCAACCCAACTCCATCCCTGACCCTTCCTCTTGTCTAGAGGAAGGGAACAATGTTTTCGAACCTGTGGCGCAGCAGTGATAAGGGGAAGGGGTTTAAAGGAATATTGCGTATTGCGCGGGTGAAATCCTAAGAGGCTGTGTGGGAATGCAATATTAAGGCATTTTTTTCCGTATTGGGATAATTGTAAAACGAATAAAAACGTGCTAAGACTTTGTTAATTCACTATGTAGGGACACACCATGCCTGCCCCGATCGGTCGGGGGCGCGTCCCTATCAAAGGCACCCTGATTTATTGTTCCATTGATTTCCCGTTCGCCGCGGCGAATCACACACCCTCCTTGGCGCGCCTCTAATAAAGGCAACACTGAACACTTTTATACTCAACAAACCAAGTGGAAATAATTACGATTAAAAATCAACATAAATTATATATTCCGGCCTTATTACTGGTTTTATTGACCTTAACATCCGGCAGCATTCACGCTGGAGAACACCGTTACTCCGTCAGTTACATGAAAATTCCTGTGCTGAACGTGAGTATCTCTTCCAACATCCAGGGGGATGTCTGGACGGGGCGTTATCAGGCATCGATTAAGTCCGCCTTTTCTTACATCTATGATATCAACAACATTTACGAAATCCGGGCAGAGCCGAACACGTGGTATCCGTTGGAATACGTCAAGCGGATTAATGAGGGCAAACATCACGAAACGCAGCGATTCACCTATAACCTAAGCAGGAATTCGCTCACGCTTCCGACGGGCGCTTCCGTCCCGTTTCCCGGCGGAACGCACAGCCTTTTCTCTTCGATGCTCTGGGCGCAACATCACAATTGGACGGTAGGCGAGTCCAAGGAGATGAACGTTGAGATCGACGGCAGGCGCTGGCGTATCAGTCTTCATTGCATAGAATCAGCAACGTTACGCAACTACGGAGAACCGGCCCAAACCCAATTAGTGGAAGCCAAATTCATCGAACCCGTTGGCGGAAAAACGATGGACCGGCGCACTGATTACCTCTCCGCCAATATTGCGGCGAAGGGAAGAGTTCTGCGATTCTGGATTGACACGGACAAGGATTTGATATACCAGATTTTCGTGCCGATGGGGCCGTTTTCGGTGAAGGCGAAACTAAAAAGATAACTTCATCTACCGCGGATGACCACCGTTAGGGTCAGGGGGGAGTTGAATTTATGGAACAACCGATACCTTATCAGGTCGATGAGGGGTGTTGAATTAAAAATGCGCTTCATTCCAATTTTACGCTTCCAGCGCCAACTCGTATTTTTCACCTAAATTAAGCGATTTTGTGCGGCGATCTGCACCAATCTGTTGAGCGCGAAGGCTCCGTGAAATCCTCGACAGCCCCTCCGGGTATGCCTTCGGTTTCCCAAAACCCTTTTCATCT
>JAANXI010000064.1 GCA_018263365.1 Fidelibacterota bacterium | reverse complement strand
TTTCCGAAGTCATTGCGGCCACAGTACTTGGCGATCTCGTGGTCGCTCTATTACAGGGATTTCTTGGCGGCATAGCGTTCTGGATACTTGGGCTGCCCTCGCCCATTTTCTGGGGCGCGGTGATGGCGTTTCTGTCAATTTTTCCGGTCATTGGTGCCCCTCTTGTGTATCTGCCCGCGGCTGCTATACTGCTGATTCAGGGTTCTCTCCCCCGGGGTCTGATTCTGCTGATTTGGGGTACGCTCATTGTCAGCCAAATCGATAATTTCCTGAGGCCCATTCTTATCTCCGGACGCGCCAAACTGCACACGCTGATCCTGTTTTTCAGTATCCTTGGAGGAATATACATATTCGGGTTCCTGGGCATTATCATGGGCCCGGTGGTGGCAGCTCTGTTCCTGACCATGATCA
The DNA here is from genome assembly GCA_018263365.1 of Fidelibacterota bacterium. GTDB lineage: Bacteria > Fidelibacterota > JAANXI01 > JAANXI01 > JAANXI01 > JAANXI01. The sequence continues at coordinate 8,747 of JAANXI010000064.1, read as the reverse complement.
AAATCTACAGGGATGAACTTGTGCCTGAGACGCCTGACCCCAATACATTCGATTCCATTGAAAATTCAGAAGAGGAAGTCACATCAGAATGAAACCGGAAGAATTTGCCAAAACGAAAATTATCGCGACGCTTGGCCCGGCCAGCGCCTCGAAAGAGGTGTTGCGGGAGTTGGTGGAATATGGGGGGGATGTCGTTCGAGTGAACAGCGCACACGGCGCCCGGGAAAACCATCTGGAGATGATTCAACTGGCGCGGGAAGTTGAGCAGGGGGCAGGCGTTATCCTCACCGTACTCTACGATTTGGCAGGACCGAAAATCAGGGTCGGCTCCCTACCGAAGGCAGGGATAACACTGAAGACCGGGGAGGAGATTACTATCAGAGAAGGTGAGGAATATTTCGAGGGAATCCTGCCTATCGAATGTCCCGGTTTTGCGGATATGCTGGAGCCGGGGAAACGCATTTTTATCAATGATGGCGTTATCCAGTTGACCGTGCTGAATGTAGCAGGTATTTCGGTCACTGCCAGAGTAGACAGCGGAGGACTAGTGACATCCAGAAAGGGCGTCAACCTTCCGGATACCATAATCGATTTGCCGGCGCTCTCCGAGCAGGATGTCGAGAATCTGAAGTTCGGGCTAGAGAACGGCGCCGATTTATGCGTTGACACCTTCGGTAGATATCCAGCGCCAATTGGCGTACCGGGCACCACGAACTTGATGAAGGTCCAGGTCGTTGGCGAAGGTAATGGAGAATAGGGGGGATTATTACGTGTTACGTATTGCGTGGAGTTTTTTTGTATCTTTTTACGTAATACGTAGCACGCAACATTCACAGACAAAACTCAAAATGAAATAGAATAAGCGGCGATAATGAATTCAACTCAGCCCAATAAATTAATACTCTTCGACATCGACGGCACGCTGCTCCACTGTGGATCATCGGCCAGAGAATCTCTGGGAAAAGCACTCACGGATATCACCGGCGAGCAGATTGAACTCAAAATCGAGGATGTTGCCGGATTCACGGACCTGGGGATTATCGAAAACGCACTGAACCGCGTTGGATTGCTGGACGGCGATCCGCAGGCAATCGTGGAGAAGGTGGGACAGCGCTATCTGGAGATGCTTGAAATCGCCTATCCCGAGCGCGGCGATCAGTATTTGTATCCCGGCGTGCCAGAGTTGCTGGAGCGGCTGAAAGAGCGGACGGATGTACGTTTAGCGCTGTTGACCGGCAATCTCATCAGTGGCGCAAAGGTCAAACTGGCGCCGTTCGGTATCTGGGGGGATTTTGCTTTCGGCGCGTTCGGCAGCGACTCCATCGACCGCAACGAACTGCCCAAAATCGCCTGGAAAAAAGCAGAAAAAGAACTGGGAGAACGATACCTGCCGGAACAAACGCTTATTGTCGGTGATACACCCAGAGATGCGATATGCGCCCACGTAAATGACGCAAAATCGTTAATTATTTGCCGCCGGCCGGAGTGGCGGGAAGAAGTCCTTGCACAAAACCCAATCGATGTGCTTAATTCAACGGAAGATGTGGAAACTCTATATAAGCAGATAACAGGATTCTATAGATGAGCAATTTTCTTGATGAAGTACAGAAGCGAATTGTCGTATTCGATGGCGCCATGGGAACCTCGATCCAGAATCTGGATTTGTCACCGGACGATTTTGACGGGTTGGACGGCTGCAACGAATATCTGGTGCTCTCCAAACCGGATGCCATCCGCGGTATTCACGCCAGCTTTCTGGATGTTGGCTGCCAGGTGATTGAAACCGATACGTTTGGCGCTACAAGTATCGTGCTGGGCGAATACGATATCCCCGATAAGGCATACGAAATTAACAAAGCCGCCGCCGAATTAGCCAAAGATGTCGCGGCGGACTACTCCACACCCGATTTTCCGCGATTCGTGGCGGGCTCTATTGGTCCCGGTACCAAACTCCCGACGCTGGGTCACATCTCTTTCGATGATTTGAAAGAGGCGTACGATTCCCAGGTCGCGGGATTGGTGGACGGTGGTTCGGATTTATTGGTCGTGGAAACCTGTCAGGACATCCTGCAGGCGAAGGCAGTGCTGGTCTCCATTCAGGAGTATTTTGAGAAGATTGGCCGAAAAATTCCAGTGATTGTGCAAGTGACCGTCGAAACTACTGGCACCCTGCTCGTCGGTTCGGATATCGCCGCCGCCCTGACATCGCTGGAGCCGTATAACTTTGTGGACTTCATTGGAATGAATTGCGCCACCGGGCCGGAGAAGATGTCCGATCATATCCGGTACCTCAGCGCCAACAGCAGGCGACCGATTTCGGTGATTCCCAATGCCGGGATACCAGAAAATATCGGCGGCGAAACCGTCTATCCGCTCACCCCGGATAATCTGGCGACCACGCTGACACATTTCGTAGATGATCTCGGTGTCAATATTGTCGGCGGGTGTTGCGGTACCACGCCTAAACATCTGGAGCAACTGGTGCAAACTGTGGATGGCAAAGCGCCGCAGGACCGGGAAGTGAATTGGTCTCCGGCGGCCTCAAGCCTGTATCAATCTGTTGACCTCACCCAGGATCCGCCGCCGCTGCTGGTGGGTGAGCGGACCAATGCAAACGGTTCGAAAAAATTCAAGCGTCTCCTGGAAAAAGAAGACTGGGAGGGCATGGTGGAGATGGCCAAGGAGCAGGAGCGCGGCGGCGCGCATATTCTGGACGTCTGTGCGGCGTACGTCGGCCGGGATGAAGTCCGCGATATGAACGAAATCATTCCGCGCTTCAACAAGCAGGTGACCATCCCGCTGATGATTGACTCCACCGAGTGGGAGGTCATCGAAGAATCGCTGAAAAACATTTCCGGCCGGGCAATCGTGAATTCCATCAACATGGAAGACGGTGAGGAGCGGATGGCGAACGTGCTGCCGCTCTGCAAGAAATACGGCGCGGCAGTTATCGCACTCACTATCGATGAAGATGGCATGGCCAAAACTGTCGATAAAAAAGTCGAAATCGCAAAGCGGATTTATGACATAACTACCGACAAATATGGCCTGCGCCCGGAAGACCTGTTTTTCGATACGCTCACGTTTACGTTGGGCAGCGGCGATGAGGAATTCCGCGGCGCCGGTGAAGCCACCATTGAAGCCATTCGTCGTATCAAGGAGGAACTGCCGGGCGTTCGGACGCTGCTGGGTGTCAGCAATATCTCATTCGGACTGAATCCCGACGCGCGGCACGTGCTGAACAGCGTATTTTTGCACAAAGCCATCGAGTACGGCCTGGATGCGGCGATTGTCCACGCCAGCAAGATTATTCCGATGTACCAAATCTCAGAGGAAGAACGAAAACTCTGTGAGGATCTGATCTTCGACAACCGCACGGACGATTACGATCCATTGGCGGAGATGATGGCGTTTTATGAGGAGTCCGAAGGCTCCCGGCGCGAGGCCGAGGAGTCACTGGATGAAGAGCTCCCCATCGAGGAGCGCCTTGAAAAGCGCATCGTTGACGGGCGAAAACAAGGCTTGACCGATGACCTTGACGAGGCATTGAAAGAATATTCACCATTGCATATCATCAATAATTTTCTGCTGGCGGGGATGAAGACCGTCGGCGAACTCTTTGGCGCCGGAGAAATGCAGCTGCCATTTGTGTTACAATCCGCCGAGACGATGAAAACCGCCGTCGCCCATCTGGAGCCACACATGGAGAAATCCGAGTCTTCGCAGAAAGGCAAAATAGTGCTGGCGACTGTGAAGGGTGACGTCCACGACATCGGGAAAAATCTGGTGGATATCATCCTGACGAATAACGGTTATTCAGTGACCAATCTCGGCATCAAAGTCCCCATCGATAATATGCTGGAATCAATGGAGAAAGAAAAACCCGATGCGATCGGCATGAGCGGGCTCCTGGTGAAATCCACGATTATCATGAAGGAAAACCTGGAGGTGATGAACGAGCGGAGTGTCGATATCCCGGTTATCCTTGGTGGTGCGGCTTTAAATCGCCGGTACGTCGAAAGCGATCTGCGGAAAACTTATAAGGGGCCAGTCTACTACGGCAAGGATGCCTTTACCGGTTTGAATATTATGGATGACCTGGTGGCAGAGAAAAAACAGAAAGTGGAAAAGGCAGAAGAAGCAGAATTGGACATTCCGGAACCGAAGAAAATCAGCAGCCGGGTGAAGACCCGGTCGATCGGACCTTCACTGGGGACTGATAAGTACACCGAATCCGACATCCAGAATGACAATCCGGTGCCGGAGCCGCCGTTCTGGGGAACGAAAGTTGTTGACGATATCGACGTCGATGAGGTGTATCCCTACATCAATACCATTGCGCTGTTCCGGGCGCAGTGGCAGTATCGCAAGGCCGGCGGCAGCCGCGAAGAATACCAGCAGATGATCGAAGAGGAGGTGCAGCCGGAATTCGAACGACTCCAACGGAAGGGCAAGGAAGAGGGACTGTTGAATCCAAGGGTGACGTATGGCTATTTTCCGTGTCAGTCCGAGAAAAACGACCTGATTGTCTACGATCCGGAGACGTACGACAAGCATGAGAGATTCACCTTTCCGCGGCAGGAGAAAAAGCAACATCTCTGTCTGGCGGACTTTTTCCGTCCGGTGAGTTCCGGCGAAGTGGATGTGGTGGCGTTCCAGCTGGTGACAGTCGGGGAGAAGGCGTCGCAGGAATCTCAAAAGTTATTCGAAAACGATGAGTACAAGGAGTACCTGCTCTGGCACGGCTTCAGTGTGGAGACCGCCGAGGGACTGGCGGAATACTGGCACAAGAAAGTCCGGGAGGAACTGGGCTTCGGCGACGAGGACGCAGACGAAATTCGTGATCTGTTCAAACAGGGGTACCGCGGCTCACGCTACAGCTTTGGTTATCCTGCCTGTCCTCACCTGGAGGATCACGAGCAATTGTTTCGCCTGATAAATCCCGCGACCATAGGAGTCGAACTCTCCGAAGGCTATCAGCTCCATCCGGAGCAGAGCACATCGGCAATTGTGGTGCATCATCCGGAGGCGAAATATTATTCGTTATAAGGACAGTGTTATAGTGTTCGTGTGTTCAAGTGTTTGAGAAATTGCACAAATTCTTAAACAGGCGCTTTAGCAGGTGATTTATTTCCTGTCACTGACGCTGTAAGCGATCGGTGACGGAAATCATAGTTAAACTTCGCGTATCCACAAATGGACAAGCTTGTTCAATCAAAGATGGTTAACACCGCTTGTCCAATTGTGTAAAATCCGCATTATTTTGTTTTTTTCTTCGTACCGCTTCGTGTCCATTCGCGTCTAATTCTGTATTGTTTTTTTTCTCTGCACCCTCTGCGATCTCTATGGTAAAAATATCTCACGTACCCTTTAATGGGCACGCTCCTTCGATCAAAGATGGCTAAAGACGCCTGGAAAAACATAGTAGGGATCATTATTAATATCTTTTTCTCCAATTCGTGTCCCTTCGCGTCGTTTGGTGGCTCTATAGCAGTTGTAGTTTTCAGCGTCCTTTGCGATCTCAGCGGTGATTCTCTTTTCTACTTTTATTTCAACACCGGACTTGCTAAAATCTACGTTCGCGGAAATAAGCAGATGAAAGAGGCGTTATGAGCAAAGATTTCAGCAAAGAATTACAGGCGGCCAAGGATGCGGCCCGGGCAGCTGGTGACGTTGTGATGCAGTATTACGAGGCCGGCAATTACGACGTGGCAGAGAAGAGCCGCAATAACCCGGTTACCACAGCGGATACGGAAGCCGATACGCTACTGAAGGTAAAACTGCAAAATGCTTTCCCCGAATACGGGTGGCTGTCAGAAGAGTCCAAAGATAACCCGGAACGGCTGGATAAGGAGCTGGTTTGGGTTGTCGATCCCATTGATGGGACGAAGGAATTTATCTACGGCATTCCGGAATATGTGATATCTATCGGGCTGGTTCTGAACGGCGATCCGGTGGTTGGTGTGCTCTTCAATCCTGTGGAGAAGGAGTTGTATTCGGCCACCAGGGATGGCGGTGCCTTTTTGAATGATGAACAGATTAGTGTCTCAGAAACCACCGAATTGTCGGATGCCTCTCTGCTGGTAAGCCGGACAGAAACTCGTAACGGTCATGTGGATAAATTTTCCGACTATATTGGCGAATTCAAACCGACGGGAAGCGTCGCGTATAAACTTTGCCTGGCGAGCGCCGGAAGAGGTGACGTGTTTGTCAGCGTCTACTCGAAAAACGAGTGGGATGTTTGCGCAGGCGATTTGGTTGTGCGGGAGGCCGGCGGAACCATGTCCGACATCTACGGCAATCCGGTGGTGTACAATAAAAAGGTGACTAAAATTAACGACGGAATTATCGCCGGGAATGCCGCCATCGCCGACCAGATGTTGGCCCTCACCAAAAAATTAGACGGCCAGGAAAATTAGGAGAGTACGATGGAAATTGACATTGCAACGGATTTTGGGGAACAGCGTGTAAAATCCGCCGGAACAAAGGCGCCGAATTTTACACTGCCGGATCAGCATGATGATGTGGTGACTTTGCAGCAGCTCATCAGCAACGGGATGGCGCTGCTGTTTCTGTATTCCAGGGATGGCGATCCAGGTGTGTCCGAAGAGCTGGCGACGCTGAACGAGTATCAGGAGAGGTTCGAAAAGCTGGGCATCACACCGGTGGCCATCAGCCAGGATGATGTTGCAACGCATAAAAAATACACCAGCGAGAATAACATTACTCTGCCGCTCCTCGCCGACCCTGAAAACGAGGTCAGCGAGGCCTACGGCACGCATTACGACAGCGGCGTGAATGCCCGGGTGAGTTTTATTATCTCACGGGAACTGGAAATTGTCCGGGTCTATACCGATCAGCGGGTTCGATCGCACATCAAAGAGATTTATACTAACGTGAAAGAGACGTTGGTGGATTAGTTTCACCAAATTAAGAAAGAGACTATCCCTCCTCACCGGAGTAGTATTTTTCCATGTGAATTTATAAGTGAGCCTTTCAGGGTCGCTGACCCCTGAATGGGTCAATTTTTTACGAAATTTAAGAATTTCGTCTTCACTTAATCCCGGATTTCATTGCCTGCTATTCCTCCGAACGATAGCGGATTCCGTCAGAGTCCTGGTTTTCGGTGCGGAAATTACCGGCAGACCATATGAGATTTTTAGCGGGTCCTCCCGGTTCGTCACTGAATTGATTTGATATAGATCGCTTAAAGAGTCGATAGCGGTTTATGTTTAGTTCTTCCACCGTGAATGGCATTTAAAGCGACCATCCACGGTAATTGTTATCACATTACCCAAAACCTACCGTTGCACCTTTTTGTTGTTTATCGTTAAACTTAAGCCACTAATAAGTTTTGAAAATCCAAAGTGGAGAATACAAAATGACCCAGAATACACGAATTGAAAAAGATTCCCTTGGCCAAGTACATGTACCGGCTGATGCGTATTACGGGGCGCAAACCCAGCGAGCCAAAGAGAATTTTCCCATCAGCGACCTGCGGTTTGCCCGCCGATTCATTCAGGCACTCGGTCTGATTAAGCAATCAGCGGCAGAGGTAAACAGTGTTCTGGATCTTCTGGATGACACGATCGCCGATGCCATCACTCAGGCGGCTCAGCGGGTCATCGATGGGGACCTGGATGATCAATTCGTCCTCGACATTTTTCAGACCGGCAGCGGCACCTCCACCAACATGAATGCCAACGAGGTTATCGCCAACGTCGCGGCGGAGATCCTCGGCAGAGAAGTGGGCGAAAAAGCGGTCCATCCCAACGATCACGTGAACATGTCGCAGTCTTCCAATGATGTGATTCCCACGGCGATGCATCTCTCCACTAAGATGGGCATCGAGGAGGACTTGATTTCGGCGTTGCAGCAATTCCAGAAATCCCTGGAAGCGAAAGCGGAAGAGTTCGACGATGTGCTGAAGAGCGGTCGCACCCATCTGATGGATGCCACCCCCATCCGCCTGGGGCAGGAATTTGGCGGATACGCCAAACAGATAGAGCGTGCCGTTGATCGGTTGCGTATTGCTTCGGATGAATTATCCGAGTTGGCGATCGGTGGAACGGCAACCGGAACCGGAATCAACTGTCCGGCGGAATTTCCGGGCAAAATGGTGGATGGGCTGGCGGAAAAAACAGGATTGGAGTTATACGAAGCCAAAGACCATTTTGAAGCCCAGGCGGCCAAAGATGCCTATGTTTCTGCGGCCGGCTCCATTAACACGTTGGCACAGGCGCTGTTGAAAATGGCTAACGATATTCGCTTCCTGAGCAGCGGTCCGACCAGCGGCATTGCAGAGATACAATTGCCCGTCATTCAGCCGGGTTCATCGATTATGCCGGGCAAGGTCAACCCAGTAATGAGCGAATCCGTGATGCAGGTGGCGGCGAAAGTCATCGGGAATGTGCAGACCATCACGGTGAGCGGCACTCACGGCAATTTCCAACTGAATGTGATGATGCCGGTGATGACCCACGCCATGCTGGAGAGCATTCATATTTTGGCGAATGTTGTGGATGCCTTTCGTACAAAATGTCTGGATGGCATCGAAGTTGACAGGGAACGGTGTAAAGAACTGCTGGAACTCAATCCCTCCATCGCCACGGCTTTGAATCAGAAAATAGGTTACGACAAGGCCTCCGAAGTGGCCAAAAGGGCCGCAGCGGAGAAAAAACCCGTGCCGCAGGTTGTGGAGGAAATGGGGTTGCTGACAAAAGATGAAATCGAAGAGGCGCTGGATA
>JAANXI010000063.1 GCA_018263365.1 Fidelibacterota bacterium | reverse complement strand
AGATGTTGAGATGAAAAGGGTTTTGGGAAACCGAAGGCATACCCGGAGGGTCTGTCGAGGATTTCACGGAGCCTTCGCGCTCAACAGATTGGTGCAGATCGCCGCACAAAATCGCTTAATTTAGGTATGAATAAGAAAAACCAGTCGGAGTCTTCTGAGCAAGTTATCGATACACTGCAAAAAGAATTCGACTCCTATAAATATCACCTGCCGGGAGCGATGATCGAAGTCAACCTCGACATTAATAATCCGCAAGTGACGTTCATGAACCGCATCGCCCGGATCCTTTTTGGTTACGACGAAGATGACCTCGAGGACGGTTTGATGTTTTGGGAGATGGTGCAGTCCGAAGAGGAGTATCGCCGGGTACTCCAGTTGTGTATCAGTTACTTCGGGGAGAGTGTTCTTGAGGGAAAACCCTACCAGCGGTCGGATAAACAGGAGCTCTTTGAAATGCAGATGAAACGGAAAGATGGTGCCTCCTTTAATGCGGAGGTTCAAGCTTCTGTGATTATGGATGAAGAGAATATTCCTCACAAATTAGTAGCAGTATTCAGAGATATTTCACGCCGGAAATTACTCGAAAAGGATCGCGAGCGCTTAATTCAGGAGCTCCAGGGAGCCCTTTAGGATTTGAAATCCTTTCAGGGCTTAGTTCAGATATGCCAAACCTGCAACCGGGTTCAAACCAGCAATGGGACCTGGGAAGAACTGGAGACGTTCCTGAGAGAAAAATCCCAGATTAATGTCGAACACGGCGTCTGTCCAAACTGCGGTTAACACATTTACAGAACGGCAATTTACGGTGCAGGTGGATAAGGCACCTTCAACGGCACTATCCAATCTGCGGGCGCGAGCGTTCGATTCACCTGCGTCAGGTCGATATCCGGATCGAGCAGCCATTGTTCAGGCCGGCCGTTCAGTGAGGCCCGGGCCCGTGCTTTCACGCTGATATCCCGGATTCCTTTCTTTTGATAAATGTCCTCAAGATAATGAGCGAACTGGAGAATCATATCCGGACGGGAGGGCATTTCGTCAACCTGCCGATTACTTAAATATTCGTGAGGATGAACATACCACTGTTCACCTGTTTTCGGGTTAGCGAGTAAAAAAGAGACGTCCGCATCTTTGTCCCGGAGTTTCATGTGCCAGGCGAACCGATGGCCTTCTTCCGTCCAGCTCACATATCCCGGATATAAAAAGTGCCGCAGTGGAACAAGGAGTTGCACCGAAATATAAATGATCATTCCAATGATGATCCATCGCTGGGAACGTTGTGGTGTTATCAACGAATCGTCAGCCAGGGTTTTGGCGCCCTTACTTCTCCCAAAAAAGTTGCGCGGCCAGGAAGGGTCAAAAAAGATTGCAGTTGCAGCAATCATGAACCACGGGAAAATCCCAATGCTAAACATCCGGGCGTTCATCAGATGAAACAGAACGGCAACCAGGAACGCTGGTATTCGGGTGCGCTTCCAGAGTAAAAACGGAACGACAAGCAAGTCAAACAACATGCCGCCGTAATTCATGCAGTAGACCATCCATTCGTCGGTAAAGAATTCGCCAAGGAGTGGAAAGTCAGTCCGCCAGGAAAGCCATGTGCGAAATGGTTCACACCGGAGCCAGTCCCGGTTTAGCTTAGCGATGCCTCCGAAAAAGTACGCCGCGCCGATCTGGAACCGCAAAATCCAGAGCATCCACGCCGGCGCCGTTTGCAAGGAGGTGATATTCCGCCATTTGACATCCAGAGAAAATGCCCGATGCGCTGGGACGAATATCATCAGGAAACTGATCAGGGAAATCAGGTAAAAGTGATTCAGGTAGGTCATCTGGTCCAGCAGGAATACATAGGTGAATCCGAGGAAAAAGAGAATCGCCGATAGACGGTAGTACAATCCCACCATCATGAGTACGGCAAGAATGCCCATGACGATAAAGTGAATGTACATCCCAATACCGGGCCAGGGATGCACCCATCCAAACCCGAAATATTTGAAATGAAAGTCCGGCGCTATCCAGTATCGTGCAATCCAGCCGTGATCGAAATAGCGCCAGACCTCCCACAGCATAATCGCGCCGAATGCAATGCGAAAGTAGGCCAGGCTGGCTATATCAACCGGGGCGAACAGTTTTTCTCGAATCGATTGGTATTTCATTGAAAAATGTGTTTGTGAAATTGCATATTCACGAAAAATTGGAGGGCAAAGGTTAGCAGGTTTCACTATGGAAATCAACGATTTTGTTAGCCGCGCAAGTTTGAAAAAGTGACAATTCAGTGTTACTCTTACAATAGATTTGAAGAGAAAACGGGAGGTTCATAATTTATGCGTGTACAAGCAATTACTGAATTCGGCGGGCCAGACGTATTTGAAGAACAGGAATGGGAAACCCCAAAACCGGGTCCCAACGATGTATTGGTGAAAGTCCACGCCACATCAGTCAATCCCGTGGATTATAAAATTCGCCAATCCGGCTCATGGGCAGGTGTGAATCCGCCGGCGATTATCGGATATGACGTTTCCGGAGTGATAGAGGCCATTGGTGATGGAGTTGAGGATTTTCAGGTCGGCGATGAGGTATTTTACACCCCGGAGATTTTCGAAGGACAGGGAAGTTATGCTGAGTATCATATCGCGGATGAGTCCATCGTTGCCCGGAAGCCAGAAAACCTGTCCCATGAGGAAGCGGCCAGTATACCACTGGCAGGTGTCACGGCTTACGATGGCATCATTACACGCGGAGTAGCCGAAACCGGAAACACAGTGCTGATCCATGGTGCTGGCGGAGTTGGATCACTCGCTGCACAGATATCCGTGGCAGCCGGCGTGCGGACGATCGTCGTCTGCAGCGATTACATGGAAGAAACGGTGCTGGAGATGGGCGGTGAACCGATTAATTACATGACCGAAAACTTTGTAGAAGTTGTGGAAGAAAAAACAGAAGGCGCCGGTGTGGATCTGGTATTCGATACCGTCGGAGGCAATACCATGTCCCGGAGTCTGGAGGTCATCAAATCGCACGGACGGATGGTAAACATCGTTGGCACGGTTGCCGATTTGAGCCGGGCGAATATTCTGAATGTGACCGTAGAATTCCTATTTATTGAGCGGCAGCGGTATGTCTTGGATCGGTTACGGGCGCTAATTGAACGGGATCAGGTAAAGCCAGTCATTGATTCGGTAACAAAACTTGAAGAGGTTGCCGAAGCCCATCGCCGGTTGGAACAGGGCGGCGTGAAGGGGAAAATTGTATTAAAAGTTTAAAAGGGAATAAGGGTATAATTGTATAAACGTTTTATCTCCGCTTAAAGTCCGAGAAACGGGTTTAAGCGGAGTAGAAAGCGATTGCACTCAAAATTAGAGACGGGATACCGTGGACACACGACACTCGACGATTTTAACTATAACACGATAACACAGAAACACAATAACACGGCTTTTACCTGAATACTTGAAAACTTGAACACTTTACCACTCCTCATAATTGGAGGACACAATGAACCCGAAAATTCTAACCAGGATTCTTACGATACTGGTCATAGCAGGATTAACGGTATCGTGCAATGCTCAGAAAGAATCTTCCGCGAAAGGAGGAGAAACGATGAGTATCAAATTAACAAGTTCTGCATTTGAGCAAGGGGGAATGATCCCGGTAAAGCACACCTGTGATGGTGAAGATGTCAGTCCGCCATTATCATGGTCGGGAATTCCTGACAGTGCCGAATCTTTAGCACTGATAGCCGACGACCCGGATGCGCCGGGGCAAACCTGGGTGCACTGGGTATTGTTCAATCTGCTTGCGGAGGTGACATCACTGGACGAAAACCTGTCAACCGAAGCCACACTGGAAAACGGTGCGATTCAAGGCATAACGGATTTTGGCAGCCACGGCTACGGCGGACCGTGTCCCCCGGGCGGAACGCACCGGTACTTCTTCAAAATCTACGCATTGGACACCACACTGAATCTCGACAGCAACACCCGAAAATCAGACGTCGTAAAAGCGATGGACGGCCACATTCTGGCTAAAGGTGAATTGGTGGGGAAATACAGTCGGCAGTAGACAGTCGGCATTCGGCAATAGGCAGTTGGCAGTACCCACAAGCCATTTACAGGAACCTCTTGTCATTCCGCTTTAAGCCCGCAACGCGGGTTAAAGCGGGACGTGGTAGAATCCAGACCCTCCAGCGCCCGCCTGAAGACATTCGCTGATTCAAATTAAGCCCCCCTGCCGGAGGACTGTTATTAAGTAGGCTACCTTAGCCGTATTTCTACTTACAAATGTAACCTGGTTGGCTATAAATCCTTGCACCTTCAGTTGATTTTCCGTTAAATACAGTAAAGTAGTTGGCGCTGACAGGAGTGAATGTGTCCCGCTGGTTTTTCTTAATTATTATTGTAGCGGTGGTTTTCCCTGTATCAATTGATGCAGAAGAACAGATCCACATCCTCTTCACCAGCAACTCCAATGGTAAAATAGAGAATTGTAACTGTCCGGATATTCCGTACGGGGCGCTGGAGCGGCGGGCGGAGTATATTGCCAAGTATAAAGAACAATATCCCGAAACCATTGTGTTGGATAACGGCGATAATTTTCTTCACGGGATGCGGGAGGAAGAAAAATCGCTGGTAACCAGGATTTTTTCACTGATCCCGTATGACCTGATTAATGTCGGCGATCAGGATGTTGCGTTTGGAAACGAAGCCAATGTTTCGTCGACTGGAATTGTGAGGGAACAGGGTACTCCGGTTTTGATTGAGAGAGGGGATACTAAGATTTCTGTGCTGCCAGTCGCGCATCCGGCCACAACCCGGTTTTATGCTGATGGGACGTTCAAAGAACTGCCGTTCGACGATCCCTTGCCACAAATTGAGCAATGGGTGCAAGACATCAATGGAAAAGGGGTGCTGGCGATTTTACTCTCGCATAGCGGATACGAACAGGACGTTGAATATGCTCGGCAGTTTCCCGAAATTACGCTGATTATCGGAGGGCACTCCCAGACAGTTATCGATACGGTCAACTTAATTAACGGTGTAGCCGTCCAACAGGCCGGCGGCAATGCGGAGTATGTCGGCGAAATTATCTTTGCCAGGCGTAATGGAGATTTTGAGATTACCTCCTATCAACTGCATCCTATGAATGAGACTATTGGGGCCCATCCGGAAGTCGCCAAATGGATTGAGCGATACCACCAAACTTATCCACGAAAGTAAATCTGTTATGTCATTGGTTGCAAAAGTCATCCCAATTACTATCCTGTTTTTGCTCCTCGTATCACCGGGAACGGCGCAAACAGATTCCACACTGGTTGACTCAACGAGACAGGCGCCCACCTTTTTCCTGAAAACCCTGGAGGGGGAACCGTTCTTTCTGAGTCGACACGTAGGAGACCGCGCAAAACCCAGAATGAAGCAGCCGGTGGTGCTGAGTTTTTTTGCGACCTGGTGCATTCCATGCCGGGCGGAGATCCCGAAACTGCACGAAATCCGGGAGGAATTCCCTGGCGTAAAGATTATGCTGATAGACGTGAACGAAAAGCCGGATACGGTCTCCGCATTTGTGGAGGAGATGGATTTTACCCTGCCGGTACTGATGGACCTGTACGGAGTCGTAGCTAAAAAATATGGCGTGATTGGATCGGATAATCTCGCCCGCTTGCCGTCACTTGCGATTATAGATTCCGATGGAGAACTGTCGTATTTTCATCAGGGTTATGAAAAAGGAGATGAGGAAAAGGTGAGAGAGATTCTCACCAATCTCGTCCCAGATGATTGATCACGGAGGCCGGGGGCTAACATTTTATTTGTTCACCACATTCGAATAAGAGGTGAAAATTGTGCCCTTCCTCTTGCGAAGAGGAAGGGACAGGGATGGAGTTGGGTTT
>JAANXI010000062.1 GCA_018263365.1 Fidelibacterota bacterium | reverse complement strand
TTATCAATGGTTTATCAGGTATTTTATGTTGCTTGGAATGTCCGGGATGCCGAAGGAAAAAATTCCTTGACACTGCATTCTCACACACCCTGCATGGCACGTCTCTACATCATTGAAAATATTGATGTTATGACCTATCGAAAACGTCCATTTATTTCGATTTATGAATTATTCAGGCTAAAAAACCGTCATTGACGCTTGAAGCGGTCAATGACGGGGATGGACAATCTACATCGGGATTCCATTGGAACCCCGGTGGTTGGGACGGAAAGTAATTCAAGTAGCCGGAGATGGAGTAACCGCGGAATCTCCGGTGAAATTGTCGAGGGTATCATACTGTGTTGCCTACAAGATAATAATCAACCGCCATCGACGCGGTGAGCGGTCAATGGCGGGACAAGATTGCCGGAGAAACTAATTCCACCGTGGATTATCCGGAATGATAAAATCCAGGTTATCCATGGAAGTCAGGTCTTCCAGTTCCTGACGCAGGTATTCCCGGACGATTTCACTGCGGATAGCCAGATCGTTGATCTCCAGCAGCTTCTGTTTATCTGCCACCGAAATCGGCAGCCAGGTTGTTACCAGATTCACAAGCACTTCCAGCGAAATATTGGACTGTTCCACTTCCTCCAGCGGAAAATCGCTGTCCGTGGCCTCGGCTACCTGCCGGAATTGTCGCAACAATTTTTCCCGCTCTTCCTGTGGGTTGCCGGACATGGAACTATCCTGAATTACCCGCATTTCGCCTCTCCGGTACATCCGATCGCTGGGCATCTCAGTGATGTTAACCTTGGCCAGACCGTTCAAGAGGATGTTGAATTTACCTTCCTCCAGCCGGGTAAAATCCTCGAGATATCCGATAGTACCGGTATGATAAATCGGGGGATCCTGCAGATACTCCTCTTCCCAGCCTTCCCGGAGCAATGCAATGCAAATGATGCGTTCACCTGCCAGCACCTCCTCTGTCATCTGTTTGTAGCGTTCCTCAAATATATGGAGCGGCAGTAATGTCTTTGGGAAGAATACAGTCTCCGGGAGCGGGAAAATCGGCGCCTCTCCCGAAAATTGAGTCAGTTCGTAATTAAGACCAAGACTATCAGTCATAATATTTTCCTCGGATTAAATCCACGTGGCATTGTGTACGGACACAAACCCGGAATAGTTCCCTGCAGGCTTCGCCTTATTTTACTTTCAGAGTATAGGGCAGCAGGTACAATGCTTCCTGGTTCGCCAGAATTTGCGCCTTGTCGAGCTCCGAGAGCGCCTGTTTCAGTGCCGGATGGTTTTGCAGGTATTCCGTCATGATATCCGTGCTGTTAAACAGGTCGAACAGGTCCACGCTGTATTTCGGATAATACTCGATGGCGATCTCCTCATCGGGGGACAGGCCGATAGATTCTTTGGCGATATTGAACGCCTCCTTCATCCCGCCGACTTCGTCGATTAATCCGACCTCCCTGGCATCATACCCGGAATAAATACGGCCGCGCCCCAGACTGTCAATCCGCTCAACCGACATGTTGCGGCCTTCAGCAGCCTTGCCGATGAAGTCCTGGTAGGTGTCCTCAATGAGGGAGTACAATTTTTCCCGTTCGTCGGCGGTCATGCTGTCGGATGGGCTCAGGAAATCCGAACGTTCGCCCCGTTTGATGATATCCAGGTTCACGCCGATTTTGTCGAAGAGCTCTTGCATGGTAAATGTCCCGGCTATCACGCCAATGGACCCGGTGATCGTACCGGGATCGGCGAGGATAGTATCGGCGGCCATCGCAATGTAATACCCGCCGGAGCCTGCCACGTCACTCATACTCACGATCACTGGTTTGGGCTTTTCACCAGTGACCGTCAAATGCACCTCTCTCCAGATGATGTCCGAAGCCAGCGCCGATCCGCCGGGACTGTCAATCCGTAGAATGATCGCTTTCACCGTGTTATCCTCGCGGGCTTTCCGGATCGCCTTGGCAATGGTTTCCGAGCCCATACTCACAGTACCGCTCAACGGAGAGCGCTGGCTTTTGCCGGTCACAATCTGGCCTACGGCGTAGACCACTGCAATTTTTTCGGAAAGCGGCGCCTCCCAGTCGTATTTCCATTTGCCCTTGCGGTTCAGGCTTGATTCCGTAATCAGCGAATAGTCGCCATTGTCATTTTCATCAGTGATGAATTGTTTCAGTTCGTCATGGTACAGGAGCGAATCTACCAACCCGGATTCCAGCGCCTTTTTCGCGGTATAGGGTCCGTCATCCACTAATGCTTTGAATGCTTCCTGGGACAGACCTCGTGCTTCGGCGATATCACTGGTGTAGGTATCGTACAGATCATCGAGATACGCTGTCAACTGCTCGCGGTTTGCTTCGGTGGTGCTGTCCTCCGTGAACATATCTCCAGCGGATTTGTACTTGCCGATATGTACGAATTCCGCCTCGATTCCCACCTTTCCCAGCAGATCTTTTATGTACATCAGCTGGGCGGAAAAGCCGGTCAGCCAGAGCGAACCTGCCGGGTTCATAAATACCTTGTCGGCGGCCGTCGCCAGGTAATACTGCGAGTTGCCACCGGTATCCATATACACATAGACTTTTTTTCCAGATTCACGGAAGCGCTTCACAGCAGCGCGCATTTCCTGATATTTGGCCGGACCTGCCGTCAGATTTTCCAGGTACAGGACAATCCCAGCGAGATCTTTGCGTTCCGAGTACTTATCCAGCTGCATGACAAAATCGGTGAGGGTGCGTCCGCGGGTATCGTCAAAAATACTGAAACGGGGCTTCTCCTCGACCACCGGGCCATTCATCCGCATGAGCACAAACTGATCGGCCTTCACCGGATCAAACAGTGTCCGCATGGAAGCGCTGGTGTACTGATATGTCCCGATACTTCTGATGTATTCTCCGTCGCTGGAGAGGTGGGAGACACTTCCAACCTTTTGATTCGGCAGGTTGATTCCGACACCGAGGCTGATCATCTCGCTGGCATTATCGTAAAATCCGTTCAGGGAAATCCCATTGATTAGTTCCGTGGAAATTTGTCCCACAAAATCAGTGCTATATTCATCATCGGCATCGAAATCCGTAAAAACGGCATCGGCAGCGAGGGTAATCCGGTTACCGAACGGACGAATTGCAATGCCGGCTTTGTATGAGGCTTGTTGTCCATTATTTTCGGTGAAATTCATGGCGGACGCGCCGACCGAAAGAAAGTTTAACGGCCGTGTAATCAGCCCGTACTTGTATTCTGGGGCTATTCCCTTGCCGAAGTCAATTTCGTATCCAAGGTATGTGCCGCGAATGACCCGGGCCCCGTTGCTGTAAGAGTAACTGTAATTTATACCATCGTACAGAGCGCCGAACGCTACTGCACTGTGATCCTGCCCGGCGCCAAGGTATATGCCGTACTGATCGCCGAAATTTTCAGGATCGGTTGCCAGGCCGAACTGGAATCCATCGTTGACAGCCAGACCGGCCGGGTTCCGGTTTGCTGAGAAAATATCATCATCGGTTGCAACCGAATTCGGTGGAACGTATTGTGCAGATGCCGCCACTCCAATTATCAGCATAAAACTTCCAATCAGCCATTTTTTCATAAGTCAGCTCCTTCTTCATTCTGGTGTCCTAATGCAGCACGGACGTTGCGTTGTATTCCTTCATATTTTGCGCGTTTCACCGGGCTGTTGCGAAATCGTTCCCGGTATTCGTGGACAGATAACCCAAGCCAGTCCTTCAAATCCCTGTTTACATTCACTTCTCTGGCCTCAAAATGGGGATCATCCGTGGCATGTTCAAATGAATTATTCCACGGACAGACATTCTGGCAGATGTCGCACCCGTAAATCCAGCCCTCCATATTGCTTGCTTCGGGTTCCGGTATGGTGTCTACCCGGTTTTCGATAGTTAAAAACGAAAGGCATTTATTGGAATCCAGTACATATTCCTCAACAATGGCATCTGTGGGACAGGCTTCGATGCATTTCTGACAGCTACCGCAGTAATCAGGTATCGGCGCATCGTACTCTAGTTTTACATTTGCAATAATTGCGCCGAGAAAAAACCACGAACCGTGATCCCGGTGGATGAGGTTGGTGTGTTTACCAATCCACCCGATGCCGGCGCGGGCAGCCCAGGCCTTTTCCATAATCGGGCCGGTGTCGACGTAGGATCGGGAATTCACCTCAGTCTCTGCAATGTCGCGCAGGTAGGCTTCCAATTCACGCACTTTGGGCGTCACAATATCGTGATAATCATCGCCCCAGGCGTAATTGCTGATTTTGGCCTTGTTGTTATCCTCAGGCGCACGCCCGGTATAGTAATTATAGGAGACCATGATAACCGATTGCGCGCCGGTCACCACTTCCCGGGGATTGGTGCGCCGTTGCACCTTCCGCGCCATCCATTCCATCGAGGCGTGATATCCCAGGTCAAGGTACTCTCTCAATCGCCAAGCTTCTTCATCCAGCGCCTCCGCTTTGGCGACGCCGAACTCCAGGAAGCCGAGTTCGGCGGCTTTCTCTTCCAGTAATTTTCGTAAAGAATACGGATTCACAATAGTGTTAAAGTAAGCCACACCCAAAATCCTCTACCTACAAAAAGACACACAAGCTAATTTTATAATTCCATATCGATGGTTGAAGCCGTGACTGCCAACACCTTATTCCCTATACCTATTACCTGTCGTTATTTCCATTCACCATTTAGGTACTTCTCAGCCCAGAAAATACTGACCATCGTTTTCGCATCGGTGATTTTACCGGAACGGATAGCCCCCAAGGCCTTATCGAGACTCAGTTCAAACGTTTCGATGAATTCGTCGTGTTCCTGCTGTTCTGCGTGAAATGTGAGATCCTCCGCTGCATAAATATAAATCACTTCATTACTGTATCCGATCCCCGGATGCAGTTTTCCGAGCGCCGTCAGTTTCTTCGCCCCGTAGCCCGTCTCCTCCAGTAACTCCCGCCGGGCCGATTCCACCGGATCTTCACCCTCGTCGATCTTGCCGGCCGGGAGTTCCCACATCTCCTCGCCGACCGGATACCGGAACTGGCGTTCCATTACCAGGTTGCCGTTCGGCAGAATCGGAATCATTACCGCCGCTCCGGGGTGTTTGATATATTCGCGGACACTCGCCCGGCCATCCGGCAATTCCACTTCGTCTTTGTACACGTGCAGCAGCACGCCACTAAAGACTTTTTCCGATCGTAACTGTTTCTCTCGTAAATCCCTCATCCTTCTCCCTTATTTTCTTATAAAACCGAGTTTACAAAACTCCGCGTTCCGCTGCAAGGCGGGACGCGCATCTGATTTTTATCCCGGATCGTCTTCATTCTTGCTCGCAGGCGAAGTTACCCCTATTTTCACTATCTATGAAATCACAGGTCAACTATTGCTGGGAATGCGGCAGCGAAGCGGAAGTACAGTTCGTCGAAGGTCGCAATCGCAAGGTATGCACCAGTTGCGGGCGTATTTTGTACGAAAACCCGTTTCCGACCACGGCCGCAGTGATTGTGAACTCCACCGATGAGATTCTACTCGTGCAGCGTGCGGTGCGGCCGGCAGTCGGCGAGTGGTGTTTGCCCGGCGGTTTTCTGGAACTGGGCGAATCGCCGGAACAGGGCATGCTCCGGGAACTCAAGGAAGAGACGAACCTGGACGGCGATATCATCCAGTTGATCGGACTGAGTTCGAGTATGTACGGTGTCTGGGGCGATGTAGTGGTGATGGGCTACCATGTTTCCGTGAACGGCGGCGAACTCGTTCCCGGCGACGATGCGCAGGATGTCCGATATTTTTCCTTTGATGATCTCCCCGCGCTGGCATTCCATACACATCAGCACTTCATCGATTTATTCCGGGACATGAACGGATAACATTCACAGACAACGCAGAAATATTTAAAACCTGACAGAACCGATACCCTTTCATGCCCGCCCTTTGGCGTTAATTTTGCCTTAATCACATAGCGAAGAAAAAGTCATCAGGTGCTTACGCCGACTATTGATGCGCGACTGGAATAGGTTTTATCGAATTATTGGATGCCTTTCTTTGTGACAGCTTCCCGCAGAGATTAGACTTTTCTTTGATTCGCAAGCATGTATTTGCCGGAAGATAATCCGGCGGATAAGAGACTGCTTTGCACAATACAATTCTAATTGCATGAAGAGAGACACGGAGGATTCCTAAAACTGGGAGGAATCCATCGAGGAAATTCTCACAAATATACCAAATCAGAGCCGGAGGAGCGCTACTATGGAACGCAGTGAAATTCAGAACCGCGTAAAATCTGTTATTGCATCCGTGTTGGAGATCGACGAATCCACTATCGGTGATGATACGAATTTTATTTTTGATCTGGGCGCCGATTCAATGCAGAGTCTTGAACTTGTGGCCGCGTTTGAAGAGGAATTTGACGTTGAGATGGATGAGGATAAAGCCCTGGAGGTTCAGACCGTTTCCGACGCCGTCGGATTTATCGGCACTTATCTCGATTAATCCGAAATTGGGGAGGACACATGGGAGTTCAGGAGGGCCTGCAGCAGATCTTTCATCCGGAATCCATCGCCGTTGTTGGGACCAATCGCAAAAAGGGGACGGTTCCGCACGACATCTTTGCTAATTTGCTTCAGGATAATTTTCAGGGCGTGCTTTACCCGGTTAGCCCGGGAGAGCATGCTATTTCCGGAGTCAAAGCCTATAAATACATCGTGGATATCGAAGACCCCGTGGATTTGGCCGTGATTGTATTTCCGAGTTCGGTGATGCATCTGGCCATGAAGCAGTTGGGGGAAAAAGGCGTAAAGTCCGCCATCATCATCTCTGCCGGCTTCCGTGAAGTCGGGGAGAAAGGGAAAGAACGCGAAGAGCAAATCAAGGAGATAGCAGCGGAGCACGATATTCATTTTATCGGACCGAACTGCCTGGGAGTGATCAATACTGGCCCTGCGGTTCACATGAATGCCTCCTTCGCCCGCAAAATGCCGGAAGAAGGGAACATCGCATTTTTATCCCAGAGCGGCGCGCTGTGTACCGCCGTGCTGGATTATGCCCGGTCGAAGCACATCGGATTTTCCAAGTTCATCAGTTTCGGAAACAAGGCGGATATCAACGAGATCGATCTGCTTCGCTATCTGAAAGATGATCCGAAAACCGACGTGATCCTTATCTATCTGGAGGAAATCAGCGACGGGCGCGCGCTCATGGATGTTGCGCAGGAAATTATCTCAGAGACCGGGAAGCCTATTCTGACGATCAAAGCAGGCCGGACGGAAGAAGGCGCCACTGCAGCCGCATCCCACACCGGATCGTTAGCCGGGAGTGACGAGGTCTGTGATGCGGCGCTCCGGCAGGCGGGAATTATCCGGTGTACTACTATCGAGGAGATGTTCAACAAAGCCATTGCGCTGGCGTATCAGCCGATCCCGTCGAAAAATCGGGTCGCCATAATCACGAATGCAGGCGGTCCGGGGGTTCTTGCGGCGGATGCGGCCGTCAGGGAAGACCTGGAGTTGGCGAGTTTCAACGACGAAACCACCGAAATATTTAAAAAACACCTTCCCAGTACGGCGAACATCAAAAACCCGGTGGACGTCATCGGCGACGCCCGAGCGGACCGCTATCGCGTGGCAGTCTCCACAACAATGAAAGATGACAATGTCGACGGTACATTGGTGATCCTGACGCCGCAATCCATGACGGATATCGAAGCCATTGCCGAGGCTGTGGTCGAAGTTGGCAGTCACGAATCCAAGCCGTTGTATGCCTCGTTCATGGGTGAGGCCGATGTCGCAACCGGTATCGATATTTTGCAGCGGCATAAAATCCCACACTATATCCTGCCGGAATCGATGTGTAGCGCATTCACTAGCGCCTATCAATTCCATAATATTCGGCAAAGGGACACGAATACTATCCCGAAATTCGCCGACGCAGATACAAAGCAGGTATCGAATCTGCTGGAGGAAGCACAAACAGAATGCTTAACCCATCTGCCGGAAATGTATGCCACTCCGGTTCTAAAAGCGTACGGGTTTCCGACCCTCCCGGGTGGAATTGCGACCAGCGCGGAAGATGCGGTGAAAATGGCGCAGGAAGTCGGGTATCCGGTGGTCATGAAAATCATGTCCAAAGATATAGTGCATAAAATCGATATCGGCGGTATCGTATTAAATGTAATCTCCGAAGATGAAGTACACAGAGCTTACCAGTATATCCTTAAAAACGCTCATAAATCGAGTCCGGATGCTGAAATTGACGGAATTTATGTCCAAAAGATGGTCACCGGCGGCGAGGAGGTGATCCTCGGAATAAAGCGGGATCCGTCCTTTGGTCCGGTGGTGATGTTCGGGCTGGGCGGAACGTATGTGGAGGTTTTCCATGATGTCAGTTTCCGGGTTGCGCCATTCGGACCCGGGACAGCTGATGCAATGATCCATGAAACGACCGCCTACAACCTGTTATCCGGGATCCGCGGTAAGTCGCCCAGAGATGTTTCGGCATTGTCAGATGCCTTGCAGCGACTGGCACAACTTGCCGTCGACTTTCCGATGATTCAGGAGCTGGATATCAATCCGTTTATCGTGCTGGACGATGGTGAGGGCGGATTTGCTGCGGATGCCCGTATCATGCTTTCTAAACAGGAATAAGGAAGGAAGAGAACATGTCGTATCGGCAGTTGACTGACAACGAAATCACGATTCTGGAGAAGCAGGGATGCGAGGCTGAAAATTGGAACAATGTGCTCGTCACCGATCCGTTCCACAGCGGAAGGTATCGTCAGGTACGGTTCAGCGGAGAAGTCAAGATCGATACATCCGATGGGACGCTGTTCCTGCATGATTCCGTGCCGGTGGACACCGGGATACATCAATGTCATATTCACAACTGCACAATCGGGGAGAACGTCTACATTTCAAATGTCGGTTTGCTGGCAAATTATTCAATCGGGAAAGAAGCGGTTGTCCGGAACGTCAACTCGATGATTGTGAACGGTCCGACTTCTTTCGGCAACGGCGCCGAACTTGAGATTTTAAACGAAGGTGGCGGACGGACGCTCAACATCTACAACGAACTGACCGCTCAGATCGCCTATCTGATGGTCTTTTACAGACATCGCCCCCAAATGATAGCGCGGTTCAAAAAGATGATCGCGGATTATGCGGAATCGCAAACAGGGTCAACCGGAATCGTCGGAGATAATGCCGTGATTCAGGACTGCGACACCATCCTGAATCTCCATATCGGTCCTCTGGCAGAGGTATCCGGCGCACGGCATCTGGAGAACGGTTCGCTTGTCAGCACCAAAGATGATCCGATATTCATTGGCTCGGACGTTATTGCGGAAAATTTTATCGTGCAATCCGGTTCGCACCTGACGGAAGGCGCGCTGCTGGAAGGCGTGTTCGTCGGTCAGGGTGTGCGCCTGGGCAAGCAACTTTCAGCGGAAAACTGTGCATTCTTTGCAAATTCAGAAGCATTCCACAGCGAGGCCGTGGCGCTGTTTGCCGGACCGTACACGGTGACGCACCATCGCTCCTCACTGCTGATCGCAGAGATGGTATCGTTTTACAATACCGGAAGCGGTACCAACCAGAGCAACCACATGTACAAACTGGGGCCCAATCACCAAGGGATATATGAGCGTGGTTCCAAAACCGGGTCATTTGCGTATCTGCTCTGGCCGTCACACGTCGGACCGTATTCGGTTGTGTTGGGAAAGCACCACAAAAATATCGATATCAGCGATCTGCCGTTCTCCTACCTCGATACCGACGGGGATGCCAGCGTGTTAACGCCGGCAATGAACTTGTTCACGGTCGGCACCCGTCGGGACACAGAAAAGTGGCCGAACCGGGATAAAAGAAAAGATGCCAAGAAACACGATCTGCTGACATTTAAGCTATTGAACCCGTATATCGTGGAGAAAATTCTCCGGGGAATAGACATCCTGCAAAAACTTTATGATGAGGCGGATTCCAGTCAAAAATTCGTGCAGTACAACGGCGGTTCAATCAAGCGACTTATGCTCAAGATGGGGATCAAATACTATCAGATGGCGGTGAAAATTGCTATGGGAGAGTGTCTCTCCTACTATCTGAAACATATTTCCGGCGATGCCGATTTTGCGGATATCAAAAAGGTGCTGATTTCCAAAGAAGTCTCCGGATATACTGACTGGCGGGATTTGTCCGGCATGATTGCTCCCGGCGAGGTTATCGATGAATTGTGCACCAGGATCGAGCAGAGCCACTACTCATCAATAAATGAAATTGCGGATGCTCTGATTGCAATCCATAAAAATTACTCGGAATACGAGTGGGCCTCGTGTGTCCATCTGATGGAGGGACGATACGAAACCAAACTCACTGAATTTTCTCGTGAGCAGATGCTACAGGTCATCCGGGACTGGAAAGAAAACGCGATCAAACTCAATAACATGATCCTCAAGGATGCGGAGAAGGAATTCAATGCCTCGGCAAAGATAAGTTATGGTCTGGATGTGCAGGGTTCCCGGGATGCCGATTTCGAGAATGTCCGCGGCAAACCGGAGGAGAATTCATTTATCAGCAATCTGCAGGCCGATTCCGAGGAAATCGAAAAAACGGCCGAGGAGTTAACGGATTTAATTGCGAATGCCGGGTGAATAGGATACAAGGCGTACAAGGAAGTAAAAATATTATAGACCGCCGGTTAACAGATTTGTCCAGGCTGCAATAGTCTCCTTTTTTGAATTGGCGCGCCCAATTATGGGGGAGGGTCTGCAACTCTGCTGTTGACTTTTTCATTGCATTCGTTTCCCCGTTTCCCGTATCTTTGTTTGAAGGAGACAATTCATGACGATTATTACCGCTCCAAAACCGTTACGGGAAAAACCGGGTGACGACGGCGCAGATGCCCTGGTCGACCTCTTCAACCAATCCGAACAACGACAAAAAGAGGATGTGCTGGAGTTTGTCGAAGAAAAGTTCGAGCGACGGTTGAGTGAAGAGCTCTCAAAATTTCGCATTGAAATGAATGAGCGGTTTACCGCAGTGGATAAACGTTTTGTTTCAGTGAATGAACAATTTGCTTCAATCAATGAACGTTTCGCCGAGGTTGATACAAAATTCGTTCAGGTCGAAGCAAAAATCGAATCGACGAAGTCATATATGGTTCGATGGATGTTTGCCTTCTGAGTGGGGCAGGTCGGAGTAATTATTGGCATCCTGTTCGCCTTTTTTAGGTAAAGAGATTTACTTCGCATCAGCGGAGTTTCCCGCCGCCACGAATCTCGTCGCCCCTGAACTCCGTTAATTATCGTCTTATCGTGTATTACTCACTTTTCACTATTATTGTGCGAATGTTCCATAAGCGTTAACAAACGGTTATAGCATCACATTTTCCGTTTTTATCATGCGAATACGGCTAAAAACAGCTATAGTTGGATAAGTGGATCCTCTCTAACCGGTAAACCCCCGGAACATCACGATGCCAATCCTGCAAAATACCGGATGTATTGATCGCCACAAGATCGTTGACGAGTTTTATCCCTTTGCCTCCCCGGAAAACTTCACCGGCATGATCATCGGCAACGACCTGGATTCGGTGCTTTCGGCGGCGGTTTTACACCACCGTTTCGGTTGGGATATTACCGGAATTTATGATTACGAGATTCTCTGGTATCCCGGCAGATTTGCGGATTTCCGCCATCAATTATTCAATGGAGAATTGATGGCAATTGATTTAGACATTTATCACGAAGAGGTTTCGAGTTTGGGGCACCACATCATCGGAGATAAAGAAAAGGCTGACTTGCCGGGACACGCCCAGATGCTCAATCCCAACGAAATTCGCGGCATTTCAACCGAGAACTTCCACCGCAAATATCCGCTGGGGACGATCCATTTTTTGCTCTGGCTTTTTAATGAAGAAATTACGGATGAGTTGTCCCGTGCACTCATCTGGTTGGCGGATTCGGCGTTCATCAACGGGCAGTCGCACAAATACCGGGAAAATGTGGCCGAATGGATCAAAAATTACCTGAAATCCCGATGGCTTCAGGCATCTTTGGAAATCATAGATACGCCGGATTTTGAGAAACTTGTGGTAGAAAAACTATTCCCGCTGCTGGAATCCACCGGATTTTCCCAGGGCGACGGACAAATTGTCTCCCGTCACCGGAAACTGTCTGGCTTTCAGTGCCAGTACGGGAACCCGAACCAGGCGCGGAATCGATTGCTGCGGTTGTTCCGGTTTGTCTACCAACTCACCGGGTGGACGAGTCCGAACATTCCGCGCGTATTTGGCGCCCACCGCGGATTGCGCCAGCGGATGGATGGGAAGGAGCTCTACGAAAAATACGGATCGCTGCATAATTTTCTGGAAAAGGAGCCGGTTTTCTCCTACGTTTTTCCCTTTAGGAATCAGATAAATTATACGATCATGAAACTCAACCGGAATCGTTTATGAATTTTACATTCACTACATTTGATCAAAACCCACAAATCAGGCAGACAGGGAGCCTGCCACTCTTCGACAAGTCATTCGACCCGGCTCATGACGGGCTCAGAGTGACACTCAGAGGCGTCATCCAGAACTTGTCGAAGGGTAGACGCCGGATCAGGACCACCAGATTAAATAATATAAGTTTAATTCCAGTGTATTTTAGATTATTTAAAAAATTCATAAACGATTCCGGTTAATACGACAATGCTACTACAATGACTGACAAATTTGTAAATTGTTATTTTAACGAGGACTGCATCACCGGATGCCAGAGGCACATTCCGGACGATTCCATCGATCTGATTGTCACTGATCCGCCGTACGGGATCAAGGGCGATACGCTGCACAAGCATTACAACCGCGACGAAAAGCACGTCATCGATGGATACGTTGAAATTCCGCTGGGGGAATACGGGGATTTTAGTCAGCAGTGGATTAGCCAGGCGGAGCGAATTCTGCGTCCTGGTGGTTCAATCTACATAGTGTCGGGATACACGAACCTGTTTTACATTCTCAAAGCCCTGCGGCAAACCGATCTCGAGGAGATGAACCACATCATCTGGAAGTACAATTTCGGCGTGTACACAAAGAAGAAATATGTCTCTTCACACTATCACATTTTGTATTACGTGAAGCCGGGCGGGCCACGCACGTTCAACACGTTTGCGCGATACGGTGCGAAGGAGAAGGATGTGGATGGCGGTTCAATAAACTATCAGGACCGCGAGGACGTCTGGATTATCAACCGGGAATACAAGCCCGGAAAGAAGAAGAACAAAAACGAGCTCCCGACTGAACTGCTGAAGAAGATCATCCGGTACAGCAGCAACGCAGGCGATATCGTCTGCGATCTGTTTTTGGGGAGCTTCTCCACTGCGAAAGTTGCCCGCGGTCTGAACCGCAATGCCACCGGATTTGAGAAGAGCACCGAAGCTTGCAATTATCAAATCCAGCAGATGGAGCAGCTATCTCCCGGCTTTTTAATGAATGATATCCGCGAACCGGAGCACTCCCCGCCGTCCAACCAGGGCAAACCATGGACGGAAGAAGAATTATCTCAACTTGAGCAACGTTACGCCGAACTCCGCACCGATTCCAAGACAAAAAAAGAGAGCATTGACATCCTTGGGAAGGAATTCGGACGCGGGTATTTCGGGATTTTGAATAAGATTAATCAGTTCGACTAGTGGTTGGTTGTTCAAGTGTTCAGGATAAAGCCGGTCGTGAGTCACAAGCCCACAGTGCTCAGTTGACCAACAGACGAAAAGCGAAGAAAGTCGAAATACGGAATAGCAAGTTCCATCGAAACGGCATTATGAGGCTTTCCGGGGTAAGAAAGTAAGATGCCGGCGAACGACTACTGACGTTCGTGGCACATCCTGACTAGTCGGTGCTGGTTCAAAGTAACCCCGTCATAAATACCGGCGTTTGAATAATGACTCATCGATTTGATGGGGAGAAGGTGGTTGTTGTTTCATACCCCTCACGTTTGCATAATACTTTAAGACATTTTTTACTGCTTATCCGGGACTGCGTTCNAATCGGGATAGCTATTTTCAACGATATTATAAATATAGTCGCCCGTCGGTTTTTTGTTACCGTTCGCCGCGTTGCCGGCTACGTAGAAAGAGATACTCCCTTCAGGTTCTTCCGGTGCGCGCCAGGTGAAATTCCACTTGACCGGGCCATCATCGGTTCCCCGAAAAGTTCCTTCTCTGGTATGGTTCAGGTAGTAGCGCTCCTTGCCTTCCACGTTATCGTCATCCAACTGGGTGAGGTCCTCATCGTATTTTACGATTTCGCCGCTCCTGACTAGACTATCGTTGATCACTGTGACCTGAAATCCCCATCGGGATTGGCCTTCCTGAGCCAGTTCAACGGTTAAGGGGTATAATTTACCCGGTTGGTACACGGTCGGCACTCCATGCAATATTAATGTGCCGGGACCGCTGTTAACCTCATGGGTGATATGGCAATCGCTTTGTACACAAATGCCTTCGCCGGGTGCGCCGGTTTTTTTATTGACCGGCCCTCGTCCATAGGAAAACGCCAGTACAGTAAAAACCAACACAATGAATCCGACAATCGCTGTAGGTATCAACCGTTTCATAGTTTCCAAAGCCCTGTTTTATCTGTCTTCGCTGTGCAGATAATAGCAAACTGACGAAAAATAAAAAAGCCCGGATACCAAAAAGTGTATCCGGGCTAACAATTACCGAAAAAACCGAATCGGCCTACTCGCTGCCGTCTCCTGCTTCCAATTTTTTCGCTTTTTCCAACAATTCCTGGCCTCGCTGAGGTTCTCCCATCCGATACACCGTAATAGCCAGTTTTTTCATCACCTGCGCATTTTCCGGCTGTTCCTCCAGAACGGCTTCAAAGGTCTGCGAGGCTTTTTCCCACATTTCCATTTCCTGGTATAACTCACCCAACCGGATTTTCGCTTCAATATCATCCGGATTCAGATCAACCGACTTCTCCATGGTGGAGATTGCCTTTTGGTACTGGTCTTCTGCCGCAGTCGTGTCGCCTTCGGATTCCAAATTCTGGGCCAGCTGAATATGCAAGATCGACTTGTTAAAATAGAGATCCGGATTACCAGTTTCCTGCTCCAGCGCTGCGTTATACATCGATAACGCTTCGTTCTTCTTGTCCAGCTTGATGTACAAATTCGCCAGTAATTGAACGACGGTGGTATTTTCCGGTTTTAACTCATGCGCCCGTTTCAGCAGATCAACAGCCCGTTCGGTATTGCCTTCTTCCGCGAGCATCCGGCCGTAATTGAACGCTACCTGAAAATTTTCAGGGTTGGTCTCAAGTGCTTTGTCAAACGTCTCCTTGGCGCGTTCAATATTCTCCGTTAACAGATACGCAGTAGCCAAACTGCCGTAGGTTTCCGGTTTACTTGGCATTATGACCGCAGCTGTTTCAAAACTATTAATGGCTTTCTGAAGCATTTCATCCCGCTTTTCCCCTTCTTCCTGAATAGCGGAATTGTACGTTTTTGCTCCGGAATTAAAATTCTCAGTCCAGTATTTAATCCGGACAGTCTTAATCTCCTCCTTAAACTGATCACTGATAGCCAATGAACGGTCAAACGCTTCATTCATCTTCTGAAATTTTTTCTGACGGGCATACACTTCCGTACCAAGCAGTAAAGGTATTTCCGGATTCTTTGGTTCAACTTCTTCGGCTTTTTTCAGATATTCTTCTGCCTTCTCCCAATTCTGCTGCTGAATGTACAGTTTTGCGGATGTGAGTTCCTGACTTTGACATGCATAAAACACAGTCCCAACCACTGCGATCAACGCAAATATCAGGGGCAAACGTCGAAGGTTCATGCGTGGACTCCTCTAAATTCATTTAAATTCAACATGCGATTAAAAGTATCTGAAAAGTGCGGCGAATTCAAGAAGAAAAATGCCTGTTCTCTTACTTTTCTGATCCGATGAAACCACTGAAATCATAGGGTTCGCGGGCGATTCCAACATCAGTAATTATCCCAGCGATGTATTGAGCCGGGGTCACGTCAAACGCCGGCGAATACACCGGGATATTTTTCGGTGCAGTCGGAATATCTCCCCACCGGATTACCTCATCGCTGCCACGCATTTCAATGGGGATATCTTCGCCGGATTCCAAAGATGTGTCTATCGTCGAGGTGGGCGCAGCCACGTAGAAGGGCACATCATGCGCTTTCGCAGCTATCGCCAGCTGATACGTGCCGATTTTATTGGCCGTATCCCCGTTATTGGCAATCCGATCGGCGCCAACTATCACCGCATCGATATTTTCCCGCTGCATCAGCGGCGCCGCCATCCCGTCCGTCATGACAGTTACGGGAATATTCGCCCGCTGAAGTTCCCAGGCCGTCAACCGTGCGCCCTGGAGCAACGGGCGGGTTTCGTCAGCGTACACGCTGATGTTCTTCCCGTGCATTACCGCAGCGTAAATCACCCCAAGCGCCGTGCCGATGCCGCCTGTAGCCAATGCGCCGGTGTTGCAGTGCGTGACGACCTGTGAGGTATCCGAAAGCAATTCTGCGCCGTACTCGCCGATTTCCCGACAGCGGTCTTCGTCCTCCTGGTGAAGCGCCATGGCCTGCTGCTTCATCAGGTGATACGCTTCGGATTTGTTAGCCGGATTTTGCGACTCTGCTTCCTCGAGAATCCTGTGAATCGCCCACGATAAATTTACCGCGGTCGGGCGCGCATTGCGGAGCGGCTCCAAATCGGACTTAATTGCTTCCCAGTCCGGTGCTTCGGATGAATCTTTCCAGTCATCTGCCACCAGCAACATTCCGTATGCGCCCGCCACGCCCAGCGCCGGCGCGCCCCGGATCGAGAGCCGCTTGATGCTCTCGATCAGGTCATCCGCATTTGTAATGTGCAGTTTGACTTCTTTGGCGGGCAGTTTCGTCTGATCCAGCATGTGAATCACGCCGTTTTCCCACCAGATGGACTTTGCGATGTTAAGCGATTTATTCTCCAATGATCTGCACCACCAATCTGCGTTGCCGGGCCGGTACATCGAAATCGATAAACACAATCTGCTGCCAGGTGCCCAGCGTGAGTTCCCCGTCGACAATCGGCACGTTGAGATCGGGCTTGGTCATCGCCGCCCGGATGTGCGAATGCCCGTTCCCGTCGTGCCACGTCTCGTTATGATGATAGGTTTTCCCAGCCGGTGCGATCTGCTCCCACAACTCTGGAATATCCTTCAGCAGACCTGGTTCATATTCGATGGTTGTGATACCTCCGGTCGATCCCGGACAAAATATTGTCACCTGCCCGCTGGAAATATTATGCTTGCGCACCAGTGTTCTGACATCATTGGAAATATCGATAATGTCGATGTTCGATTCCGTGTCGAGTTGAATATACTCCGTAAATATGTCCATTACTCGCTCTCGAAGTGCGTGATCTGTTTGAACATCCGGTACCGTTCTTTTATTTCATCTTCGGTGAGTGTCTTCAGGCGTTCCAAGCTGAAATCCTCGACGTTAAAACTGGCCAGGGTGCTCCCGTAAATCACCGCCTGGCGAAGTGTTACATCCGTTACAGTGCCGGTCTTTTCCAGATACCCGACCAGCCCGGCGGCAAAAACATCCCCGGCGCCGGTTGGATCAACAATATCTTCCAGAGGAAAGCCCGGAGCAAAGAAAACCCCCCCATTATCCACCAGCATGGCGCCATGCTCTCCCTTCTTGATGACGACGTACTCAGGTCCTTCTTTCAGTAGTTTCTTCCCGGCAACCAGCAGGTTTGGTTCGTCCGTTAGTTGGCGAATCTCAGAATCGCTGATGAGCATAATATCCGTCTGCGCGATGACTTTCCAAAGATCATCTGGAGTGGTGTCGATCCAGAGATTCATGGTATCGGTAATGATGAGTTCAGGCTTTTCGACCTGAGAGAGGACATCTAACTGAAGCGCCGGATGGATATTGGCGAGAAAATGGTAATCCGTTGATTTATACTCATCCGGGATCTTCGGAGAAAACTCTTCAAAGACGTTCAACTGCGTATCCAGCGTATCCCGCTGGTTCATATCCATGTGATACCGGCCCGACCACCGAAACGTTTTCCCCTCGACCTGCTGTAATCCCGTGATGTCCACGTTATGGTTCTGTAATAATGTAATTGCATCCGCCGGAAAGTCCGTCCCGACCACGCCAACCAGCCGGACATCAGAGAAAAAACTGGCGCCGACACTAAAGTACATCGCTGATCCACCCAGGGCATCTTCCCGCCTGGCAAACGGTGTCTCTATCGTATCCAGTGCAACTGATCCCACAACTAAAATAGCCACTTTCTGCTCCTTCAATCTTCTTCCGAATAACCTCAGTAATTCACAAACGCTGTAAAGTTAATACACGTAGCAGAACTCACCAACAAACAAAAAGCGCGGCCCGGAAACCGAACCGCGCTTTCCGCAAGAACATAACTCCTGAAATTAACTTACAGTGAAACCTTCGCAAGGTTGCTGCGCACGTGCTCCACAGATTTCTCCAGCATGGTCTTTTCCTCATCGTTCAGCTTCACTTCCAGGATTTCCTCAATACCGTCTTTACCGAGTTTGACGGGGACGCCCATATACAGATCATTCAATCCGTACTCACCGGTAAGCCAAGCCGCGCACGGCAGGATGCGTTTGTTATCCTTGACGATAGCTTCCACCATTTCGGTTGCCGCCGACGAGGGCGCATAATAGGCGCTGCCGCTCTTCAGCAGGCTTACGATTTCTCCGCCGCCGCCGCGGGTACGCTCGACGATTGCATCAATCTTTTCCTGTGCCAGCAGGTCCGGCAGCGGGATCCCTGCTACGGTGGCGTAGCGCGGGAGCGGCACCATCGTATCACCGTGTCCGCCCAGCACCATCGCCTGGATATCCCGGACGGAAACGCCCAGTTCCAGTGCCACAAACGAACGGAACCGCGCCGTATCCAGAATCCCGGCCATCCCCATCACATGGTTGGAGTCGAATTCACTGACCTTCAGCGCGACGTATGCCATCACATCCAGAGGATTGGTCACCATAATGATTTTCGTGTCCGGCGAATGTTTCACCACGTTTTCCACAACTTCCGTAATAATTTCGGTGTTTTTCGCCAGCAGATCGTCCCGGCTCATACCGGGTTTCCGCGCTAATCCGGCAGTAATGACGGTGACTGCCGATCCGGCGGTTTCCTCGTAACCGTTCGCGCCAAGGAGATGGGTGTCAAATCCTTCGACCGGCGCGGACTCCCACATATCCAGCGATTTTCCCTGAGGCATCCCTTCCACGATGTCGACCAGCGCTACTTCCTCAGCTAATTCCTTTTCGGCGATTCGGCGAGCCGTGTTTTCGCCGACATGTCCAGCGCCAATGACTGATACTTTCATAAAAACCTCCTTTGTTCAGTTTCCGGAGCCGGAAACTGGTGCAAGATTAAATAATTGCGCATAGAAAAACAAAAGGCGTGGATTCCGTCCACGCCTTAAACTTATTGTACCAACCATGTCGAATCCAGTCTCTTTCGCATAAGAGAACCTGAATTTTTGATTTATCCCATTATCGGGATATATAGGTAGTAGCTACCCTGAATATTTATGCTTCAGGATAGACACTGACAATTTTCCGGTCCCGGCCGCGCCGTTCAAACGTTACCCGGCCGTCGATCTTTGCAAACAGGGTATCATCGCCGCCGCGTCCCACGTTCCAGCCGGGATGAATTTTGGTGCCGCGCTGCCGGATAATAATGCTGCCCGCGGTCACAAATTCGCCGCCGTAGGTTTTCACACCCAAACGTTGCGCATTGCTGTCGCGACCGTTTTTCGATGATCCAACACCTTTTTTATGTGCCATCGTTTACTCCTCTGATTTCTTTTTCTCAGCGGAAGCCTCTGCGTTGGCTTCCGGTTTTTTCGATGATTTCTTTTTCGACGATTTGCTCGACTTGGATTTCTTCTGTGCGGCTGCCTTGATATCATCAATCCGGACGGAGGTAAATTGCTGCCGATGTCCGCGCTTCCGCCGATAATTATTCCGGCGTTTTTTCTTGAACACCATCACTTTTTTCGACTTGCCGTGTCCAAGCACCGTCGCTTCCACCGTTGCGCCATCTATGGTGGGTGTGCCGATTACCGGATCTTTGCCATTGTGCATATACAGCACACGGTTATACGTTAGTTTGTCGCCTTCTTCCGCATCGGTCTTTGGAATATTGATTTCCGCCCCCGAGGTGACTTTAAACTGTTTCCCCTTAATTTCAACAACCGCGTACATGAGCTGGTACTCCTGTTTCTTCCTGAATTTTATCGTTTCTCCAAAAGCATATTAATTTAGATTTCTGTTTTTGCGATATCAAGTTAATATTGATCGGTAACATCCTGTTTCTGCTTTTTCGAAATGAAGCGGAAATCGTCAATGTTAATCGCCTCATCCGGCTGAACGTCGATCTTCATAATATGATGCCACATAAGCCGCCGAATTATGCTCTTGGTGCCTTCGGTCAGATAATCGCTAATAGTGGGATGCACCTTTAATATTAAGCGTCGCTCGTTGCATTCGGATTTAAAGCGTTTAATCCAGCTTTCAATTTTGGTGACCATGGATTCCTTGGACAGGACGCGGCCGGTGCCGCGGCACACCGGACATTCCTCACTCGTGGACAGGAGCAGACTCAGGCGCACCCGCTGCCGGGTCATCTCCATCAGCCCGAATTCGGAAACAGGCGCCATCGCGATCTTTGCGCGATCCTTTTTGGTTTCCTTTTTCATCTCATCGTACAGTTTTTTCTTGTTCTTATCATCCTTCAGATCGATGAAGTCCACGACAATCAGACCGCCGATATCCCGCAACCGCAGCTGCCGGGCAATTTCCCGGGCCGCTTCCAGATTGATTTTCAGCGAGTTCTGCTCATGGTTTTTCCGCCCGATGAACTTGCCGCTATTTACATCAATGGTAACCATGGCTTCCGTGTGCTCAATAACCAAATGACCACCGCTATTCAGCCAGACCTTCCGGTTGAGCGATTTCTCGATCTCCTTGTCGATATTGTATTTATCAAAGATGGGATCGCGGCCGTCATACCGGTGGAGCTTATCCTCCAGCTGCGGCGTGGTGGATTTGAGATAACTGTTCAATTTTTTATAGAGCTTCTTATCGTCACAGATCACCCGATCAACATCCGACGTGAACACATCCCGGATGATACTGCTTGCCATCTCCATATCCTTATATACGATGCAGGGCGCCTTCCCTTTTTTAATATTGCTCTCAATTTTCCGCCACGTGGAAATTAGATAATCAATATCACTCTGCAGCTCTTCTTTGGACTTTCCGTCCGCCACCGTCCGCACAATTAACCCGTAATTTTCCGGCTTAATTTCGTAACCGATACGCTTGAGCCGCCGTTTCTCCTTCCTCTTATGAATTTTTCTGGAGACGCCTACATGATCCGCATACGGCAATAACACCATAAATCGCCCCGGGATGGAGACGGCGGTCGTCACTCGCGGACCTTTGCCGCGATACGGTTCCTTGATAACCTGGACAATGATATCTTCGCCGGATTTCAGGCCAGGATGCGCTTTATTTCGCCTGTTGGAGCGGAAATTCCCGTTGGATTCCTCATCATCCGGCGCATCGAGCATCCCTGGAAACGGGCTATTATTGTCCTCCACTTCACTAAACGGTAAAAACGCATTCGTCTCGTGACCAATATCTACAAAGGCCGCCTGCATTCCATTGATGACATTCTCCACCTGGCCCTTGTAAATGTTTCCGACCATGCGCTCGTTTTCCGGCTTCTCAACGTAAAACTCCACCAGTTGCGAGTCTTCGAGTATAGCTATCCGGGTCTCACCGGACGACTCGTTTATAAATATTTCTTTCCTCATAGAACAAACCCTTCATTCCATCTGTGGCCAACAGTAAGGGTATTGACGCGGTTGTAAATACAGGCATCCCGGTGTGGGGAAGCCGTCAGGATTTAATGTGATTTGAAGGAAAGGCGGGAATCATACTGATGAAGGTGCTGTTCGGACAAGACAAAAGCACCATTTTGGAGATCTCGGCATTTGCTCATCAAAGAAAATTGTCGATAAGCGCCGGTTTGTATCCGGCTTCTGTCATCCTGCCGTCGATTGGCTCCACTTTTTTCAATCGGCGTGTGTAATAACGAAGAGATCTTCTGGTACCATCGGCGTAAAAATGTTGCGATATCTAATTGCCCCAATGATTCCAATTGATGTAATTCGGTCATACGAAATGGGTGTGTAGAAGCAAATGCGCTATACCGGGATCTGCTTACATTGACGGCCTCCGGAATGATGAACATTGCTATCCACCGCCACATTGTGAATTTCTTCGTTTTCAACATCAAACTGGCAATTCCTTCAAATACTATGTGCTTCTGTCTTAATCCCTTACATTAAAACAGAAGCGGTACCTAAAATTTATTTTCACTCAGCTAATTATATTTTTCATCTGCACGAACGGTGCGTGCAATCGCTCGCTCGTAAAATTTTTTCCCTTACTTACCTGTCTCTGTTTATCATTTACCCTTTGTGATTGGTATAACAGTTTTCTACAGGCAAGTGGCGAAAAGTACTGTAGCCCCCCCTGTTTTTCAAGTAGTTTTTATCCACAAGTACACCAAAATATTTAATTCCAGAATGGGTACGCAATACTGAATAATTCCCCTTTTTCTTCCAGTATCCGGTGGAAGCGTCTCCCGTATATCATATCGAATGTGTCGGCTTTATCGGGAAACAGAGAAAGAGCCTGCCGGCGAACGTGAAAAATCAAATTATAAGCTTCTGTTAGGGTGGTGCTCCCCTTTGCCAAGGTCTGGCAGGTGATGTCCGTCATCAATCGAAGTCGCCGCAGCGCTTTTTCTTCCTGTGCTTTACTTTGCATATTCGGTCCTTGTGCGTTCAGTGGAAAACTATCTTTTCAATTCATTCAATTGAAGTAATCTGTCTACAAAATGTTCCCGGGCGATATTCTTTGGTGCTTTATCCATCCCGAATAAATCGTAAATATTTACCCTACCCCTTACAACAGAAAAACAAAAAAATATTTGACATTTGAGTATTGGAAATCTATTATTCGTAAATATGAGGAGAGGGAATGCAAATATGACACCTTTGATTCAGATCACAGGAGCGGTACAGCCTGTGATGAAATGTAATCAACATCACACATTTATGCCTTTGAAAGTGTTAGTATCCGGCAATGAGGCAGACAGAGTGTCAACCGGTACCATCCACAGCGCTGATTACGCGGCTCCTGCACGTATTTAACTTTTTTCGTTTATTAACTCAGAGAATTTGACATCATGATTTATGAGAATAAATCCGGAGGAAAGCAAATGAAATCAAACAAACAACTGCGCTGGAGCGTTCTTGGGGTGCTGATTGTGCCGGTGTTGTTGTTCGGTTTGCTTCTGTATGCCGCCAAATCCGATTATGCAAAAGAACTGCGCACCCTGGCAAACCAAAAGGCGGAACTCCAACAGACAGTGGATTCCCTGCGAACCGTCGCTACCCAGATAGAGGATGACATTTCCACGGTCTCCAAAATCCAAATCAGCCGGATCGTTGCCACAGCATATAATAGCTTTACCTGGCAAACAAATAATGATCCTTTTACCACGTCCAGCGGGAAAAAGGTCCAGGACGGAACGCTAGCCCTCAGCAGGGATATGATCCAGGCTGAATCCGACCTGATGCATCGGATGGGCTTCAATCCAACCGGCGCATACGCTTATGGCGATACCGTCTATGTGGTGTATGTTAAACCGATGGTTGTGCATGATACCATGAACCGCCGGTACCAAAATCGTGCCGATATCTGGCTGGAAGACTACAAGACCGCCCTGCAATGGGGCAGGCGGAACGTCTTCCTTGCCAGCCGATCAGACTCGTAATCGATTTTTTTCCATCGATTACAAACGGCGTCCGTCAGTTACCGGGCGCCGTTTTTTTTTAATTAGAAACCTTACAAATTCGCATAATAATCTCTGCTCATTTTAAGTTGATTCCCGTCCCTGATTTGGGTACACTCACAAGCTAAATTTCAATAACGAGCGAGGTTCACATGCTGACCCAGGAAAAGGCGCGGGTGTTGTTACGGTACTACCGGACAGCAATTCTTTATCTGTTGCTCACGGCGACTCTCACCGCCGTTATTTTCGGGTTACGTGTTTTCAATATTTTTATCGCGGTTCCGATTACGATTGCGACGCTGCACCTTGGAACGCTTGGGGCGCTGACCCTCGGACTCATGGGGCTGTACCTCCGCTTATTCTATAGCCTCGAATCCGTTCGTGTAAATGAGTGGACAGTCAAAACCATCCATATAATAATGAATGTCGGCATCGGTATCCTGACTCTGGGATTTCTCCTCGATACCTGGCCTGTCATGGCTGTTGGCTTTATTGGTGTAGCGTACGCCGGTTTCTGGTGGGTGATCCAGTATTTCCGGTGGTTCTTCCAGGCAGAACCGCAGGATAGGAAAGGCGCACTGTTATTCGGAGCATTCGGTTCGCTGGGATTAGCAATTACCATCCTGATCGGCGGATATCTGTTCCACGGATATCTGAGCGAAAATACACTGCAGAGTATGCGGTTACCGCATATTCACGCCGGATTTGTCGGCTGGGCATCGCTGGGACTCCTGGGAATCGGTGTGGCGCTCCGGGGCGGTGAATTGCCAGTGACGAAATCTGTGCCAGTCCTTCAGGGAAGCGCGTGGGTGTGGCTGATTGGGATTGTGACACTCCTGAGTTTTATGGTCGCATGGAAACTGTCCTCCCTGATGATCGCTGGTGGAATAATCTTGCTCGGATTTTTAGGCTATGGTTACAGTATGCCGAAAGTGGGGGACCTGGGAAGTACCAATTCACAGCGGGAAGATGCCGGTGGTTCCCTTAAATTGTTACCGTTCATTATCGTGGGATTTCTTGCGCTGTCCCTAACCATTTTGCTCGGATTTGATATCGCCGTGAATTACCCCAGCGGACGTGCAGGCTCGCACCGGATTTTCGGGGTCGGCGGCTGGGTACTGCTGACATTTCTTATGGCGCTGTTATCCGAAATACCGCTCACGACGCTTGCTTTGCAGGATGCCAGCATATCCGATCATAGCAGACTGCAACAGTTTTTGTATCCCGGTCCCTTTAAATTCGCGTGGATTTTTATCACACTTGCTCTGCTTGTCATGATTGGTGGGTTCTTTGCCGCTGCAACAGTGTTGTTTATCGGCGCCGGAGCTCTCGGCCTGATTGTGGCTTTACTTTCGCTTTATATTCTCCTCAAATACAGTCCCAGGACAACCGTATACCCGTGACAGAATCGCCGCACATCCTGGCTGAGTTCAGCATGGCTCCTCTTGATAAAGGCACAAGTTTAAGTCCTTACGTTGCCAAAATACTGAACATCATTGGTAAAAGCGGGCTGGATTACGAGCTCCATGCAATGGGTACGCTTTTGGAAGGGCCCTGGGATGAGGTAATGGCTACAATGAAACAGTGTCATCAATTATTGGAACAAGAGAGTGAACGAATTTCAACAACTATCAAAATAGATTATCGACGGGATGCGACCGATCGCATTGCCGGAAAGGTAAAATCTGTCGAACAGAGATTAGGACGTCAATTACAGTCAAAAAGGAGTAAATAATCGATGGCAATAGAGAGTCGCGAAGATATAATGAACATCCTGGAGGGGATCACCTATCCGGGATTCAGCCGGAATATTGTGTCGTTCGGGATGGTCGGAGATGTGACCATTGAAAATGGTTCGGTTCAAATCGAGCTGAAGATCTCCTCGAGCGATGAGAACAAAAAACAGCAAGTTGTGCAGGAAGTGCGCGACGCAATTAAGCAGGAAGGCGTTTCGGACGTGTCGATTTCGCTGGTTGATCCCGTCGAGAGTGGATCGTCGCAATCGATTGGCGGGCCCGGCGGCGGACAGGCGGCACAGCAGGGCGCAGGCGATCCCTGGGCAGACCATCATGCCATCCCCAATGTGAACCACGTAATCGCCGTGGCCAGCGGAAAGGGCGGGGTCGGAAAATCCACCGTTGCCGCCAATCTTGCCGCCAGCCTGAAGGAACAGGGACACACGGTCGGATTGCTCGATCTGGATATTTATGGTCCCAGTCTGCCCACGTTGTTCGGCATAACCGATCAACCGTATCTCACCCAGGATGAGCGAATCGCTCCGCTGGAAAAATACGGACTGAAGCTCATGTCCTTCGGGAACATCCTCGGCGATGACTCACCGGTGATCTGGCGCGGCCCGATGGTGGCCAAAATGGTGGATCAGTTCCTGAATGGCATCGATTGGAAGGCGCTGGATTATCTGATCCTGGATTTGCCGCCCGGTACCGGCGATGTGCAATTGACGCTGGTCCAGAAAATCGAAATCACCGGCGCGGTGATTGTGACTACGCCGCAGGAGTTGGCGCTCCAGGATGTGAAAAAGGGTGCTAATATGTTCCGGAAGGTCGATTCAAAAGTGCTGGGCATCATCGAAAATATGAGCTACTTCAAATGCCCGCACTGCGGTGAAGACACCGATGTGTTCAGCCGGGGCGGCGGTGAAAAGGAGAGTCATCGTCTGGAGGTGCCGTTACTGGGCCGCATCCCGCTGCAGACGGAAGTTATGGAAGCCTCGGATCGGGGCAAGCCGATTGTGCTGTCCGAACCGGAGTCAGCAGCTGCGGAAGCGTTTAACAACATCGCGCAGAATTTAGCGGAACAAATTCGTTAGGCAGTCGATTAACAACGTGCGTTTGTTCGCTCAAGACAAATACGATTTGAACGAAGCCAAATTCATTGGA
The DNA here is from genome assembly GCA_018263365.1 of Fidelibacterota bacterium. Classification (GTDB taxonomy): domain Bacteria; phylum Fidelibacterota; class JAANXI01; order JAANXI01; family JAANXI01; genus JAANXI01. Next base: position 30,308 of record JAANXI010000062.1, on the reverse strand, counting down.
ATGCGAATAAAAACTCCCCGTAGGGACGTATTGTCGGGACTTTCCGGTCTGACCTTTGTCTTGACTTCCTGAGGGGGAGAAAATAAATTCATTTTGATATAGGCGAATAAGAAAAAATAATATGACAAACGACTTAGACGCGCTCGAACAACAAATAAGAAGCAACGGCTCCCTTCCCCAGCATATCGCGATTATTATGGATGGCAATGGCCGCTGGGCCAAGGAACGCAGCCTTCCGCGCCTGGCCGGTCACAATGAAGGTATTAACTCCGTTCGGGAAGTGGTGCGGGCCTGCGGTGAACTGAACATAGAGGTGCTGACGCTGTACACCTTCTCCAAGGAAAACTGGAACCGGCCACCCAAAGAGGTGTCGGCGCTGATGAAGCTGCTGTTACGCACTATCCGCAAAGAGGTCGATGAGTTGGACGAAAATAACGTCAAAGTCCACGTCATTGGGGATTTGGACGATCTCCCGACTGAACCGCGGAACGGGATGCTGGAGGCGATTGAGCGCACAGCGCATAACACCGGGTTGCAACTGAATTTGGCGCTGAGTTACGGCGGCCGGGGCGAAATCCTGGAAGCCGTTGAAGGGCTCTACCGCGACATTCAAAAAGGCGTGCATTCCATTGAGGATCTCACCGAAGAACTCTTCAGTTCCTACATGCACACAGGAAACTGCCCTGATCCGGACCTTCTTATCCGGACAAGCGGGGAAGCCCGGATTAGTAACTTCCTCTTATGGCAATTAGCCTACACCGAACTGTATATCACTTCAAAGTACTGGCCCGATTTCCGCCGGGAAGAGCTGTACAAAGCCATCCTGGATTTTCAAAGCCGGGAACGCAGATTCGGCAAAGTAAGCGAACAAATTAAAAATCAACCACTTCTAGCCGAACAATCCTGAATTTATGACTGTTGTTTTTTCGCATTTTTTTCGCTCCACAAGCCGTATCCCGGTAATACTCATCTGTCTGGGATTGTTCCTTGCTGTAAGCGCTCCGGCAGTCCAGGCGCAAGCTCCGGGCACAGACCAAACGGTAAAATTGCTGGGCCTTTCTGTCAAAGGGAACGTCACTGCAAATGCGAATATTATCAAAGCGAACTCCGGTTTGCGGATTGACCAGTCGCTCAGCCTCGAAACCATCCAAAAGGCGATCGACCGGTTATGGGAGCTCGGCCTGTTTTCCGATGTGAACATCGTATTAGAACGGGAGACCGCGAACGGCGTGTATCTCGTGATCCAGGTGAAAGAGCATCCCCGGCTTTCCAAAGTAGTCTACAAGGGGAATGATAAAATAAAGGACAAAAAGTTCGAAGAAGAATTGAACCTGATTCCCGGTCAGGTGCTTGATCCCCAGGAAATCCATGCCAATGCAAAAAAAATGAAGCAGTTGTACAAGGATAAAAACTTTTTGCTGGCTGAGATCACCGGGGAAACTGTTCCTGCTGAGAACCGGGAAAACTATGTCAAACTCATCTATAATATCGATGAGGGCAAAAAGGTAAAAATCCGGGACATTACCTTTCACGGCAACAAATCCATCTCAGAACGGAAGCTGCGCAAGCAGATGGAGAAGGTAAAAGAGCAGCGGTGGTGGAAACTGTTCCAGGATGTGGAATACAACCAGGAAAACTACCTGACCAGCCAAACTAACATCATTAACTATTACAAAAACGAGGGCTTTCGCGACGCGGAAATCGTCCGGGACTCCATCTATTACAACGATGAACGCACCCGCCTGTTTATCGACATGTGGATAGACGAAGGCAACAAGTACGAGTACGGTGAATTCACCTGGTCGGGCCACACGCTCTACACAGAGGAAGAGCTGAGCAGAGCGCTGGGGATTGACCCCGGGGATCAGTATAATCAGGAAGAATTCCAGGCTGGTGTGGAAAATATCCGCAGCCTGTACATGGACCGCGGATACTTGTATTTCCAGATCACACCACAGGAAGTTCCGGTCTCCGAAAACTCTGTTGACGTAAGTTTTCAAATCCAGGAGAACTACCAGGTTGATGTCCGCCTCATCAATATTACAGGGAACACGAAGACAAAAGAAGATGTCATTCGCCGGGAGCTGCGAATCTTTCCTGGTGATATTTTCAGCCGTGAGAGACTAATCCGAAGTCAACGGGAAATTTTTATTCTCAACTATTTCTCTAACGTGGTCCCGGATGTCGTCCCCGTGGATGACAAGCACGTGGATCTCTCTGTTGAAGTCGAAGAAAAGCAGACCGACAGAGCCAATGCTTCTATCGGATACAGCGAGCGGGATGGCCTGCTCGGAAGCGTTGGCGTGGAGTTCAATAACTTTCTCGGAAACGGGCAGCAGGTGGTGCTGAATTACCAGCGGGGGCAATTTTATCAGTCCTTTCGGTTTCGGTTTAATGAACCCTGGCCGTTTAACCGGCCCAATCCGGTGGGATTCAGTGTGTTTTATTCGGATCGTGGCCAACTGGCAGGTTCAACCAGACAGTATTACCTGCCCTTTGATATCACCCAGCGCGGCGGTTCGGTGTCGGTGGGACACCGCTTCCGCTGGCCGGATAGTTATTTCCGCGGAAACTGGTCGCTGTATCTCGATACCAAGGAATACACAAATATTGAGGACTCCACGACCTTTGAACGAATTAATGAAACCGGAACCAATCCCACTCGGGGCGTACGGCTTACACAAACACTGCGCCGCGACAGCCGGGACCGCCCGGAATTTCCGACACAGGGTTCACGGGTTTCGCTCACTTCCGCGCTTTCCGGCGGCCCGCTGGGCGGCAACGAAGAATATCATAAGCATGAGTTACAGATCGAATGGTTCACACCCATGTTTTGGAAATTAGTGTTATACACGAATATTGAGACGGGGGCCTTGAAAGGCCTGCAGGATAATTCCGTTATCCCGTATGACGAACAGTTCTTCATGGGCGGCTCCGGGATGGTGTACGGATCGGCGCTCCGGGGTTACCCGGATCGGTCTGTCGGACCGACATTCAATGGCTATCCGCTGGGTGGGCGTGCCTTATTAAAATATTCGCTGGAATTGCGATTTCCCATCTCGGAAAATCCAACGCTCTACGGACTGGGCTTTTTCGAAAGCGGCAATACTTATCTGGATGTTGAGCATATAAATCCGTATGATTTGAAGCGCTCAGCCGGCGTCGGATTTCGGTTATTCATGCCGATGCTAGGTATTCTCGGCTTCGATTTCGGCTACGGGTTCGATTCGCTGGATCCGGGATCGACCCAGCCAGAGGGCTGGCAGACACATTTTATCTTTGGACAACCGTTTTAATCATTAGAGTATAAAAACATTTGAGACCTACAAGGAGGAAAGCGTGAAACGGATAACACAACTCGGAGTACTGCTCGGGCTCTCAATTCTTATCAGCGTTCCGGCATTCGGGCAGCTCAAAATTGCCTACGTCAATTCCGACCGGATTATGCAGGAATACGAGGAAGCACGGGAAGCTCAGAAAAAATTGGATCTCGAGGCCAAACAGCTCGAAGACCAGTATATGCAAATGACCTCGGGGCTGGACAGCCTGAACCGGTCGTTTCAGCAGCAACAGTTTGTGATGAGCGAAGAGCGACGCCAGCAGAAACAGCAGGAAATTCAGAACCTCCGTCGGCGGATTCAGCAGTTTCAGACGGAGAACGTCGGTCCGCAGGGGCAAATCTATGCCAAGCAGGAACAAATCCTTGGCCCGGTACTCCAAAAGATTAACACCGCCATCAAAAAAGTGGCCTCAGATGGCAGTTACGATTATGTGCTGGACTCCGTCAGCGGCAACATCCTGTATGCGGAAGAGAAGCATAATATCACCGCGGACGTCCTGTACGAATTACGCCGGGGCGGCGGAAGTTCAGATTCAGGCGGCTCGAATCCGTAACTCCATCTATCGAATTTCGTAAAACCAGTGTCCACGACATTATCTGATATAGTTGAGATGGTGCAGGGTGAGCTGCATGGCGGCTCCCCTGAAACCACTATTACGGATATTGCCGAAATCCAGAACGCAACATCCACAGAGGTCACTTTTGTCGGCAATTCCAGGTATTACAAGCATCTTGAAACCACGGACGCGGCAGCGGTTATTCTCCCGGCAAAGTACAGCGGAGATTTCACGCCGCGGATCGTTGTGCAAAACCCGCAGTTGGCGGTAAAAATACTTATCGACCATTTTCGGCCGCTCCGGCCACAATCGTTCGAAGGCGTCCACGAAACGGCGGTGATCCATCAGACAGCAAAAATTGGCGAAAATGTTACGATTGGCCCCGGCGCAGTGATCGGGTTAGACTCGATTATCGGGGATAAGACGATTATCGGGAGTAATGTCAACATCGGCCAGGAATGTTCGGTTGGCCATGATACGCATATTTACCCTGGTGTGACGTTGTATGATCGCTGCACAATCGGCGCCAGAGTTATTCTCCACAGTGGTACGGTAATTGGCAGCGATGGATACGGATTTACCCAGGAAGACGGCATCCACAAAAAGATCCGCCAGGTTGGCTCCGTTCGCATCGAAGATGATGTGGAAATCGGATCCAACTGCTCGATTGACCGGGCGACCCTCGGCGAAACCATCATTGGAGAGGGTTCGAAGCTGGACAATTTAGTACAGATTGGCCACAACGTAAAAATTGGCAAAGGGTGTCTGATTGTGGCTCAGGTCGGTATCGCTGGCAGCACCAAACTGGGCGATTATGTGATTGTGGGCGGACAGGCAGGGTTTGCCGGTCACCTCCAAATCGGTGACCAGGTGACTGTTGCATCCAAGGCAGGCGTTACCAAAGATATCGACGCCGGGCAAACGGTTTCCGGATTTCCCGCAATTCCGCATAACGATGACCGCAGGCAAATTGTGTATATCAGGCAACTTCCGGAGATGGTCCAACGACTGAAGGATCTGGAAGGGAAGTTAGCGCAGGGAGATTCCTCCGAGTGAAAAAGCAGAAGACGATACAAAGTCCCATATCCATAGAAGGGTACGGTTTGCATACCGGCGAGCCGTGTAAGATGACATTCCGGCCCGCTGAGGCAGACACCGGATTTCAGTTCCGGCGTACAGATATTGAAGATTCGCCGGCTATTCAGGCTGATATTGACCACGTGGTTGACATATCACGTGGCACAACGATTCAGGCGAACGGAGCGAAAGTCCATACTGTGGAACATGTGCTTTCTGCGCTGGCCGGATTGCAGCTTGACAATATACTCATCGACCTGGACGGCCCGGAGCCGCCGGTAATGGACGGCAGCGCGAAACCGTACGTGGATGCCATCCTCGAAGTCGGGTTTAAGGAGCAGGACGAGGAACGGCAAGAACTTCAAATCGACCGAACCATTACCTACTCCGAACCGGAGCGTGAAGTCGATATTCATTTGCTGCCATCAGATCGGCTACGCATCACATTCATGATTGACTACAAAAATCCCACCCTTGGGACACAGTATACAGCGCTCTATTCCCTGGAAGATGAATTCGCCGATGAATTTGCTGAAGCCCGCACATTCTGCTTTCTCCACGAAGTGGAAGAGCTGAAAGAACGGGGCCTTATCAAGGGCGGTAACGTCGATAACGCTATTGTCATTGTGGATCGGGAAATCGAGGAATCGGAATTTCATCGCCTGAAAGAACTGTTCAAAATCGAGGAAGACATCTCCCTGGGAACCAACGGGATTTTGGACAGGAAAGAACTCCGGTTTTACAACGAGCCGGTTCGGCATAAGGTGGTTGATCTAATCGGCGACCTCGCGTTATTGGGTATGCCGATTAAAGGCCATATTATCGCCGCCCGCAGCGGCCACAAAGCCAATGTGGAACTGGTGAAAAAGGTTAAGAAGGCCTACGAGCGGCAGCTGCTCCAGGAAAAATATCAGGGTGATCGCGGAGATGGCGATTATTTCTTCGATATTAAAGCAATCAGCAAAATACTGCCGCACCGGTACCCGTTTCTGCTTGTGGACCGGATTTTAGACCTGGAACCGCAAAAGCGGGTCACCGCCATAAAAAATGTGTCCATCAATGAACATTTTTTTCAGGGCCACTTCCCGGGACAGCCGATTATGCCGGGTGTACTTGTGGTTGAAGCCATGGGGCAGGCTGGCGGAATCCTGCTGCTGAATACCGTAGATAATCCCGAAAATAAACTGGTTTACTTTACCGGCATGGATAACGTCAAATTCCGCAGGACGATTGTGCCCGGCGATCAAATCCGGTTGGAGTTGGAACTGCTAAAATATCGGCTATCTATTTGCAAAATGCGGGGCAAGGCCTACGTGAACGGCCAGGTCGCCGCCGAAGCAGATCTCAGCGCCTCCGTCGTTGAGCAGGACGAATAGATGTGAGTATCCACGAAACGGCCATTATTCATGGCTCCGCCGAAATCGGCGAGAATGTCACCATTGGTCCGTTTTCCCTCGTCAAAGAAAATGTCGTTATCGAGGCCGGCGTGGAGATTCGCGCGAACGCCGTTATTGCTTCCAATACAAAACTTGGCCGGAACTGTAAAGTATTTCATGGCGCAGTCGTCGGGGAAATTCCACAGGATCTGAAATTTCAGGGCGAAAATACCACGACGGAAATCGGCGAAAATACGGTGATCCGGGAATATGTGACCATTCACCGGGGCACCAATGATCGCTTGAAAACCGTCATTGGCCGGAACTGCCTGATTATGGCTTATGCGCACGTGGCCCACGACTGCCTGCTTGGCGATAATGTGATTCTGGCGAATGCGGTGAATCTCGCAGGGCATGTCACGATCGAAGAGTACGCCATTTTGGGCGGACTCGTCCCGGTACATCAATTCGTAAAAATAGGAAAACACTCCTATATCGGCGGCGGATTTCGGGTTTCCAAAGATGTACCTCCGTTTATCCTGGCGAGTTCCGAACCCTTGGCCTATTCCGGGTTAAATATTGTAGGACTGCGCCGCCGGGGGTTCACCTCTGAGAATAGATCGCTCATCAAAAAAGCGTACCGCCTGATCTTTCGTTCAGAATACAATACTTCTCAGGCACTCGAGCAGATTAAAAAAGACCTTCCTCAGACCGAAGAAATCCAGTATATCGTCGATTTTGTCGAATCAAGCGAGCGCGGCATCATCGGCTAATGAGCGCTGTCCGCTGGCGTTATATCCCCCTCCTCACTGAATCCGGCTCTTTCCACATGGCAGCCGATGGCTTTCTGGCAGAGCAGATGACAGAGCAACCTGTCCTCCGTTTTTATCGCTGGGATCCACACGCCATCTCACTGGGGTTTCACCAAAAAACCGCATCCATTAATATGGAGTTATGTCGGACTCAGAAAAACCTCGATGTCGTGCGACGCCCCACAGGCGGCCGGGCCATTTTGCACGCCGAGGAACTCACGTATGCTGTGGTAATTCCCCGGAAATCACCCATCGCCAGGGGCGGTGTGCATGATATTCATAACCGAATCAGTTTCGCTATCTCCGGCGGGCTCCGATCTTTGGGATACGAGGTCAAACTGAATTCTCGGAAAGCGGATCTTCGGCAGCACTATTCCAACGATGCGGATGCAGATGCTTGTTTTTCAACCTCGGCGAAGTACGAGCTGCAAATCGACGGCAAAAAGGTGGTCGGCAGCGCCCAGCGAAAATTCCAGCATACTGTGCTGCAGCACGGGTCAATTCTGATTGGGTCGGAGCACCAGAGCCTGATTCAATACATGCATTATACAGCTGAACAACAAGAGGATATCGCCCAGCAGTTTAAGCAGAAAACAACCGAACTGTCCCGGCATTCCGACGATTCAGTAGCATTGGCTCCACTGTGCCGTGCAATTCAGGAAGGATTTGCGGAGACATTTCATTGCACATTCAATACCGAACCGTTCACCGATGACGAGCTTCAAAGCATTCGACATCGCCGGGAAAAATACCGTATATTAGAACGCCATGTTTCTGAAAAGGATAATTCTCGCACTTAGTTCCGTGCTGGTACTCTGGTCTGCCCCGCTGTCCGCACAATACCTGCTTCCCATTGACTTTTCCGGCAGTGATTCGTTACGGATATCCGATGATTTGGAACGGTTTGCCAACCATATCGGCGTCGATATCGGGAACATCCCTGGCTTTGTCTTTCAGCAGGACAGGGAATTTCCGCGCATCCGGATTTTCTATCAACAGTCCGGGGGGTACACCTTTACGGAGGGCCGGTATGACAACAATCCAACCAATGGGTTTACCAGCCTGGGCGTTTTTACAGTTATGGGCGATCTGACATCAAACCTGCAGTTACTGTTCAGGTATAATGCACTCCCTGTTGACAATCGCGCAGTCGTACTCAACGGATACGGCGCACGGTTCCGTTCCGCAGTCGGTACGGACAGTCTCCACGCTCTGGCGTTCGGTGTAATGCTGCAGAAACTGGCCGATGCCGATCCCTTCTTTGCAAAGACATTGGATTTTTCGCTACAATACGGCTGGTTCCGCCCTCGCTTGACCTACCGGATCGACTTGACAGCCAGTTATATTTCCGGCAAAGTGGATGTCAGCACAAACCAGGCAATTGGCACTGCCCATGATGGAAAATTCGAAAAACGAGTAATCCATACAGGATTTGCGGTGATTCGTGAATGGAACCGACTTTCCGGAGGCCTGACCCTGCGCTACACACCGAATATCTGGAACGTCAACGCCACCATTGGATGGAGTCTCCCATCAAACTTCTGACCATTCTCGGCAGCACCGGTTCGATTGGCGAGAATGCGCTCCGGGTTGTCGAGGCTCATCGGGAGCGATTTTCGATTGTCGGGCTGTCTGCGCATTCAAACGCGGAACGGCTGATTGAACAGGCACGTCGGTTTCATCCGCGAATTGTCAATATTGGCGACGAATCGAAACTCGACGAAGTGAAATCCGCATTGGCCCCGGAAAGCATTCAGGTGACGGCAGGCAGAATCGGCTTACTTGAACTTGCCTCCAGAGATGACGCCACGCTCCTGCTGAACGCTATCGTGGGCGTGCCAGGCATGGAACCAACCATTCAGGCTGTGGAATCCGGCATTGACGTTGCCCTCTCGAACAAGGAAAGTTTAGTGATGGCCGGCGATCTCATTCGGCGGCTAATGGAGGAACATTCGGCAGCGCTCAATCCGGTGGACAGTGAACACAGCGCAATCTGGCAATGTCTCGCCGGTGAGAAACTCGAGGAAGTCCGGCGCATTATTTTAACCGCATCCGGTGGCCCGTTTCGCAATATGCCGAAGTCGGAATTCTCTAAAATCACCGTCCACGATGCGCTTAACCATCCGAACTGGGACATGGGTAATAAAATTACCATCGATTCCGCCACGATGATGAACAAGGGTTTCGAGGTCATCGAAGCACACTGGCTGTTCAATCTTCCGCTGCAGCGCATTAATATACTGGTGCATCCCCAGTCGATCATCCATTCCCTGGTCGAGTTTGTCGACGGCTCTATAAAGGCGCAACTCGGCGTACCGGACATGAAAGTACCCATCCAGTATGCGCTGTTGTACCCCGAACACGCATCGGCGGACTGGAAGCGGCTGGATCTTACTTCGCTGGGAGAATTAACGTTTGAAAAGCCCGACTATGATAAATTCCGATGCCTCGAATTGGCATTTACCGCATTGAAACACGGCGGCACTTTACCGGTTGTGCTGAATGTGGCAAACGATACCGCCGTTTACGCCTTTCTGCGGGAACAAATCCGGTTTCCGGAGATACCAGAGTTAGTGTCAGCAGCGATGGACGCCCACGCATCAATTCAGGACCCCGCACTCGACGATATCCTGGAAACGGAACGGTGGACAAAGGAGTTTTTGCAACCTAAATTAGATTAATTCCGGATAAGATATCCGGGTTACAATAAACTGCAAGCGAATTGAACGGAATTTTATGTTAACGAATATATTAGCAATTATTTTTGCGCTGGGTATTATTGTCCTGGTACACGAGCTGGGGCATTTCTTAGCAGCCAAATGGTCCGGCGTGCGTGTTGACCGGTTTTCTATCGGGTTTCCGCCGCACTTTTTCAAAAAACAGTCCGGGGAGACAGAATATTGTCTGGGAATTATTCCACTGGGCGGCTACGTGAAGATGGCCGGTATGCTGGACGAAAATATGGATGAGGAGATCAAGGGCGAGCCGTGGGAATTCGCCTCGAAAAGCGTTCCCCAGAAGATATTTATCCTCACAGCCGGTGTACTGATGAACTTCATCCTGGCAGCCGTGCTGTTTGCTATAATTACCTTTTTCATGGGCATTCCGGAGAGTTCGAACACCACGGTGGTCGAGCAGGTAATGCCGGACTATCCGGCGGCAGAAGCAGGCATGACTGCCGGAGATCGAATTGTTTCGATCAACAATAAATCAGTGGATACCTGGGAAGACCTGACCAAAATTATTCACAATCTGCCCAATACCGAAATCAGTGTTACGTGGACAAGCGACGGTGATACCAAATCCGCGTCCGTGACAACCAAAGTTGATAAACAGATGATTGACGGGGAGCTCAAGGAGATCGGATTGATAGGTATCGCCCCCGAGGTGACTTACCGAAATGCCGGCGTCTTCGAATCGTTTGGTTCCGGCATCTCACAGATGTGGTATTGGGGGAAAGTGACCGTGGTCTCTTTGAAAATGCTGGTTACTGGCCAGGAATCGATGAAGTCTATCGGCGGCCCAATTTTCATTGCCAAACTTGCAGGCGATTCCGCCCGAAGCGGCCTTCTTGATTTGCTGAATCTGGTGGCGATTATCAGCATTAATATCGGGTTTCTGAATATTCTGCCTGTCCCTGCACTGGACGGCGGACATCTGGTCATTACGTTGATTGAGGGCGCCAAAGGTGAACCGCTCAGCGTGAAAACACGCATGATCGTGCAGCAGATCGGTATGGCATTGCTGTTGACGTTGATGGTCTTTGTGATTTATAACGATATTCTGCGGTTGTTGTAGGTTACCTAGTATCAACGACTCTTACTTAATTGACCCTTTCAGGGTTTGAACCCCGAAAGGGTCTTATTTTTATGTGTTGGCGTAATCAATAGAATCTTAAGTTGTTACACTATCGTGCCGAGTAACAGAGATCCTTCCACTCGCTTTTCTTCCTTAAAATGGTTCAGCTAATTTACCTTTCTTTCGCACTGTCATTTCGAGTGAAGCCCACCAGAGCTGAATAGAGAAACGGTGTTTGGAAAAAGCGAGTAAGAATAAGATTATGATTAAGATTAGGAAAAAATATGGCAGAGTGCCGTTACTTGAACACCCGAACACTTTAACACCGTAACACGAATTTAATCAATGCTTGGAAGCGCACTCTCCAACAACAGTTAAATCTGTACTACTATTTTCCCGCCTTATAATCGGTCAACTTTAAAATCATCGATCCGATTGTGGCTTCGCTCTTCATCAGCACCGGGACTTTTCGCTCATCTTTGGTCAGCCAAATCTGTAACCGGCCTTTGTACTTAAACAAAAAATCGGATTCGACAAACGGCTCAACCACATAACAGTGAAACTTTCCGGCCGGCACTTTCACTTTGCCGGTGCCGGTAACCCGCAGAAGAAACGGCGATATTTTATCATTATCGAAGTTTGACATCCTGATAGTATCCCCGACACTCATTTGCAGCGACCGGATATAGTAAAACAGTGAGAGCACATCCTGCATGTACGTTTCAATGTCAGTAGTATCGTTATTGGAAAAGGCCTTCATCCTTCGGTAATCAAACCAAACGTCGTAATCCTTTTCGTATTTGCCTTCGTTTAGTGATTTTTCGAACCGGACAGTGGCATAAGTAGACGTATCGATCCAGCTGGTAAGTTTATCCCGGACTTTGTAAAAGGTATCAACAAAATTGTTCGATCGGGTTCGCGACCGCAGCCGATAGGTGATGTGACTATGCACGGTATCCAGTGCCTCCACTTCCATGGTAGAAGACCCGGCATTGATGATACCGTAATTCAGGGCAAACGTCAGTTTTTCCCCGATATGGAAATCTTGTCCGTGTGCCGGAGTAAAAGCCCAGATAACACATACCAGCAAGAGTAAAGAGAATCTTTGCATAGGCTGCAATTATATGTTATAAATTTTGAAACACCAAGCGTGATTCGCAGTGAAATTCTGAAAATATTTCTATTAAGGCTGTCTTCTGTTTGTAGTGTGAGCGGAAAAAGCTTACTTTTTGCGCTATGGCAGCGAAAAATGATCAGTTGGCGGGAATTCGGCGATACGAGGGCAAGCGATATAAGGGCTTAGATCAGCGGATTGTCCATAACCGCGAGTATCGGATAGTCCGAAACTTCGTCGATGAAATATATGCAGTTAACGATAACGTCATCGATTTACCGTGCGGCTATGGCCGGTTTACCGCAATGTTATTGGACCATCCCATGAATGTTGTTGTTGCCGATTTGAGCATGAATATGTTGCTTCGGGTTCGCGAGCGATTTGGTGCACAGCCCCGGTTCGCCAACGCCAATATTATGCAACTTCCGTTCAAGGCTGCCGCTTTCCACGGATTACTCTCCATGCGACTCATTCAGCATTTTCATACGCCGGAAGCCCGGATTCAGGCCTTTTCAGAAATTCGGCGGGTGATTTCGGACTGGGCTGTTGTCTCTGTCTACACTACATCAGCTGCCCATAAGCTCATGCGCTTTTTCCGGGACCATCACAAAATTACCATGGCTGATGATAATCAAATCCAGAAAGAAGTCAACGAGGCTGGCCTGAACATCCTGGACTCGAAAAAAATCCTGCCGGGTATTCACGCCCAAACGATTCTGCTGCTTGAGCCCGAATAACTACTTTCGTATCCGGTTCTTCCAACGTTTTTTCCACCCTTTCCGCTGGAGTGCCATCCGGAGTAACCGGCGATCCCGCTCGTAATCATCTCTATACTGTCGGAGAAACTGGTCCCGGTAACATCCGGAATGTGATTCCGTGAAATCGCAGCTGCACAGGTCCATTTTGGCCACATCCATGATACGCCGGTAATTCCTGAGATAACAGTAGTGCACTCCCCGGTTCAGGTCCACGAGGTAGACTCTATCCGGCTGAATTTTTTCCACCAGGAAATTGGCCAGCGTCAGATCATTGTGCACAAAATTCGCCTTGTGCATCCGTCGGACTATCTTTGCAATGATTTTTACCAATTTCGCCTTTTCCGGCTCCGGCGTATCCAACCGACGCAAAACAGCTCGTGCTGAATTAAAATCGTTGATACATTCGCAGAGGTAAAAATTTTTGCGCACGAATCCGTAGCGTCTGGAAGTATACACAGCGAGCGGTGCGGGTGTTGGGATATCATTGGACAGGAGAAAATGCGCAGTATCCCAAGACTTTTTTGCCCGGGACCGCATCACCGGACTCAAAATTTTAGAGAGTGTATTGCGCCAGCCAAACAGCTTGATGACATACTTATTCGGTGCATTCTCAATGGGATAATCCAGTTTTGCCACCAGGTTGGTGTGATCTTTATAAATGTACGCAGCGTGTTCAAGCACCCAATCCCGGGCAGACAATTTGGCAATTTGATCGTTGGTCAGGTTGAGACCATCCAGCGGCTTATAGACCATGGGATACTAGTTATACGCTGCGATTAGACATTGTCCGGATCATTCAGATGCCCGCCTTCCTGGTACAGGTCGTAAATCTTTTCCCGGGTGCGAAGTGACGATTTTCCGTCCGGTTTATAGTAATAGTATTCCCGTTGTTTGTCAGCGGCCTGCTGCATCTCCGGCGTGGGATGCAGCGCCCGAGTAATGCCGTCCGCCAGTTCCTCTGGCGAGGAGACGTGAACGTACGCGTCTTTGAGAAATTCCCGGTTATCGATATTGAGGATATGCTGGCCGTCCGAATGACGCAGGTTATCGTGATCTAGGTCGTAAATTACGCCGATCTTCCCGGTGGCCAGAAAATTGTAGACCGTGCTGGAAGCTTCGGCCACCAGCGTATCGGCAGCGTACATCAGCGGGATAATATTGTAAGTCTCCTTCGGGATCAGCACCGCGTGTTCGTACTTCCTGATCCGGCGCTGGATCACCCGGTGCTGGCTGTGGCGGGCAAACTTGCCCATCCAAGCGTAGTGGTGGATTTTGACAATCAGGTTATAGGCGGCGGTCTCCTCGAAGATGGCGTCCTTTACATCATAGATGCAGGTCGGCTTATATGTTGGGGCGAAGAGCACAGTCTTTTTGGCCGGATCCAGTCCCAGGTTGTTTAGTATCTCCTCCCGGTCGTAATGACCGTCCCAGAAGAGCGGGTCCAGCTTCGGAAGTCCAACCTTGTGCACTTCCGACCCGTTCAAGACCCCGGATTCCTGCAATGTCTCTACCCGGTACTGCCCTTCCACCAGAATATTGTAATGATGGGAGTTGTGCTTCTTCAGATTCCGGAAGAGTACGGTTTTGAGTCCCATACCGTGATGTACAAGGCACAGCATAGTTTTGCCGTATTTCTTTTCATTCACAGTATCAGGGCAAATGACCACATCGAAGTGCTCTTCCTCGTAGGTGATCTGGTGGCCTTCCCGCTTGAACTGCTCCAGGTACGGTTTGGTCTTGTCAATTTCAAAGATGAAAAACCGGCGTACCAGTTCATGTGAGAGTGAAAGATATACGTCAAACCGATCATCCTCCTCAAACACGTCAATCAGAGGATCATACGCTGCCTTGTGATACAAATAGAACATCTTGAACAGGACCTTAATCTGTGGCATAGAGCTGTCCGGTGAGTTTTTTAGTGATAAAATCAGTGCGCTCCTCCCAGGAGTTCTGCTGCCCGATTTCTACGGCAATGTCCCGGCTTTCGGACCGGTCCTCCCAGGCGACCTTCAGATGCGATATAAACTCGTCTTCCGTTGCCGCCGTATAAACCACACCGGGCACTGGAGTAACCGAATCTACCCCAATGGAGACCACCGGTTTCCCAAGAATCAAGTATTCGTAGAGCTTCAGCGGGTCGGCATGTCTGGCGTACTCGATATTTTTGAACGGAATGATCCCAACGTCGAAACCAGAGATATATTTAGGGACGTCCTCATACGGAATTTTGCCGACGGTGGTGACATTCTCTGGAAAATTGTGTTGCCCAAGTCCCGGACCGGCCAGCACAAACCGGAATTCCGGTATTTGATTTGCCGCCTTAACAATCAATTCGACATCCACCCAGTGCCGGAAGGAGCCGATGTAACCGATCACTGGCGAGGAGACATGCCGGAGAGGTTCCGGTACAGGGTAAGTCTGCTCCGGCCGGAAGAGCGAGGTGTCCACGGCATTCCTGGCTACGTGAATATTTTCGTTCATTCGTTGTTTCTGATCGGCCAGTTCCGGAGTGATGGCAAAGACGATGTCCGCCTGCCGCAGCGTTTTCTCCTCTTCGGACTGAATAAAGGGCGAGACCGTTCCACTGGCCGCGGCGTATTCATCAGCGATGAAGTAAACCTTGAGCTCCGCAGGCAGATTTGAGAAATACACATGGGCTGACGGATTGTATGCCCAGAGTATATATCGTTCCTGTTCCGGGTTCAAATGCCGCCTAAGGAAAAACAGCTTCAGATGCTGATTGAACTGGCGGATCCATTTGTGGCGCTTGTGGATGATAACGGACACAGGACTGACCACCCGGATATTTGGCGCAACGAGGCGGGATCGTCGGAATTTATACCACCGGGAGCGGCGCCCCAGTACGGAAAAAATCTCCTTTACCGGTTCCACGTAGATAATCTTGTTCGATTTGGCAAACTGTCGCATCAGGTGCTGCTTGCTGGTCTGAAGTCCAAACCAGTCGTTAGGTGAAAAGCAGATCACGGTATATCCAGTGAGGTCCTTTGCCATCCTATACGCCTCCCCCCGGGCGGGCACTATTCAGCATGTCTTTTGCGCTGTCCCGCACCCAATCTGGGGTGACCGAATGCATACAGAGCATCGGCTCTTCCTTGTTTATACAGTGGTTCTTTTCACAGGGACTGCAGTACACATCCGCGTTGATATTGACCGAATGCTCCGACCGGAGTCCGGTTTTCGCCGTATTCCCCGCACCCCATAATCCGATGGTCGGGACACCGGCTGCATCTGCAATATGCATCGGACCTGAATCATTCGAAATAAATATCCGGCATTCGCCCATAAGCCGGATAGATTCTTTCAGGGTAGTTTTTCCGGCCTGGTTCAGCACCGCGGCGCTGGTTTGACTCCTGATCGAATCACCAATAGACCTGGCATCTACCCCTCCGAAAATAACGAACTGAATGTTCTCATTCGTAAAGGATTCGAAAAGCTGCACCCAGTACTCCTCCGGCCAGCGGCGGGAGGTGGCGACCGAATGCGGGTTTATGCCTATCGTAATTGCCGATTTATCCCACGAGTCCGGCAAATCAACCGGACCAACCTCCAGGCCGTCAAAGCGCGGCGGTGATCCCATTTCAACGTTATCGGCGTAACCGGTGAGGAGGTGACAGTATTTATCCGATCGGTGCATTGTCCTTCCGATATCCAGGGGATACCGGCGGGTCAGCATCCAAGAACGGAACTGTCCGGTATAACCGATCCGCTCGGGAATGCGCGCCCGAAACATCGTCATAGCTGTGGAAAAGGAGTCCGGCAGCAGAAAGACCTGATCGTAATCTTCCTGTTTCAATGATTTGATAATCCGGCGACGGGACCAGAAAGATTTTATCTCGTCCCGGGAAAACTCCACAATGAGATCGACTTCTCCGAGAAACCTGCAGACCGGGGCTACCCAGTCCCTGGCAAAAACGGTAAACTCTGCTCCGGGAAAGGCCTTCCTTGTCCGCCTGATCATGGGAAGGGCCATGACCGCATCGCCGATCCAGTTCGGGGAGTAAATCAGGATTTTCATGATTTACGGATTCCGGTCCATGATCGATAGAGGCTCACCAGCCTCGGGATTTGGGACTCCATCGTCAGGGATTCCGCCGCCGGGGTCAAGTCCTTTTTGAGCATTGATGCGCCCCGATCCAAGACATCAGCCCAGGATTCCTCTTCAGCCTTTTCCAGTCCGAAGCCGTACTCCCGTGCTATCCGGCTTGCAGCGTTGGCATTGAACACGAGGGTGGGAATACCTGCGTGCAGATAGTCAAACATTTTGTTCGGGACCACCGAGTGTAAAAACTCCCGGGTCGTTTCACTCCGAAGGTTGCTGAAGTTAAACCCGGTAAGCCCCCAGTGGAACCGGCTCATGGTGGTAAGGAGCTCGGGATATGGAACTCTCGCATTAAGATGGAGTTTTTCCGGAAAACCACTGGCTAACTGTTGATATCCCGTCGGGATTTTGTCGTACGCACAATATAGGTGTAGATGGAATCCTTCATTCAGAATGGATCGGAAAATGTCGAGATAATCCCTGTAGCTAAACAGATCGGCGTTGGTGGAGTTTTCATCGATGAGTCCGCCCTGATAAACCAGGTGGATTTCCTCCCGTGCAGAAGCGATCTTTGGCAGGACTTCACTCCCCCGCAGTTGCGTCCGAGACGGTGTGCTGTAAAGGACGATATTTTGCTGTTTTGCTTCCGGGTACTTTCGTTTGGCGATATTCCGAAAGGAGTCTGCGGAATGGACAATACCGTCCACCTGGTCAAAACACTTCTCTTCTGTGGAATCCGGCTTTCCCTTCCGCAGGGAGGTGAAATCGTGAATGTCGTAGATAACCGGCGCCCTTCCTTCGCTTGCCCTGACTGCATCAAGTGTATGGCGGTTTGGCTCATTGTGGCAATGTATTACGTCGATGTAATCCAAGTACTTCCCGACTAAGCGCCGGTAGTACCAGCGCCGCCACCAGGTAAGCTTGTATCGGAAGTACCGGATACCCGCGGCTTGTTTTTGAATATCAGAAGGGAGCGACTCCGGCTTATCCACAATGAAATAGAGGCAGTGTCCTTCGTTCAGCAATGCGTAGGCCTGCTTTATTACGCGGATACACATCCAGGGATGTAGGATGAGAATGGAGAGTGGTTTTTTCATTCAGAGCGTCATAGGATTTCTTCAATTGGATGAAAGGTATAAAATCAGATTAAGAAATCCATGCATGTTTTTCCTGTTCATTTTACCGGCGGAGCATTCTATATTAGGCCGTCCTTACAAGCAGGAAGTGGGAAGACAGTGTGCTTTCGTTATTTAAAAAATTTTTCAGCAGGGATCCTGACCGGGCGCCGCGGTATTACGATAAGAAATACAAATCCGGCGGGTGGCAGGGTGAATACCATAAACACTATTCTGACAGCATGTACTTTCACGTCTGGCAGGAGGCGGTCCGGTGGATCCGGGAGATGGATAGACCGTCCATTCTTGAGATTGCCTGTGGTCCGGGGCAGTTTGCGCAGATGCTATTCGAAAACGAGATCACCTCGTATCTCGGATTTGATTTCAGTCCCCGGGCTATCGAACTCGCCAGAGAAAACAATCCGGACCATGCCGGCAAATTTACCGTGGAAAATGCTTTCAACGACACTGTGTACCAGAGGTGGGATTGCAATCTGGTGATCGCGTTCGAATTCTTCGAGCATATCGGGGAAGATATCGCCATCTTAAAAAAGATTCGGGGCGGAACGAATATCCTGTTTTCGGTGCCGAACTTTGATGCCGAGGATCACCTACGGTACTTTGACTCGCTCGAGGATATCAAGGCTCGCTATAGCGATCAGTTAACTTTTCACCGGGAACAGGCTTTTGAACATGTAACACCCGGGAGTGAGATCTTTCTGGTACTGGGAACGGTGAATAACTGAGATTATTTCCGCTGGCGATATAAATTCGTGTCGACTACAGTCAACATTTTTTCCACGTCGAGATCGCGGCCAAGAAAGGCGGTCACTTTTTCTGCTGTTTCCTGCGGAGAGCGGATTGTTTTATTGTAGCTGACATGGATGAAATCCGCGTTGGATTGCTGCTCCATCCATTGGTCTACGTGATCCAGGTGGCGTTCGAAGAGGGCCGCCATTTCGGCGTCTTCCTCTTTACTGGGCGCCCGTTTGCCGCTCCGCTCCAGCATTTTCCGCTGGGATGCGAGAATTTCTTCCAGTTTCCGGCGCATGAAAATGATCTTGTAGTCCCAGTTCTCCGGTAAATCCAGTAGCAGTCTGGAGACCATTTTCACCACTTTCCCCTGGCACCCCGGCAGCCAGGACTGGTCGTCCTTGATCTGCTTGACCTGTTCAAATTCGTAGTAACCCTTGGGATTGTCCTCGTCCGCCTTGCGGATATCATCGGTGACGACTTCCAGTCCGCCTGCCTCCAGCATTTTCATCATCATGGAAGTCCCGGAGCGCGGCAGCCCGGAGACGATTACAATAGAGTTCATTGAGTGCTCAAGTGTTAAAGTGTTCAGGTGTTCAAGTAACACCGTGTTATTGTGTTACCGTGTTATAGTTGTCACGAGTCATGTGTCCAGAGTCCTCACTCTAATCGTGAAACGTGAGACGGCAAAGGTGAAAGACTGACTATTACGTATTTCGTATTGCGTAAAGGTGCACCTCATTGTCTTTTTACGTAATACGCAGTACGCAATATTTCCTTAAATGTATCCTAAGTCCCGCAGTCGCTCCTCGATCTTTTTTGACTCTTCATCGGTAAAACCGGCATCATCCGAACGGTAGCCTTCATACTGATCCGTCATGATTTTCCGGAATCTTTCGGCAACTTCAGCTTCCTCAACAGTCAATTTTTCGATGCGGTTATCCGTCTCGCCGGGGTCTTCTGCCAGATTGTAGAATTCCTCTTCGCCGGCGGACGGATTCCGGATAAGCTTATACGTATCGGTCCGGACAAACTGCAGCGGTCCCTTGCCACGTTCCTCGTAGAGTTCTTCACCGTACGCGACCGTTTCATCCAGTTCTTCATCGTGAAAGAGTGGCGTGAGGCTGCGACCGTCGAATTCCTCTTCGGTATCGATATCCATGAAATCGAGGATGGTCGGCACCAAATCTACTGCGGTAGTGGTATTTTTGATACGTTTTCCTTTAGGAACGTCGGCGCCTTTGAATATCAGCGGCACGCGGATGTCGTCCTCCAGCATGGTCTTGTGCTGTGGGTAATTGAAATAGTAATCCTCCCAATTGGGATTATCCGGACCGAGGGTTTCGCCGTGATCGGAGGTCAACGCAATGGCCGTATTATCCCAGATGCCGAGATCTTTCAACTGCTGGTTCATCGGCTGGATAAAGTGCTCGTCCATGTACTTGAGTTTGCCGTCATAGTACGCCCAGTCGGAGAGCTCATCTTTGGGCATCTTGCCGGAATACAGGAGCCATTTTTCCGAGAGGAAATGGACCTCAAAATAATGTGCCCAGATGAAGAACGGCTTGTCATCGTGATTTTGCATCCAGTCCAGCATGTCTGGAATCCACCAGTTGCCCCAGAGGGTCTGCATGGTTTCGTCGTCTTTTTTATATTCCTTGGAGTTCCAGCTGGACTCGCTGGTCGGCTCGTTGTAATAATCAAAACCTTTAGCAAAGCCGTGGGTGGAACCGAGGAAATTAATGCCGACGAATCCGGCGGTGCTGTAGCCCTGTTCCTTCATCATCTCAGTAATCGTCTTGGATTTGACCTTGGAAAAGGGATGACGAATACCGTGTTTCTGGGGCTGTTTTCCGGTCAACATGGTGGCGTGGGAAATCGGCGTCAGACAGGAAGCACAAATGTTGTTCTCGAAGAGCGTGCCCTCGGCGGCGATTTCGTCGATGCCCTTTGTTTCGAACCGGTCGTAACCGTAACAGCTGAAATGATCCGGACGCACGGCATCCAGGGTGATAAATATCAGATTTTGTTGACTCATGTAATCCTCTGTCTCTCATTATTTTCAATTTTGTGTAATTATATAATTTATTATGACTTTCAGGGAATTGCCAGCTGAAGTGCAAGCTAGCATACCCCGTTTTTTTCATGGAGTAATCTACAGAACCATTTCATATCACTTCAAAATATCTGTCAACCTAGAGCAGTTTAGGGTTTTCCTGATGATTCCAGAGCAGTCGCATGACAGGCCTGCCAGGAGAATTACTCAAATGAGCCTATTTTAGCTTCAGACACTCCTGAATTATTGCGATTATGGAGCCGCAAACCTATTTTTCCGACATCTTTTTGTTCAGACGGAAACGGTAACTATTAGCGACAGGCAGATTATCTATGGAAAATAATGTTCAGGAAATTTCAACAGGCGACCTTCAAAAATTATTATCTCAAGATGATGCCATCCTGCTGGATGTGCGATCCATCGATGCCTACAACGGCTGGGCGCTCCGAGGAGAATCCCGGGGTGGACATATCCGGGGTGCAAAGAGTTTGCCGGCAAAATGGACAAGATATATGGACTGGATTGAGATCGTTCAGTCCAAGGATATCACACCGGAAAAAACCATCATCCTGTATGGATACGATGTGGCAAACACAGACCAAGTTGCTGAAATGTTTGCCAAAACAGGATACGATAAAATTCGTGTCTACTACGGTTTTCTGAACGAGTGGGTTGCTGATCCTGATCTGCCTATGGATCGGCTGCAGAGACACAGACATCTCGTCCCGCCGGAGTGGCTGCATTCTGTCTTGGCTGGTGAAAAACCGCAGCACTATGACAACGACAAATACGTGCTTGTCCATGCTCACTACCGGAATCCCGATGATTACGCCGCAGGACATATCCCTGGCGCGATTTCTATGGATACCCGGGCGCTTGAGTCACCCGAAACCTGGAATCGACGCTCGCCGGAGGAACTGAAGGCAGCGCTGGAAGAGCACGGGATTGCACCTGATACGACGGTCATCGTGTATGGACGGTTCTCGTATCCGAAAAATGAAGATCCGTATCCCGGCAGTAGCGCCGGGCATTTGGGTGCCATCCGCTGCGCAGCAATTATGATGTACGCCGGGGTGGAAGACGTCAGAGTATTGAACGGCGGCATCCAGTCCTGGGAAGATGCAGGGTATGAGTTGACCACTGAAGCAAACAAACCCGAGCCCATCAGCGACTTCGGTGCGAAAATCCCCGGGAGACCGAAGCTGTTCGTCGATTTGCCGGAAGCGAAAGAGTTACTGCAGTCCTCCGACGGTGACCTGGTCAGCGTTCGCAGCTGGCCGGAGTTCATCGGCGAGGTCAGTGGATACAATTATATCGAACCGACCGGGAGGATTCCCGGCGCCATCTTTGGTAACTGCGGCAGCGATGCGTATCACATGGAAAATTACCGCAACCTGGATCACACCACCCGTGAATATCACGAAATTGCGGAAATATGGAGGGAAGCGGACATCACACCGGATAAGCACCTGGCGTTTTACTGCGGGACCGGCTGGCGCGGCAGCGAAGCGTTCTACAATGCCTGGCTCATGGGCTGGCCGAGAGTGTCAGTGTTTGACGGCGGCTGGTTCGAGTGGAGCGCCGATCCGGAGAATCCGACTGAGACGGGTATTCCTGATTAAAAGAATGGCACACAGATTTGCGCTAAAACAGCAGATAACCGCCGATAAAACAACTGATTAAACACTGAAATACACTGAAAAAAGCACCGAAATACACCGTAAAATACGAGAATAAAATGGAAGGTATAAGAAATTTGAGATCAGTAGGCAATCAGCAGTAAGCAAATGGCAGTGAACAACAAACAACTTACAACGAACAAAAGCGCTGAAGTAATTTCCATCAACCTATTATACTCAGACAGAATTTGTGAAACTGTAGCACCATAACACACTAACACTATAACACGCCGTTAGGAGCTTTTGTCTCTCGCTCGTCTCCGTATCTCCTCCACCATCGCATTCAGGCCATTCGAGCGCACCGGTGAGAGATGTTTCTCCAATCCAATTTTATCGATAAAGTACAAGTCCGCATCATGAATTGTTTCCGGTGGATTGTCTGAGAGCACCCGAATCAGCAGAGCGGCAATCCCCCGAACGATATGGGCGTCGACTTTTGCCTCGAAATGCAGATTTCCATCCGACATATATGAATGCAGCCAAACTTGCGCTTGGCATCCCTTCAGTCTGGTTTCGTCGTTTACATACCTGGAGTCCAGTTCTGGTAATTCTTGTCCCTGACGAATGAGATACTGATATTTTTCTGTCCAGTCGTCGCCAAGTTGCGAAAACTCCTCGATAATCGCATCTTGCTTCGCATCAAGGGAAGATTTCAACTGTGTTGGGTTCATTTCTTGAAATAAATAATGGTTTCAAAACCAGTGTCCAAAAAAATAATCAGATTCGTCAACACTTTCCACGGAGATTACTCCCTATTTCGTCTGTACTCTTCCGTCGGTGACGCTGACAGCGATCACCGACAGGTACTTTTACGCAATACGCAATATTCAAAACCGCGTATACTTCACCTCGATGTTCATCTCACGCAGCACTTCGCGCAGATTCCTCAAAAACTCACGAATATCATTTTGATCGATTGCGCCGAGAACCGACAGCCGGAACGTCTCCTTGTCCGATACTTTTCCGGGATAAATGGTAAATCCGCGCTCGTACAGGCGATCGTGGAGTTCGGTGAAGTCGTAATTCGGATCGTCCGGCTCGTAAATGGTCATCAGGATGCGGGAATGCTCCACATCCCCTCCGAGCAGGAACCGGAAGCCCATTTCCTCCAGCCCTTGGGTCAGCACCTGATAGCTTGTGCTGTAACGCTCCCAGCGATTTTGTATGCCCTCGTCGAGGTACTCATCAATAGCCTGTCGCAGCGCATAAACGACCTGCACCGGCGGCGTGAACCGCATCTGACCGGTGCGCTCGAAGTATTCGTACTGCTTATATAGATCCAGGTAGACCGTGCGGCCAGGTACATCTTTGAGCTGCTTCAGCACTTCATTTCGGCAGATGATAAACGCCAGTCCGGCCATTCCCTGGATGCACTTGTTGGAGGTGGACATTAGAAAATCCACCGGTGTCCCCTGCAGATCAATGGGAATGCCTGCGTAACTCGAAATCGTATCCACCATTGTAACTAAATCGTATTTTCTCGCGATCTCCAGGAACGGTCCCAGCGGATTGAGAATGCCGGTCGTGGTCTCGTGATGCACCATGGCGATGTACCCGATATCCGGATTGTTGGCGCACATGGCATCCACCTCAGACCAGTCGATAGCCGTGCCCCATTCCACATTGTAGACTACCGTCGGGATATCGTAAGTTTCGGTGATCTGCAGCATCCGCTGTCCGTATGCGCCATTGATGAGTAGCAGTACCTGCGAATCATAAGCAACCACCGACGCCAGCGTCGCCTCCATCCCGGAGGTGCCGGAGCCGCCGAACAGCACGGAGGTATAGTCATCTCCGCCGTTGACAATCTTCACTAAATCTGCACGAATACCGTCCATAACTTCCTGAAATTCCTTCTCTCTGGGACAGATATCCGGCACGACCTGTGCATACTTCACCGTGTCCGTCGTCGTCGCCGGACCGGGATTTAACAAGATATTGCGTTGAATTGGCTTCATAATAATTCCATGATAATGTGAAGTATTTAAACTATGCAGTTCGTTTCAATTTTGTCTTGGGTCCAGTGTCCACAGTCCAGGGTCAACAAGCAAGCAAGGCCCTGTCTCGTTTTTAGCATTACTGATTTTTCTAACCTTTGCGCCTTCGCGCCTTTGCGGTTACATGCAGTTTTATCTTTTGTGAGTCTCAGTGTTCTCAGCGTCCTCTGCGGTAAATATGTTATTCGTTGCTCTGGATCGCCGGATAGATCTCCGTTTTCGCCCGTTGCAGATCCTCCGCCTTATCGATCTCGATCCACGCGAGTTCCGGTAGTACTAAGCACTGTAGCGGTCGCTCGTTCTGCGCCACGCGGACGATGACCTCCTCATAGTGATAATTTTCCTTGCCATTGTCGTAATCCCGCTCTGCGTATTCCCACAACTTTTCCAGGTAACTGTAAGACAGTTTGGTAATGCCAACCAGTTCGCCAATGGCCTGATCTTTCTCCGGGATATCTTTGCCAAGATTTGTCAGGTGCATTTCATTATCGGCGGTGATGTACACCTCATCGCCGGAGCCGGACAGCGGCGCGACCAGCATGGTATCCTGGAATTCGCGCGTCAGAAGTCTCTCGATGGCGCGCTGCTCATACAGGAGATCGGATTCCAGCATGAGGATATCCTCATCGATCATTTCCTTTGTCTGCGAGAGGGAATACATACTGCCGGTTTCAGAGTATCTTGGATTGTGCGCATATTCGATGTTCAATGAATCCTTAAAAGTATCGCCGATTTGGACGTGGAACCGGTCGTGCAGGAATCCGGTGACAATGAGTACATCTGTGATGCCGGAGCGCATCAGATTATTCAGCGAATACCAGATCAGCGGTTTACCATCGATGGGCAGGAAGGCTTTTGGTAAGGTTTCGGTAATGGGACGCAAGCGTGTTCCCATACCTGCGGCGAGTATGACTGCTTTCATGAGAGCGTGTCGAGGTGTTCCATGAATTTGCGCTTGATCTCCAGCGGCTCTTCAGGGCGACTCAGATCCGGCCGCGATCCGGTGCGGATTTTCACCACGAGCATCACTGGTCCATCAGCTTCCGCAAACTTCGGGAATTCCTCCGCCAGTGCATCTTTGGAACGGACGATCGTGGCATCTTTGTAGCCACAGGATTTCGCCAATGCCCGAAAATCCACCGCATCGGAGTTGTTGATCTGTCCGCCGGTAGACTCGTGTGCATTGTTATCAAACAGAATATGATAATAGTTTGACGGCTGCTGTATTCCAATGGTCGCGAGCGCACCCATCTGCATGAGCAGAGCGCCGTCGCCGTCCATAGTGAACACGCAGGAGTGCGGCTTCTGCAGGGCGACGCCCAGCGCAATCGACGGGGCACATCCCATGGCGCCGGGATTGTAAAATTTGTTGGCTGTCGTCCGTTCCAACTGCTGGTACGCTTCGTTCAGTTCGCGGGAGGTTTTGCCGGTGGTGGAGACGAGAATATCTTCGTCGGAAATGTGCTCCATTATGGCAAAGATGGCCTCCTCGCGGGACATCAGATCGGACGCCGGTTTTGGCTTTGCTTCCAGCGGCTCGAACACACCCTTGCGAACAACCAGCGCATACGGCTGACTCTCGATTTTCATGTAATTGACCGCCTCGTTGATCTGATTCGCCGCCTCGCCGGCATCATCGGACAGGATAGAGTACCGCACATCCAGCAGGTCGAGCAAATCCGTCATGATGCGGCCGATCTGGCGATGCTGGTGCGCCTCCGGTTTGCCCGGTTCGCCGCGCCAGCCGATCATCAGCAGGGCGGGGATCTTGTAGATATCCGGTCCCAGCAGGGAGGTCAGCGGATTAACCGTCTTTCCGAAGCCGGAGTTCTGCATGTACAGCACCGGAAACTTGCCGGTCGCCAGATGATATCCGGCACAGACGGCTGTGGCTTCACATTCGTTCACCGTCGGAACATTCGTAAATCCCGGATGATCCTCTTCCAGAAAACTCATCCAGGATTTGTAGGTACTGTCCGGCACACCGGTAAAAAAAGTGAGGTTGAAATTCTTGCAGATCTCAGCAAATTCGTTGCAACGTAGCATTGCGTAGTCCTATGCTGTGGTTGAAAGCATTTCCTCGGCGCTGGCCTTATCCTCGGGATTATGAATCTCCAGCCACCCCTTGTTGACCTCCAGAAAATGGACATCGTAGCCGCGGTCGATCATCTCCTGCAGCATGTCCGTCATCGAGGCCTTTTTGAAACTTTTGGCCTCGTGGAACTTACCCTCGGTATCTTTGCAATCGTGATAGACCGTCTTCAGGTTTTCCGCGCCTTCCTCGGAGAAGTAGGCGATGCCGGTGTATTCGCCCTCGGCCTGCTCCATATCCAGCTGCTTCCCTATGCGGAGCACCTTCTGATCGACGGGCTTAATCAGTCGGCGCGGTGACCCGTCGAACGAGGATTTCGCCACCACCAGGTCCAGCACCTTGTCCTGCATGTGGGTGTGATATTTGTAGGTCCCGTCGATGGCGATAACGATGTCGAGGTTTGTGTCCACCAGATTTTTGATGATAAACTCATTGAACAGCACATCGGAATTGATGAACAAAAATTTACCGGAGATGGCGTCCTCGGCGTGGAAAAGTGAATCGATGGAAAAGCCGTTTTCGTACTTCGGATTATCGTAGTAGGCGACGTTGACATCGGGAAACTCGTCCCGTTTGAATCCGCGGACCACTGCCGTTTTGCCGATGCCGCAGCGGTTCAACGTCTCCAGCTGATGCTCCAGCACGGCCTTGTTATTGATTTTCAGCAGCGCCTTCGGATCGTCAAATTCGCGGCTCTTGCCGGCCGCCGGGATAATCGCAGTGATGCCGGTCTGTTTCTGGTACGCCGCATCCTTTTCCTTCACGTCGGTAAAGCCGACCATGTTGAAGATCTCTTTCACCGGAGTACAATACGGATCGACTTCCAGGGAGCGCTTATGGATCAGGATATTCTTGGCCACGTTCTCCATGGATTTCACCGCCGAGCGCAGCATATGATTAGCATGGATCGCCACGTTGAATCCCCGGTCGATGAGTTCCTGCTCCGGCACGTGATTGTACGCGGTCGGCACACACACCAGCGGCTTCCGGTCGCCGAGTTCTTTGCAGAGTTTATCGTATTCTTCGGCGAACCGAAAAACATCGCCGGGATCTTTGACCTTGGAGTGTATCATAATGCCGTCGGCCCCGGCCTGAAGATAGGTTTTCGCCCGGTGAAGCGCATCTTCGACTCCGTGCCCGGCTATGAGACTCTCCAGCCGCGCAATCACCATAAAATCATCGGTAGACTGGATGGCCTTCCCTCGCTGGATTTTACTGGCAAAGGTCTCCGGGTCCTCCAGATCCTGTTTGGCATCTTTGGAGAGGGAATTCCGCTTGGGAAACACTTTGTCCTCGATAATCACCGCCGAAATGCCGATAGCCTCGAACCGCTTCACCATGTACTCGAAATGGGAGGCGTCGCCGCCGGTGTCGCCGTCCACGATGAGCGGCTTATTGGTCACATCCAGAATCTGGTTGATGTTCATCAGCCGCGAATCGACGCCGACGATCTCCGCATCCGGATAGCCTTTGCTGGCAGTGTCGGTCAGGCTGCTCTCCCACAGTCCGTCGAACTCCTCTCGGTAAGTCTGACCGTCCTCTTCCACATCGATGTGTGCGTTATTCCCGATGAGCGCGCTGATGCCGTTGTGCGCCTCGATGATGCGAACAAATCCCTTCTCCCGTATTAATTCTTTGAGCAGGCGTCGGCGATTTTCCGGCGTGATAATATTTCGGAGTGTCAATCTGTTACCCTCGTGTTAACATTCCTGTGATCAATAATTTTAATGTAATACAGAGGATGCGACAAACAAAGTGAGCAATTTCGTCCCAGTGGATGCCGGGAGTGAGCTGCCGCTTTTATCTGAGGGGAAATTTATCTATTTTCTGCCAATCAACGTGAAAAAAGACGGGGCTATTATGGAATGAAAGACCTTTATTACCTCGCGCTGAACATTTACCAGTTCTCATACCTGAAGCCGCTTTACAGGAAGATCGGCGGCGACTTTATCGTGCACAAGCCGCGTTCCCTGTTGCAGCTCGAGCAAAATTTCTTCGGATTCCCCAGCCAAAACCCGTCCCGTGGCTGGTTCGGTCTGCAGCCCAAAACCCGGTACATGGATTACCAGGATTACTCCAAGCTCTCCGGCGTGATGGTCAGTTCGATCCAGTTCGATTACGAGCGCGTCCCGGAGGAACTCACCACCATTAACACGGGGCATGGCACCGGCTACAAGCCGCCCAGAGATCGGGACCGCGCGGACTTCGATTATTACTTTCTGGACGGTCCCATGCGCTACGACAAACTCATGAATATCGTGGGATTGGAACTCTCCGAAGATCAGATGATTAAGATCGGCAATATGCGGTTTGACAAAGTCATCAATAGAGAAATGGACCGGACGAAAATCCTGGATGACTTCGGTGTGAAGGACAAATCTCGTCCCAATGTCGTGTATGCGCCGACCTGGAAATGGGGCGGCGGCACACTGCTGGAGCACTCCTATAAATATATTGATGACCTCACCGACGATTACAACCTCTTTATCCGTCCGCACTATTACGACTGGCGGAAGATGAAGCACATTAAAAAATATTTGAAAAAGAATGGTTCAAAGCACGTGTACCTGGTGGAGCCGTGGAATATCCGCACCAAAGATACCATGGAAAACCTGGCTATCGCGGATCTGCTCATCAGCGATAACTCTTCGGTAGCATATCAATCTCTAATCTTCCAGACGCCGATTCTTATTGTGGGTATGGAAGAGGACAAAATTGTGGAAAAGCCCGGCCAATACGATGTGCGCGGGATCGTCGATCACTGGGATGAAAACGAACCGATCAAGCCGCTAGTTGATGAGAATATCCGCGAGAACAAGTACGAGGCGGAGTTAAAGGAGATGTTGGATAACTGCTTCTACTTTAACGATGGGAAATCCACGGAGCGGGCGGTGGAGTTTTTGGGGAAACTGGGGGTGTGATGATTTAAGAAATCGGAAAGTCGCTCTGAGCTTGTCGAAGAGTAGCAGACTCCCAGCCTGGAAAATTTATGTATTAATCAGATTAACTATACTCCCGAATCTCCGGATACACTACTTCCTCGGCGTGTTTCAGATCCTCCGGGAAGTCGATCTCGATGCACGGGATGTCCGAGATATCCACATAATGGAACGGCTCCTCCTTCACGAGCATATCCAACGCATATTCGAAGTACTCGTTGACCAGCATCTTCTCATTGACCGTCTCATCCAGGTGCGCAATAAACTGTTTATTTATGGACTTGTCGAACTTTCCGATGCCGATAAACTCACCGTAACACTTGCCCTGATCCAACTTTTTCCGATGTGGAGAATCGTGTCATTTTTCAGAATCGCTTTCACTTCCTCGGCACCGCATCGCTTGTTATCTAGCGCCAGCACATTGTCTTCGGGCGCTTCAAGCAGTCGCGTAATGAGTGATTCGTGAAACAGCACATCGGCGTTGAGATACAGGAAATCGTCGTCCATTTCCTCGCGGCACATCCAGAGCGTGTACGATGTATTCGTGGTGGCGTAATCGGGATTATCCACAAACGTAAACCGCATCCCATCAATTTTCTGCGAATGCGCTGCTACGTCATCTTTGCGATAACCGACCCCCACTACGATATCGGTGATCCCGTTATTTTTCAATGCGGTCAACTGGTGATGCATCAGAGACTTATCACCGACTTCGATCATACATTTCGGCGTCTCCTCAGAGACGGTTTTCAACCGGTTTCCACGGCCTGCAGCCAAAATAATTG
>JAANXI010000061.1 GCA_018263365.1 Fidelibacterota bacterium | reverse complement strand
GAATTTACTCACAAGTCCGATATAGAACTCATCCTGGAGACGGCGTTCAGTTTCAGGGAGGTGCTGGATCGCCCGGTGAAAAAAGTTCCGACGCTCCAGGGAAAAACGCTGGTCAATCTGTTCTTCGAACCGTCAACGCGAACGCGCCTCTCCTTTGAGCTTGCCGAAAAGCGGTTGAGCGCCGATACCATTAACTTCTCTGCCAGTTCGAGTAGCCTTTCCAAAGGGGAGACCCTGCGGGACACCATCCAGAATATCGAAGCGATGAAAATGGATCTGGTTATTATCCGGCACAACACGCCCGGCTCGGCATATCAACTGTCCAAGTATGTGGACGCCGTGGTAATAAACGCAGGCGACGGAACCCATGAACATCCGACACAGGCGCTGCTGGATATGATGTCAATGAAGGAGAAGTTCGGCCATATCGATGGCCTGAAGGTAGGGATCATCGGAGATATCACGCACAGTCGGGTTGCGTTATCCAATATTTACGGGCTTCGCACTATGGGGGCGGATGTCACCGTATGCGGTCCGCCAACCTTTATCCCGCCGTTTATCGAGGACCTGGGCGTGAACGTCTCGTATCATCTGGAAGACGTGCTTCCGGAGATGGATGTCATCAACGTGCTCCGAATTCAGAAGGAGCGCATGGAGACGGCGCTTATCCCCTCTCTGCGTGAATATCGGGCGTTGTACGGCATCACACTGGAACGCCTGGAGCAGTTGGACCACGAATTGACCATCATGCATCCCGGACCGCTGAACAGAGGCGTGGAAATCGACAGCGAAGTGGCGGACAGCGAACATTCGATAATCCTGCACCAGGTGCTGAACGGTGTGGCTGTTCGGATGTCACTGCTGTATCTGTTACTCGGCGGCAAGGAATCCAAAGGAGGCGCAAATGCTTAAGACGAAAAAGCTCACCGGGAAATTATTATTGCAGGGAGGCAAGGCGTATCTCCCGGAGAAGAACGCCATCGAAAAACGGGATCTGCTTATTGAGGATGGTCTCCTTACCGGAATGGAGAAATCGATTGAAGCGTCGGAAGATATGGAGGTCATCGATTGCAGTAGCAAGATTATCACACCGGGATTTACTGATATCCATGTGCACTTCCGCGAACCGGGACAGGAGTATAAAGAGACCCTGAAGTCCGGCAGTGAAGCCGCCATTGCGGGAGGATTCACGACGGTGTGTTGTATGCCCAACACCGACCCGGCCATTGATGCCCAGGAAAGCGTCCGGTTTATCCGTCAACGCCAGGAGGAGCTGCTGGTGGATATTTATCCGGTGGCAGCCGCCACAAAACACCGCGAAGGAAAAGAATTAACCGAATACGGCGAGATTGCAGCGGCCGGTGCAGTCGGATTTACGGACGATGGATCCCCCATTGCGGATAGCGGTGTGATGCGGAAGGTGCTGGAATACGCGAAAATCGTTGATAAGCCGGTGCTGCAACACGCGGAGGATCCGGGGCTGAAAGCCAACGGCCTGATGCACGAGAGTAAAGTCTCAACGGCTCTGGGGCTGCCCGGAACACCGGGTATTTCCGAAACGGCGATGGTCTATCGGGATATCCAAATTGCCGAATACGTGGGCGCGCGGCTGCATTTTCAGCATGTCAGCACCGCCGGAGCAGTTCAACTCATCCGGGAGGCGAAGGAACGCGGCGTCAAAGTGAGCGGCGAAGCCACGCCGCATCATCTGATGCTCACGGACGAAGCGGTTCGGACATTCGATACCAGCACGAAAGTGAATCCTCCATTGCGTTCCCGCAAAGATGTGGACGCTGTTCGGAAGGGAGTGGCCGACGGGACACTCGATGTCATCGCCACGGACCATGCGCCACATGCGCTCCAGGAAAAAGAGCAGACCTTTGACCTGGCGCCTCCCGGCATGATCGGATTGGAGTCCGCGCTGGGTGTCGTGATAAAGGCGCTGGTCGCCAGCAAAATTGCCAACCTGGAAACCGTGCTGGAGCGACTTATAGTCAACCCGCGAAGGTTGATGCAATTGCCCGAAAATTATTATACCTTTAAAGATACGGCAAATTTAACGATCATCGATCCGAAGGAGGAATGGGTGTTCAAGCGCGAACATGTCAAAAGCCGGTCACAGAATTCACCGTTTTACGGATCGCAATTGCTGGGACG
This sequence comes from Fidelibacterota bacterium, assembly GCA_018263365.1. Taxonomy (GTDB): domain Bacteria; phylum Fidelibacterota; class JAANXI01; order JAANXI01; family JAANXI01; genus JAANXI01. Next base: position 6,273 of record JAANXI010000061.1, on the reverse strand, counting down.
GGTCAAAGGGGTGTTAAATCGTTTGGAAATAGCCGATTTCGGATTATAAATTTAAGGATAAAAATCGCTTGAATTGCGGCAGGAAGGACTCTAAATTTTCCTGCTTTGTAAAAATTTAAGATAAGCATGAGAGATCAGGGAGCTGGAGCGTGAAAACATATAGTCCGAAAGAGAGCGAAATCGACCACAAATGGTATGTGGTAGATGCTGAAAACAAGGTGCTTGGACGGCTGGCAAGTGAAATTGCCCAAATACTGCGCGGCAAACACAAACCAACCTTTGCTCCGCACATCGATTGCGGTGATTTTGTGGTCGTGACCAACGCGGAAAAGGTGCAGTTGACCGGCCGGAAACAGGAGATGAAAACGTATTTCAAGCACAGTGGATATCCGGGCAGTGAAAAGTTTACTACGGCAGCAGAGATGCTGGAAAAATATCCGGAGCGGGTGATAGTTTCCGCAGTAAAGGGAATGCTGCCCTCTAACAAATTAGCCCGGAAACAAATCAAAAAACTCAAGGTCTATGCCGGGGCAGAGCATCCGCACGTATCGCAGCAACCTGAAGAATTGGAATTATAAAAGAGAACGAGGAGTTCTATGCCAAAGATTGTATATACCGCAACGGGGCGCCGGAAAACTTCCGTGGCGCGCGTTCGCCTGAAGAACGGCAATGGCAAAGTCACCATAAATAATCGCACCATGGACGACTATTTCGGCCGTGAAACGCTGAAGATGTTGGTTAATCAGCCAATCGAGTTGTGCGAAGTCGGGGGCTCGTATGATGTGATGGTGAATGTCAACGGCGGTGGCCTCTCAGGCCAGGCCGGGGCTATCCGGCTGGGAATCGCCCGTTCTCTGGAAAAAGTGAATGAGGATTTTCGACCCAAATTGAAAAAGGCCGGATTCCTGACACGAGATCCGCGCGTGAAAGAACGGAAAAAACCTGGTCTTGCCGGTGCAAGGAAGGCTTTCCAGTTCTCGAAACGTTAAGACATTTGTATCGAATAAAAACGGAGGAATCGCAATGCGAATAAGGAGTTATGCATGACAGAAGTCAATCTTGAAGCCTTAATTGGTGCGGGAACCCATTTCGGTCATCTGACCAGTAAGTGGAATCCCAAGATGAAACCCTACATTTTTATGGAGAAGAATGGGATCCATATTATTGATCTGAAACAGACTATCAACGGACTGGATAAAGCGCTTGATAAGGTTCGTGCAGTTGTCAAAGATGGCGGTGATATCCTGTTTGTAGGCACCAAAAAACAGGCGAAAGACATCCTCCGTGAAGAGGCCAGTCGCTGCGGCATGTTTTATGTGGTCGAGCGCTGGCTGGGTGGAACACTTACAAATTTTTCCACGATTAAGCGGTCAATCCGGCGGTTGAAACAGCTGGAAAAAGACAGTACCAGCGGATTGTACGAGAACCTGACCAAGAAGGAAGTGCTCGAATTGGAGCGGGAACGCGAAAAGCTGGAGACGCTGCACAGCGGTATCAAAGAAATGAAACGGTACCCGGAAATGTTGTTTGTCGTTGATACCGAACTGGAAGATATCGCAGTAGCGGAAGCGGATCGGCTGGATATTCCGGTAGTCGCTATTGTCGATACCAATGCTGATCCGGAAATCGTTGATTATCCGATTCCTGCCAACGATGATTCTATCCGTACAATCGCTTTGATTACGCGGCAGATTTCCAATGCCGTGCTCGAAGCACGCGGAAAGAGCGCCGAGGCCGGTGAAAGTTTGGCTGCCACCAAAGTCCTCGCTGATGCTGATCTGCTGGAAGAATCCGACTATGTCGCCGAAGAGGATGAGGAAGAAAATGAGGAAGCGGCCGTTGAGGTGCAAGAGTCGTCAGATGATTCTGAAGAGTATGATGAAGAGGACGAAGATTAGTATTTCCAAGAGCGTACGCATTTAGAGTAGATAATCATAAGAGGAGAAGAGTAGTACGATGGCAATTTCTGCACAGGAAGTAAAAAAATTACGTGACAAGACCGGCGCTGGAATGATGGACTGCAAAAAGGCACTTCAGGAAGCGGATGGAGATATGGATGCCGCCGTTGAAGCACTGCGTAAGCACGGAATTGCCAAGGCAGAAAAGAAATCCGGCCGGACGGCGAATGAAGGCCGGGTTACCTCATACATTCATCCCGGTGGCCGAATCGGCGTGCTGCTGGAAGTAAATTGCGAAACGGATTTTGTGGCGAAAACCGACGATTTCCAGGAATTAACCAACGATATTGCCATGCAGATTGCGGCAATGAATCCGGTGGCTGTTACCCGGGAAGAAGTTGATGAAACGCTGATTGAAAAAGAAAAGAAACTCTATCGCGACCAGGCTGAGCAGGAAGGCAAACCCGATCACGTTATTGAAAAGATCGTCGACGGCCGGATGGATAAATTCTTCAGTGAAGTCGTACTGCTGGAGCAGCCGTTTGTCAAAGATAATGACAAAACCATCGAGCAAATTGTGACGGAAGCTGTTGCGACGCTTGGTGAAAATATCTCTGTTAACCGCTTCGTCCGGTACGAACTGGGAGAAAATTCCGAGGAATAATCCGGGAAACTCCCGCTTCTGATTTTTCCGACCTCTGACGGGGCATCACTAAATCGATGATACTGTTATCATGAATTCATCCCCAGCCTACCAACGCATTTTACTCAAGTTAAGCGGCGAAGCCCTTGCCGGCGAGCAGGGTTTCGGTATCGATTCCGATATCGTACGCAGTATCGCATCACAGGTGAAAGAAGTGGCCCAACTTGGAGTGCAGGTTGGCATTGTGATCGGTGGAGGAAACATCTTTCGCGGCCTGGCCGCCAGCAAAGCCGGATTCGACCGTGTCTCCGCGGATTACATGGGCATGCTGGCCACGGTGATAAACTCACTTGCCCTACAAGACGCCCTCGAAAAAATCGACCTGGAAACACGCGTACTCACCGCTATAAAAATGGAGGAGATTGCCGAACCGTTCATCCGGAGACGGGCGATACGGCATCTTGAGAAACAACGAGTCGTCATTTTTGCCGGTGGTACCGGGAATCCCTATTTTACCACAGATACTACTGCCGTGTTGCGTGCCATAGAAGTTGAGGCGGAAGTGATTCTGAAGGGGACAAAAGTCGATGGCGTTTACGATAAAGATCCCGTAAAATTTGCTGAAGCCAAGAAATACGAAGAAGTAACCTACCTGGATGTCGTGGATAAAGGACTGGAAGTGATGGATTTCACTGCAGTGACACTCTCAATGGACAATGATTTGCCCATTATTGTGTTCAATATGACCGAGAAGCATAATCTGAAGCGAGTAGTTTTGGGTGAGAAACTTGGAACTCAAGTAACGGGGTGAATGCCATGATTAATGAAATTTACAAAGATACCGAAGAACGGATGGATAAGGCTGTTGAGAAAACGCGCCATGATCTGGCTACGATACGAACCGGCCGGGCCTCTACGGCGCTGCTCGATGGAATTAAAGTGGATTATTACGGGACAAAGACGCCCTTGAATCAGCTGGCACAGGTTAACGCGCCGGAGCCGCGCCTGCTCACAATTCAACCATACGAGAAAAACATTATCCCGGATGTGGAGCGAGCTATTCTGGAGTCGGACCTTGGCCTGAATCCGCAAAACGACGGAACGATTATCCGTCTGCCGATTCCGGAGCTGACAAAGGAGCGCCGGGAAGAGCTAACCCGCTATGTGCATAAGTTGGCAGAAGAGGGCAGGATCGCTGTCCGGAACATTCGGCGTGATGCCAATGATCATATCAAGGAACTCGAAAAAGAGCACGAAATTTCAGAGGATAACGCCCGGCGGGCCCTTGAGACTATTCAGACCTATACGGATGAGCATATTGACACGATAGATGAGCTGCTGAAACACAAGGAAGAGGAAATTCAGGAATAGCCCGGTTTCAACATCACAATGATATGAAAGGCTGCGCTGTTGTCAGCGCGGCCTTTTTTTATAGAATAGCCCTGGCATGATGAAACAGGTACTGTTGCGCGTACCCGGCAAATGCTCCGAAATGCTTCCTGGCCTGCTCAGCGAATTGTGCCGGTGAGCCTGACAGGTCAGGAAAAATCCAGGTTTGCAGCGCTTGCATTATCCATGTATCTACCGGAAATGCCTCAAGATGATCGAGCGAGAAAAGCAGGATGCAGTCCGCCACCTTATCACCGATCCCTTTTATGGAAAGCAGCGTAGCCTTTGCGGTCTTGTAGTCTTCATCTCGCAGCGATTCTAAATGCAGGCCGGACTTTGCCAGTCCGTAGAGGTATTTAGCCCGGAACCCCACACCGGCATTGTATAGATCCTCTAGGGATACCTCAGCGAGTTGCTCTGGTGTGGGGAGTCTTGAAAATGAGCCGTAGGGAGTTTGAGTAGATGCCCCAAATCTCGTGGCGAGTGTATTAATATTTTGAGTAATCCGTGGGATGTTGGATGCCATTGAACAGAGGAACGAGAGAGCACACTCCCAGGGATCCTGCCGGATAAGTCGGAGCCCCTTATATCGGGAAAAGGCTTTCCGCACAGATGAATCATTCCACCGGGAGAAAATCTGCTCCAAATCATCATCCAGCCGGAAAAAGTCCGTGAGATATTGCGAGGAGACCTTTCCGCAAACAGAGGTGTATTCCAGGTCCGAATTACGCTGCCAGATAATAAAGCATTTCTGAGCATCCTGAATAAGATAGCCCGATTTATATGGCTTCCATCGGAAAAACTGCCCGCTGGACAGCGTTAAATCGAGGTCAAAAGCAGTATCAGTTCGCAAGTGGTGAAAATCCATAGGTGGCGAATTTAAAGAGTATAACCATACCTCAACAGGACTAAAATATCATTAGGTTTACCAAGGTAAGGAAAAGTACTGGTTTTTTGAGGGGGGATCACCATAATTTATATAAATTATCGTATTGAACGGTTTCCCTATGTCCATTCGCATTATGGTATGATACAAATTGGTATTTTGCTAAAATCGTATCGAAAGAGATCAATTGAGCACCACATTTACGAATATTCGGCACGGGCAACAAAGGAGAATACACTATGAAAAAGATGACAATTCCGCTCGCGATACTGATAGTAATTTTTGGCTTGAACGCGTGTGATGAATTTCCCGAAACCCTGACGGTGAATGAAACCGAACAAAAGGAGGTTACTCTTACACGATCCGGCTGGGATGCCTATGAGAATGGAGCGTATATCACAGCGATTTCGGAATTTAAGGACGCGGTTATTGAAAACGCCTATTACGCCGATGCATATAACGGGTTGGGCTCGAGCTACGCACGGTTGGATTCGCTGGAGCAGGCGGATAGATACTTTACCATTGCAACGGTGACTCAAACCGAATACAACGCGCTTACCCGAGATATCTACGCGGGAATGTCTTTCGTCTGCTTAGCAAACGAACAATATGAAAAAGCTGTTAGAGCTGTTGAACGGGCATTAATTGATGACGATAATTATGAACTGGACAGCCAATATGTTTTCCGGCACGATTTTTCGATTACTGCCACCGATCTCCTGCTTGTCAAAGCGGAAGCCTATTTCCTTTTAAATGTATACCGCTTCTGCGTTTTGACCTTGCATCAGATTGATGAGACGCTCTCGATTTCTGAAGACGATCCGGAGGAGTTGGCAGCCGTCATCGAATCATTACGCGAAACAGTCTAATCAATTGGTATTAAAAGATATGCGGAGAATTGAAATGTGTAGAATCCGGATGACTTGTCTGTCGTTAGTTGTGGTGTTTACTTTTTTAACTGCGATTTTTAGCCATATCGAAGCCCAGGAACAAAGTCTGAAAGCATTTGTGGCTAACAGTGCCAATGCGGGCGGTGATGTCGTAACAGTAATCGATCTTGACTCCTACCAAACGCGAGAAATCGCTGTAGAGCATGAGGTGTATTACATCGCTGGGATTTCACCGTTGGATCAACTCTGGGTAGCCAGAGCCGGCGGGGATACCGTCCGGGTACTCAGTATCGAAACCGGATCGGTTATGGCAGAATTTCCGGCGGAAACCCGGATTGGTAAATACGGCTATAATTCCGGGAGGTTCTTCAGGAGTTCAATCGTATGAAATTTCGGATAATAAACGTGAGTCCCGTCTAAAAACTCAATACGCTCTCTGTGGATGAATTTTCCAGAACAATCGCTGAATGCCCCAAAATCCCGTGAACAATGGCCAACAATGCCGGAACATTCGATAAATGACACCGGCCAACCGAGACTGAAGTTTCTCCAGGGTCATGTCGGTGT
>JAANXI010000060.1 GCA_018263365.1 Fidelibacterota bacterium | reverse complement strand
TTGCCGGTAATAAACAGGCCGGGATGATTCTCCTCAAAGACTTCCATTCGGGCTTCCCGCTCCAGATGTCCCAGCGTGTACTGCGGGATCGCCTTCGGCCAGCGGCGGATGAATAGTTTCTCCGGTTTTGCCTCGACGCCCATAAGAATGGCAAAATCATCGCGCATCTGCTGCAGAAGTTCTTCGTCGGATAGCTCTAACTTCTCTGGTTGTCGCCTGCCGCCGACGAACGTTGTGAAAGAGACCTTGCCGTCCGGCGCCCGGTTCTCAAAGACTGTCGTCGACCAGATGGTCCCGAGGATGTTCATGTTTTCCTTTTCCGGGATCAGATACCCGAAGCCGCCCAGATCGATAGGAACGTCATTTTTGTCAAACGCGCTGTACATCATGATGGCCTTGGCATACGGGGTGGCGTCCAGGGCTGCGGCGGTTTCGTTGTCCAGGTCACGAATTAACTGCGAGGCCGCGTACGCCGGGATAGCAAGTAGCACGGAATCCGCACTCACATTTTGCGGTATTCCATCTTTGGAATAGGTGACTTTCCAATGATTATTTTCAGGGTTGAACTCCTCAACATCGACTCCGGTTAGGATAGAATCGCTCAACTCTTTTCCCAGCGATTCGGTGAGCGTTCCGAGTCCATTCCGGAAGGAGAACATTTGGGCACTCTGCTTGGATTCCTCGCCCTTTGCTGCACGTTTTTTCCGTTCCCGGCGGCCCTTGATGACGCCCTTGAAGATTCCGCCATGATTCGCCTCGAGGGCTTCCAGCTTCGGAAATGCGGCTTTCACCGACAGCTCTTTGGGGTCACCGGCAAACACACCGGCTACGAATGGATTTATCGCGTAATCCAGGAATTCCGAGCCCAGGCGACGGCTCACGAATTCGGCGATGGTTTCTTCCTTGTCTTCCGGCGCTTTGCCAATGAACAGTTCCAGAGGCACTCGCCACTTGGCCTTCCGGCTGAACAGTTTTGTCTTGAAAAACTTAAGCGGAGACATAGGCAACGGATGGAGTTCCTGATCCCGTACGATGTATCGATTGTTTGCCTCATCATTGGCATAGATCATTTCGTCTTCCAGTCCCAGCGATTCTACTAGCTTCCCGATCACCGGATTGGTCTCCATCCCGCTGTTCGGGCCGTGCTCGATGATAAATCCGTCTTCCCGTGTGGTCTGAATCGATCCGCCAACGCGGTCGGCCTTTTCCAGAATTTGCACCGAATGACCCTGCTGCTCCAGCCAATACGCGGCGGATAATCCTGAGACTCCGGCTCCGATTACCACAACATCTGTGTCCTGCTTCATTCTTTAATCTCCTCAAGTACCCGTTGTGCGAGTACGTCGATAAATTCGGGCGAATCGTTCAGCGCCGGCATCACATGGTAGTGGTCTATTCCGGCGTCTTCAGCGATCTCACGGTCCTGGATATTCAGCTCGTGGAGCGTCTCCAGGTGATCGCTCACAAACGCCACCGGGACAACCAGTAAATGTTTAACCCCTTCTTCACCCAATTGCTCTAATTTATCTATAGTTGAAGGCTGTAGCCATTTTTGCGGGCCGACCTTGCTTTGATAGCTGATATGGTGTGGATAATCTGTTGACAACCCCCCCATCACATGCTTGACGGTGGTTTCGATGTGATCCTTGTACGGATCGCCGGATTTGATGACCTTCAGCGGGACGCCGTGCGCCGAAAATAATAAGTGTAGCGGCTCATCGGTCTCGCAGCACCCGCCGATAGTGCGTTCCACCTGGTTGACCATGGCCTTGATATACGGCGGATAGTCGGGATAGGCGCGGATGGAATCGCTGGGTAAATCAGATAATTTTGTGCCCTTTATCACACGATTCCATTCCTTGAAGCTGCTGCCAGTGGTTGTCTTTGAGAAGTGTGGATAAAGTGGGAGCAAAGCAAGGCGATCCACGTCAGCGGCCTTCACCTGCTCCACGGTTTCCTCGGTGAGCGGATGCCAATATCGCATAGCGACAAAGGCGTGGTAATCCCGCTCCGGATCGCGCTTACGGAGTTCGTCGCGGAGCATTTCCGCCTGCTTGTTGGTGATTTCCCGGATTGGCGACGGGCCGCCCATCTCGCGGTACAGCTCCTCCACCTCCACGCTCCGGCGACTACTGATAAACTTCGCAAGCGGCTTTCGCAGCAGAAAACCCAGCGGTATATCAATGATATCCGGGTCGTTGAACAGGTTATTCAGAAAAGGTTCGACGGCGTCGTAGGTATCCGGCCCACCGAGTTGAAAAAGCACAACACCTACCGATTCTTTCTTCTGTGTGTCTGGTGGTTTATGGATTGGAGTGTTCATATAGTCCTTAGTTGAGTGTTAGAGTGTTCAGGTGTTCAGGTGTTCAAGTTTCGCATCTATTTGGTATTTATATGCTTATCTGGTATTGAGATGCTTTTGACACCTTCGCCGGAATATATTGAATCAGGTTCCTTTACATGATTCACATTTCTGTCAAGATACTTAAGCAGCCCAAGTGTCGTTTTTCGTACTTCTTTAATTAGATTAAATAAGTCGGTGGCTTTATCTTTTTCGATATATTCCAGGTCTGCAGCGATGTATAATTGGCTTTTTACCTCAGACCCTGAACTTTGCGCGATATCCAGAAACCGAATAAATTCCTTTTTGTGATACCTGCTGAATCCCTCAGCAATATTGGACATAATGGATATGGAGGCACGTCGTATTTGTGATCGCAGATCGTAGTCTTTCGAAAATTTTCCCGAATCAGTTATTTCATAAACTTGATTTACCAATTCTCTCGCCTTCTGCCAACAGAACAAATCCTCAAACTTTTCTACTTTCGACATCTGTTTACCCGTTTTTTTTCTGTTACTTGAACACCCGAACACTCGAACACTCGAACACTCTAACACTGTCTTTAAACTGTTCGCGAATACGTCGGCGTCTCCTCTTTCTTCTCCCGTTTGAGATAGGAATCAAACGACATCGCAATATTCCGGATGAGCAGGCGCCCCAGCGGGTTGACCTTGATGACATCTCCCTGATATACCACGAGATCGTCGTCGATGAATGGTTCGAGTCCAGGAAGGTCTTCAGCGAAGTAATCGTTGAAATCGATGTCAAACGCTTCCTCCACTTCGCTGGGATGGAGCTCGAAGTCGCACATCAGCCGGGTGATGACCCAGCGGCGGATCTGGTCCTCCCGGTTGAGTTCATATCCTTTGAACACGGGCAAACGGCCCTCGGATATCCGCTGGTAATATGTGGTAATTTCCTTCACATTCTGTGCGTAGACGTCCTGCGTCTGGCTGATGCTGGTCATGCCCAGGGCGTAGAGATCCAGTCCGGCGCGCGGAGAGTAACCCTGAAAATTTCGGTAGAGTTTCCGCTCCTGCTGGGCCAAAGTGAGTTCGTCGTCCGGTTTGGCAAAATGATCCATGCCGATAAAGACGTAGCCGGCATCGGTGAACTTATCGATGGCCATTTTGATGATCCGGAGTTTGGTCTCGGCGGTGGGCAGCCACTCCTCTTTGAAATAGTTCTGATGCGGCTTCAGCCACGGGACGTGGGCGTAATTAAACAGCGCAATCCGCTCGGGACTGATATCGATAATCGAATCCACCGTCCGCTCGAAGCGTTCCGGCGTCTGGTGGGGCAGTCCATAGATGAGATCAATGTTCAGGCTCTGGTACCCGAGTTCCCGCAACGAGTTGAAGTGCCTTCGCGTCATCTCCTCCGGCTGGATGCGGTTGACGGTCTTCTGCACCAGCGGATCGAAGTCCTGTACCCCCATGCTGGCGCGGTTGAAACCCATCTCCCGGAGCGCCTGGAGCCGATCGTAGGTCAGCTCTCTGGGATCGGTCTCCACGCCGGCTTCGATACCGTCGGAAAATTCGAACTGCTCGCGGATATAGCCCATGATATCGCGGATCTGATCCGCCGTGAGATACGTCGGCGTACCGCCGCCCCACTGGAACTGCCGGACTTTCCGTGTTCGATTCTTGGGCAGGTACGACGCCAGCATATCGATCTCTTTCTTCAGATATTCGATGTATTCGTCGATTTTCGCCGGCGTTCGGGTAATAATCACGTTGCAGCCGCAATAGAGACAGAGCGTATCGCAGAACGGGAAGTGAAAGTAGAGCGACAGATCCGGTGCGCTTTCATTGGCGTTGGATTTCTGTAGTTCTTCTTCCCAGGATTTATCATCGAAACCCTCGTGAAAGTGCGGCGCCGTGGGATAGCTAGTATACCTTGGGCCCGGCTTGTCGTACTTCTTCAGTAAATCTATATCGACGATGACTTCCTGGTTGACGGACATTAAAACCTCAAAAACGTGTTAAAGTGTTAGTGTGTTACCGTGTTATAGTGTTGTAGTTCAGGGTTTCGTAATCTTACCCTTAATCGGTTTTCGTTTAGTTCGTTGTTAGTAGTTAGTTGTGTGGCATTCTAATCTTTCCAAATTACCGAAAACCTTTCGGGATTTTTGCAACGAACAACCAACCACGAACAACCAACATGTTTCTCCTTATTCCCTTATACCCTATACCTTTTTACAGCTTCAACAAACGCCTTCGCGTTTTCCACCGGCACTTCGGGCGTAATCCCGTGTCCGAGGTTGACGATGTGCCCCGGGCCGTTGCCGAAACAGTCCAGCATCTTCCGGGTTTCGGTTTCGACGATCGCCGGATCGGTCAGCAGGATCGCTGGATCGAGATTCCCCTGCAGAGCAACCTTGTCACCAACCTGTTCCCGAGCATTCCCGAGATCAATCATCCAGTCCAGACTCAATACGTCTGCGCCGGTTGCCGCCAGAGATGGCAAATGCGTCCGGGCTCCCTTGCTGAAGACCGTCACCGGCGTCTTCGGATGCCGGGTTTTTACGCCTTCAACGATGGTGCGCACCGGCTCCAGCGCGAACTTTTTAAAGGCCTCTGGAGTAAGAATTCCGCCCCAGGAGTCGAAGATCTGTACGATATCCGCGCCCGCCTGGATCTGCATATCCAGGTATTCGATGGTTTCGACAACCAGCTTATCAAGCATAGATTTCAGTAAATCCGGCTGGGAGTAGAGCAGCTTTTTCACCACCTTGAAATGTTTGGACGAACCGCCCTCAACCATGTATGTCGCCAGCGTCCACGGGGCGCCGGTGAAGCCGATGACCGGCACGCGTCCATCCAATTGGCGAGCTGTTTCCTCAATGGCTTTGCCGACATATTCCACCTCCGGCATGATTCCGGTTTTCAGATTTTTCACGTTCCGGTCATTCCGTACCGGATTGTGAAATACCGGGCCGCGACCGGAGACGAACTCCAGATCCAGTCCCATAGCTTCCGGGATCGTCAGGATGTCGGAGAAAATAATTGCAGCATCCACACCGACGATATCCACCGGCTGGAGGGTGACTTCCGCCGCCAGTTCCGGCGTTTTGCACATGGTGAGGAAGTCGGCCTTCTCTCGTACCGCCCGGTATTCCGGCAGATAGCGCCCCGCCTGCCGCATCATCCAAACAGGGCGGCGTTCGGTGGGTTTGCGCTTCGCGGCTCGTAAAATTAAATCGTTATCTAGTTTTCTTGTCATTGAAAAACCGTGTTATAGTGTTAGCGTGTTACTGTGTTATAGTTGGAGACTGTCATGCATCTTATGTCTCCAGCCCTCTTTTCAACAGCGTTATACCTGTTGGTAGTCCCCGCTTTAGCGGGATTTGTTCGTTGTGAGTCATTCGTTGTAAGTTATTTTTTCTATGCTTTTTCTTCGCGTTCTTTGCGCCTTTGCAAAAATTTTTTGTGTTTTTCACTGTTTAACATATTTTTCTCTGCGACTTCTGCGGTCTCTGCGGTGAAATTTTTGTGTTCGGCAATGCTTTGGAGCATGTGTTCAAGTTTTTTGCTTCGATATTCGTCATTCTGCGGTTCGGAATTCAACCTTATTTTCGTTCTCAGCATCCGCTATACCTTCCAACATTTGCTCCACCGTGTAATCCTCAGGCACTACATCCACCGAAAACCCCACCGATTCAATAGCTTCTGCCGTAACCGGGCCGATGGCGGCAATGCGACACTGCCTGATGATCACCTCAGGTGTATCAGTCATTTCCGACAGCATATCGTAGAAATTGTCGAAGGTCGATGGACTGGTGAACGTCAGATAGTCAACATGGCCGGCTCTGAGCAGGGGGATCAACTCAGAGGCGGCTTCTGAATCCGGTGATACGTTGCGATAGGCTTCCAGTCGTTTGACTCCGGCGCCCAGCGATTCCAGTCCCTCCGCAAGTGTTGTGCGTCCCTTATTCCCGGTGACCTGCAGAAATTGTTTCCCAGCGATGTCCTGTTCAGTGAAATATGCCAGAAGTGCATCCGCGGAGTAATCATCGGGAATTACATCGACTTTTACCGACCGTTCCCCGAGTGTTTCAGCGGTTTTGCTGCCGACTGCGGCGATACCGGATTGATTCAATAGTGATAACTCTGAAATCTCAGATAGACGATCCGTGAAGTGTTTTACTCCGTTGGTGCTGGAAAAAATTATCCAGTCATACTCTGTCAAAGGTTCAATAGCCGCATCAACCTCGTCCCAGGTCTCCGGCGGCTCTATTGCGATTGTTGGAAAAATGACCGGCTCTCCGCCCCTCTCCCTGATGAGATCGGCCATCTGCTCCGCTTTGGGCTGAGGCCGCGTCACCAAAATGGTTGCTCCATCCAGCTTATTCATTCGGTTCCAACGCCTCGCGTACTTCCAGGAGAATTTCTTCCGCTCCATCCTTCAGCAGCTGATTCGCTAGCTGAATTCCCAGCGATGTTGCATCATCCGGTGACCCTGAGATTTCACCGCGGACAGATTTGCTACCGTCGAGCGATCCGACGTACCCCCTCAGGTGCACCTCGCCGTCGATCACTTCGCCCAGTGCGCCGATGGGCACCTGGCAGCCGCCCTCCAGTTTCCGGAGGAATCCCCGTTCAGCGCGGGTTCCGGCTTCGGTATCCGCATCGTTGATGGGTGCCACAATCGCCTTAATCTGAAAATCGTCCGACCGGGTTTCGATGCCAAGGGCACCCTGGCCCACAGCCGGAAGCATAATATCCTGGCTGATGGTTTCAGTCGCCTCCTCCAGCATATTTAAACGCTTAAGCCCGGCTTTCGCCAGCACCATCCCGTGCCAGTCCGAGTCTTTCAGTTTTTGGATGCGCGTTGGCACGTTGCCCCGAATATCATGAATAATGAAATCCGAACGATAGTTCAAAAGTTGTGACTGTCGCCGCAGACTTCCGGTGGCTACATGCGCCTTTTCCGGTAGATCGGCAAGCAGAGTGCCGTCTTTGGAAACAAATACATCGCCGGGATCCTCGCGTACAGAGACGGCGGAAATTGTGAGTCCTTCAGGCAATACTGTAGGCAAATCCTTCAGGCTGTGTACCGCCAGATCGATTGTGCCATCCAGCAGCCGGTCTTCCAGCGCCTTGGTAAACAATCCCTTGCCGCCGATCTTTGATAGCGCGGTGTCCAGTATTTTGTCGCCTTCTGTCTGGACAATGTCAATTTCGATGGAAAGTTCCGGGTGGTGTATTTCCAGCTGATCCTTCACCCAGTTGGATTGCCAGAGCGCCAGATCGCTGCCCCGACTGCCGATAATCAGTGTATTACTCATCCATGGTTTCCTTCAGATCGAAGAGTTCGTAAGCCGCTTCAATTCGTTTTAGTTCTCCCTTGTCGTTCTGTGCCGCCTCACGGAGCTGCATCATTGGAGTATGTAGGAATTTTTTCATCAGGATAGAGGTGAGTTTGTCCAGATCATCCCACTCTTCCTCATCAAAGTATTTACGTGCTTTATCTAATTCTTCCTGCCGGAGCTGTTCGAACTTTTTGTGCAGAGATGCGATCACCGGCTTTACATCCAGGGTTTTCAGCCAGTCTGCGAAAGAACCGACTTCTTCATCCACGATTTTTTGTGCCGTGGGAATTTCCTCTTTCCGGAGATCCAGATTTTTATTCACGATAGTATTCAGGTCGTCGATATCGTTGACGAAGACGTTATCCAGCTTGTTCAGCGCTGGATCGATATCCCTGGGAACAGCGATATCGATGAGAAAGATCGGTCGGTGATTTCTCTTGGGCATCGCCTGCTTTACCATCTCTGCAGAAACCGTAAAGTCCGGTGAATTGGTTGCGGAAATGACAATATCCACCTCACCGATTTTATCCACATAAGAATCGAACGGCAGGGCGTAACCGCCTAGTTCCCCGGCAACCATTTCCGCCTTCTCAAGGGTGCGGTTGGTGATGTAGAGCGTTTTGATATCTCTGGACTTGATGTGCCTGGCTGTGAGTTCACCGGTTTCCCCAGCACCAATAAGTAACACGGTACGCTTTGACAAATCACTGAAGATCTTGTTCGAAAGTTCCACGGCCGCCGAACTCACCGAGACTGCACCAGCACCGAGTTCTGTCTCATTTCTTACGCGCTTACCGACATGAAATGCCGCGTGAAACAATGAATTTAAGATAGTGCCGTTGGTTTCCATATCCGAGGCCATCCGAAATGCGTCTTTCACTTGTCCAAGGATTTGTGGTTCCCCCAGTACCTGGGAGTCTAACCCTGAGGCCACGCGGAAAAGATGCCGGACTGCGTCACCCTTTTTCTTTACATAGGTAATCTCCGGATCCGACCAAAGTTCGATATTCCCGGAGATATTCAGCAGGGTGCGAAGGCACATTAAATAATGAGGATTGGACGGCCCCACAATATACCATTCCGTCCTGTTACACGTGGAGACCCCCACCACCTCTGAGAAGTGCCCGGTCGACTCTATGGCGTGTAAAATTCCCGACATCTGCGCCGGCGCCACGGCGGCACACTCCCGCTGATCCACCGAGGCGGATTTATGATTGAGCCCGAGGACGTATATTTCGAAGGCTTTCACGGTTCTTCCTGATTATACTTAATAGAACTTATGAAACGAGGTTAAAAAGTAATTCACAACCGTCATCGAAATTACTACTGTGATAAATCCTGTCAGCGAAACATAGGCGATGCGCTTCCCGCTCCAACCCATCCAGCGCTTGCTCGCAATGACGAACCCGAAGATAGCCCAGGTGACCAGGGCTAGGATTATTTTCCAGTCAAATACGATCAGCTGCTCAAATGCGATTTTCGTCCAGACAGCCCCCAGGAAGATGGTAATCGTCAGAAACGTAAATCCGGCGGTCGCGGCCTTAGTGTTCATTGCGTCCAGCACCTCCAGCGAGGGCAATTGATTGTAGAACACGCTGAATCGGCTGCCCTTGATATCATAGAAGAGCAACAGATAGAGGAGCGCATACAGCGCAGAAATCGCGATACTGGAATACCCGAGAATGGCCGAACTGGTGTGGATACTGAACAGCGGCGACTGCAGGATGGGATTAATGTCGGAAATCAGATCGATAGTCGCAGAAGAAATTACCTGAAAAATCGTCATCAGTCCAATAACGAACATGCCCGTAGTTTTTACAGACAGAATTGATTCGATCCAGAGATAAATAATCCCCATGGCGAATGCGATGACGGTCATCACTTCTGCTGGTGATGCCGTAGGGAAGTACTGATATGCGATAACGCGTACCGATAAATCCGTAGCGTGAATGAGCAGCGCAAAGACAAAGACCGGAGTAAGGTAGCGCTCCACATCAACTTCATCGGCGAAAAAATGCACCCCGTAGAGAACGGCGCTGATCGCGTACAACACAGGCAGGAGGATATTTAGAAGGTCGATCATGCGTTATTTACTCACGTTAGAGTTCATGTCCTATATATAGTCTACAACCATCGTGCCAGCAGTGCTGAAATATGCAACACCCCTCCGAATGCCTTGTAATATAATTGTTTAAGTGATATGAGCAAAATGCTCATCTACTATAAATTTGCGAAAAGGATAATAGATGTTTCAAAATGAAAAGCGGTTTTTCAGAATGGAAGAAATTCAAGGACAGGTATAAGGTATATGGGAATAGGGGGTATTACGTTACGGTGATACATAAATTAAACCATGGCCTTGGTACGAATAAACACGAAGGAAAGATCCACCCGTCACCGATCGCCCCGATAACGACTCGGGATTTCCGACTATCAGCGTCGGAGACGGTATTCCAAGCATAAATAAAATACAAAGATGCCATCCCGCTCCGGCGGGATGGCATCTTTAGGCTCTCTGTTAGTTTCTTTGTTACGAACGCCTGAAGACGTTCGCTTGTTCGCAAAAAGACGACTACCGTCGCCTGGTAAAAAATAGGCAGTCCGGCAATTCTTGGTTAGT
>JAANXI010000006.1 GCA_018263365.1 Fidelibacterota bacterium | reverse complement strand
GCTCTTCCGATCTGGATGATCCAACGAGAAGTAGCCCGGAGAGCCTCTTCGAAAAATACAACCTGATAGTAGGGGATCCGGCCGGCGATAATTACGATTACAGCGGCGCCGGAGACAAGCGGTTTCGATATCGCCACATCAATGGAACTCAGGGAAACCGGGAAGAGGCCGAAGGTCAAATACCCGACACCGAGGATATTAATCGGAACAACATTTTAGACAGACAGAATCAATATTTTGCCTATTCATTCGCATTAGGTGACTCCAGCGATTACTATGTTTCTGAAACCAAGTATCCGGATACCGATGAATTCCCGGCAGATATGAGGGGCGAACCCACTGGCTGGAAGTTGTACCGCATTCCGCTTTCGGATTTTGACCCGGCCCTGACATCGCCGGAGGCCTCTCTGGAAGAGATCGAATACGCCCGTATGTGGTTTTCGGATTTCGACTTCAGAGATGGTAATCAGGATACTATCAGTATCGCCCGGATGGAAATCGTTGGCAACGAGTGGTTAGAAAGTAAAGTCCGTGATGTCTTTACAACTTTTCAACAGATTGATAACCCGGAGGGTGGAAAATTAGATAACCCTGGTGATAGTTTTGCCGGTGCAGATTCTCTTGCCTATCCGGGTGATAGCAGTTTTGCCGTCACGGTGATCAATAATGAGGAGAACCCGGAATACCAGTCGCCAAAGGGTGTTACCGGGGCTGAAGACCGGGTGAACAATATCACCTCCAAGGAGCAGTCCCTGGTTTTGGAAATGACGGATTTCCAGCCGTGGTACGAAGGGAAGTCGGTGCGGGGATTTCGTCAGAGCCAGGAACTTTCGCTCCTGAATTACCAGAAGATCGAGATGTTTATCTACGGGAAGAAATCGATTAAAAAAGGAAACCACCACATAGAGTTTTTCTATCGGCTGGGACGCTCCGGACGGGATATGGACCACTATTACGAATATCGAACAGAGGTCAAAGCCGGATGGCAGGAGATGGAAATCGACCTGGATTTTCTGACGCAGTTGAAAACGGCCGACAGTTTGACCGTATATGACTCCGGTGATCCGTTCCCGGCGCAATCGCCGTTTGGCCGCATCTACTTTAATGAAAACGAAATTGTTTTTGAGGATACGTCGGTGGCCAAGTATGAATTGGTTGTACACGGCAATCCCTCGCTGGGAAAAATTAACGAGATGACGCTGGGTGCACGGAACTTTCACGAGGATGATTATCGGGCGCTCCGAAACGGCGGCAATCCCGGAAACTGGTCCGCCTACACCGGGGAAATCTGGCTGAATGAGCTGCGGGTCACCGGCGTGCGGCGTGACGGTGGTGCGGCGATGCGGATGCGGGCTTCTGTTGATTTTGCCGATCTGATGTCGGTCTCCGTCAGCGCCAACCGAATGGACGCGGACTTTCACAAGGTTGATGCCCAGTGGGGGGACAAGCAGGACAAGGAATCCTACGATGTGAACGTCTCATTTAACGCGCATAAGTTTTTCCCGGAATCCTGGGGATTGCGAATACCGCTGCGCGGCCGGTATAACGAGCAGCTGCGAACGCCGAAATATCTCCCTGGCAGCGATCTGCTGACGGAGCGTCTGAACACCACACTCTCCGATGCGGCAGTGCAGGATACGCTGAGGAAAATTGAATCCTACTCCCTCCAGCGATCGTATGGC
The DNA here is from genome assembly GCA_018263365.1 of Fidelibacterota bacterium. Classification (GTDB taxonomy): domain Bacteria; phylum Fidelibacterota; class JAANXI01; order JAANXI01; family JAANXI01; genus JAANXI01. The sequence continues at coordinate 13,151 of JAANXI010000006.1, read as the reverse complement.
GGCGCGATCTCCCGCAGCGGCCGCACAGACAATCCGTTCCTGAAGTATTCCGTGGATGCAGTGCGCGTTAGCTACGATTTCAGCGAGTCGTATTCCCGAGGCGTAACAAAGCGCTACAAGAAAAACCGCCGGAATAATACCCAGGCGAGTTATAATGTGCAGTTCCCCAAGGGAGACGGCATTCAGTTATTCAAATGGCTGAGTCCGTTACCGCTGTACGGCGATGATCTCGGCGAAACAAAATTTTACTATTTTCCCACCAAGCTGGACGTTTCGGCGACGCTGAATGAAAACTGGTCCGCTTCGCAAACACGGGTGGAATCGGCGGATCCCACTATCTCCTACAACCAGACCTTACAACGCAATTTCGGCACAGGGTACAGCCCGTTCGATAATATGAGTTTTAACTTTACCAAGCGGATTAACTCCAACGCTTCCGAATACCGGGGTTATCGCAAGTGGAATATGGTGAAGTATCTGAAACCGGGTATTGTGACCGGGACGAATGAAAATTACACGGCGAACTATAATCCCACACTGGCCAGCTGGCTAAAACCGTCCTTTCGGTATCAATCCGCCTACAATTATGATAAGCGGCTGAACCAGGAGACGGACGCGGTGAACGTGGGGTATTCGCAGCGGGCCTCTGTGAATTTTTCGTTGAATCTCAAACAGATTAAAAACGCGTTGTCCGGTGGCGGTTCCGGAAGTGGAGGGCAGGGACGCCCTGGCGGCAGGCCCGGAGGTCGGCCGGGTTCCAGGCCGGATGCCGGTCAGTCAGAATCAGGCGACGAAGAATCCCAGGAGAAGGAATCACAATCGCTGGGAGAATTAATGGATGTGTTTTTGGACAAAATTCAGCCGGTGAACCTCACCTTTAACGCAGGCAGGAGTGGCAACCACAATAATCTGGTGGAAGCGCCGGGCATGAAATACCGATTGGGATTTATGGTGGATCCGGATATTCCGGTGGATACGGTCTTTGCCGATTTGTCCGGGAATCGCTCCATTAACGTCTCCAGGGATTTTTCGGTGCGGTCGGGGTACAATTTTACGCGGAATATCAGCGCCACTTTTAATTTCAGTCAGGGCGAGACCAAAAACTTTACACCGACGCAGAATTCCAGAACCATGCAGCGTGACTACTTTCTGATGCAGTTCAGCAAAGAGGAGTATCAGCTGCGGGATGACGCCATTAGTGGATTACCCTTCCCGGGTTGGAGCGTCCGCTGGTCCGGGCTGGAGGAGATGGCGCTGTTCTCGAAATTTGCCAAGTCGGTCTCCCTGGATCACAGTTTTACCGGACGATATGAGGCGAGTTATCGCGACGGCAAGCAGCGCGGCGCCTCGTATTCTCAAAACCTGCAGCCGCTGGTTGGGATCCGGATGACGCTGGAGCATGACATTTCGATGTCGGCCAGTTTCGGTACCACTAAAAAGGTGACGGCATCCATGCAGGGCGCGGAAGACGTGCCCCCGACGCTGGATGTGTCCAACCGCCAGAATCTGACCTTTTCGGCCAGCTATCAGCGACGGAAGGGTATGCGCCTCCCATTGCCGTTCTTAAAGGACCTGAACCTGGAAAACAATATCAACTTTTCGCTGACATTCGATTACAGCAAATCCAACAATGAAAAGAGTGTGCAGGGGGCGGAGTTCCAGACCATCGGCAATGACTATAGCTGGCAGATTCAGCCCAAGATCGATTACTCCTTTACCAATAAGGTCAGCGGCGGGATTTACTATAAATATGGTAACCGCTATAATAACCGGACGAATGTGAAGGGTAAACCCACGAAATTCAGCGATTTCGGGCTGACAGTGAATATTCAGATTCGGGGCTAAATGAGACGTCGAAATGCCAAATATGTAGTATTAAGCGCAATCCTGATGTTCGGATTCGGGGCGTCTGTCCGCACACAGACGCCGGAATTTAACCAGGAGAAGGCGTGGGATTTTCTGTTGGCTCAAACCGATCTTGGTCCCCGGGCGCCGGGCACGGACGGGCACTACCTTGCACGGGATCTTTTTGTTTCGACCTTCCGAAAATACACGGATCGGGTGACTGAACAGGAGTTTACCCACACCTATCCGTATGAGAATAACGCGTATAATTTTGCCAATATTATCGCCGAGTTCGGCCCGGAGAGCGGAGAAAGGATTTTACTGGGGGCCCACTGGGATACGCGTCCCTGGGCCGACAAAGAACCGGATTTCCGGAAAAGGAGCCAGCCGATCACCGGCGCCAATGATGGGGCGAGCGGTGTGGCCGTACTGCTGGAATTAGCAAGGGTTTTTCATGAGCAACCGCCGCCGATACCGGTGACGATTGTGCTGTTCGATGCGGAGGACATGGGTAAATCCAACATGCTGGACGAATATGCGGTCGGGTCGCGATATTATGCCAATCAGCTTGAAAGCCCGGAGCACTACAGGTATGCCGTCGTGGTGGACATGGTCGGCGACGCCGATCTCCGGATTCCAATGGAGGCGAATTCACTACGAATCACGCCCGCTCTGACCCGCCATATCTGGGGCATTGCAGACAGTCTGGGCTATGATGAATTTGTTGATCAGGCGGGCGACCCAATCCACGATGACCACCTGATGTTGTACCGGCACGCGGGGATTCCGGCGGTGGATATAATCGACTTTCATTATCCGAACAGATACCAGAACTTCTGGCACACGCTAAAAGACACACCGGACAAATGCAGTCCGCGCAGCCTGAAAATAGTGGGAGATGTCCTGGTGCATCTGGTGTACGGAAATCAGCCGGTACTTCAGGGGGACCGTGAATAAAACACTAAGATTTCACGCAGAGCCGCAAAGACGCACAGGATAGAAACTGGAAACCCGAAACTTGAAACTGAAACGTATCGATGTCCAGTCAATTAACCAGAAATCTTTTATCCTTTGATAACTGATAATTGTTTACTGATGACTGGGAGAGCCCCGGAGGGGCGACATGTTTGTAGAAAATTATCCGATAAATTATGAGCTCCATAGGAGCGACATACAAATAAATCTGTTGTTATGCCGTTTCTATAATGTTCAAAAACAAAATACCTCATGAAAACTATATAGAGGCATACGTGAATAAATTCTTAAAAATTTTATCTGCACTTTTCTTTGCTAGCTTTCTGATTATTACTGCCTGCGAGGATGATCTGCCAACTCAGCAGGACGCTAAAGAATTAACCATCGAATCCGTAACCGTCTCCCGCAATATGGAAACTAATACGTTGCATCTGCAGGCGCACATTCTGCCGGGCGAATTTCCGCTGGACAGCGTCTGGTTTCAGGCGTATCAGCCGGACTCCGCTGATCCGTTCATCGAAGAGAAACTTTACGATGACGGGACCCACGGCGATATGATTCCGCTGAACAGCAGATACTCTGTTGAAATCGATTCGAATTTCATCGTGGATTACCTGCCCCCGGAATCGGATCTGGAATTCAGGTTCATCGTCTATGTGCAGGATATATCACAGCAAATGCTTTCGCGCGAGCAAATCTATGAGGTTCAGCGAAACTATCCGGTGCGAATTGATACCGTCTTCTTTCCCGATACGGTGAACGCGAGTAAATCAGAACCAATCCTGTTCGAGGCGATGGTGTCCGATTCCAATGGTATAGACGATATCAGTATAGTACAGATTCGACAGACCCTGAACAACGGACAGCCGGATACGTCGCAATTTTTCGAAATGAGTAATAGCGGAACGTATGGTGATCGTATTCCGGGTGACAATCTCTTCAGCGCCTCATTTCCGACAGGTCCTGAGAATACGATAGGCCCCCGGGAGATGCAGATAATCGCTACCGATAACGGCAACAAAAAGGATACGGCTTTTGTCGAATTTTATATTAAAAAGGAATAGGCTCCTCCATACCGCTGGATTCGTTTTTCTTTTGGTTGGGATGAGTGTTCTCGCCCGGGGAAAACCGTTAGATTTCACGGAGATGCATACCCTGGATATCCCGCCGGGCAACAGTATCGGTGATATGGCATTTGGGAGCGATTCAACGTTGTGGATCGCCGCTGGCGGCGGGATTGCAAAATCTGAGGACTTTGGCGAAACGTGGACGGTTTTCCGCCATGATATGACTGAAAATTTCCCCAGAGGAAGCGCGTCAGCGTTGCAGGTCAACGGAGATACCGTTTGGGTGGCGACGGTGTTTGATTCGTCGGTGACAGAAGGAGATTTGTCCACGGGCGGTGGACTGGGCCGGTCGTTCGATGCCGGGAGCACCTGGACCTTTATCCCTCAACCGGTAGACACAACCTCTTATGTTGATACTATGTATGTTGCGTACGGGGATACCAGCGTACTGCTTAGCCCGCCGACGACCACCCCTATACTCAATGTCACTTACGATCTGGCGTTTGAGGATTCGATCGTCTGGATCACCAGCTGGGGCGGCGGGATCCGAAAATCTACCGATTACGGCGCCACCTGGCAGCGGATTCCAACGCCGATGGATAATATGGATTATCTTAGCCCCGACAATGTACCGGCGGGATACTCCATCAAACTCCGGACAGACAGAAGCGGCGCCGAAGTGGAAAACCAGAAAGGATTCTCCGTGACCCTCGATGGTGACGATGTTTGGGTTGGCACATCCGGCGGCGTCAATCACAGCACCGACGGCGGAGTAACCTGGCGTCGATATCATTACGGTAATTCCGGCGTCAGCGGAAACTGGATTCTGGCGCTGCGGAAACAGACAACTGCGAACAATGAGTATCTCTGGGCGTCCACCGGACAAACCTTTTACCAGGGAGAAATCAGCGGTATCAGCGTCTACGATTATGATACGGGGCAATGGCGGACAGCCAAAGCGGTGCGGTTTGCCAACAATTTTGCGGTCAGTCCGACCACGGATGCCGTGTATGCGGCCACAGATGACGGGGTATTCAAAACGACGGATTTCGGCTACTCCTGGGAATCGTTCGGAACTATCTACGATGCTGAGACCGGTGAGCCGGTCTACGGCGCCAGCGGGAGCCGCGGAATGCTCTATGCAATCTCAGCGTTAGTGAGCCCGTCGCCAGGCGGCGAGCGTATCTGGATCGGCACCACGGACGGCCTCGCTTACACAGATAACGAATACGAATGGCACGTACTGCGGTCGTTTTCGCCAACCAGCCATATTAAGGAGGCAAATTTTTACGCATATCCCAACCCGTTCTCGCCTTCCCGGCACAACCAGCTGGAGGGCGACGGTTATGTTCGGTTTCAATTTGATATGATGGCCCCAGGAACAGTAACCTTGCAAGTATATGATTTTGCAATGGAAAAAGTCGCAAATGTTGCAATTAATGAATCGAAATCAGAAGGTTATATTAGCATTTCTTGGAATGGCAAGAATTTGTTAGGTGATATAGTAGTGAACGGGGTGTATTTCTGTAAAATTCAAATCAATGAATATGGTAGGAAGCGAACGCATTGGACAAAATTACTGGTGATAGATTGATGAGGAAACGAGTGAGGCGATTACGGTATTACCTTTTTATCCTGATGTTCGGGAGTATGTGTCTATTCCCGATGATGACGAAAGCGCAAACCAATGCAGGGTACGCCGGTAGCTACTTGCGCATGGGACTGGGCGCCCGGGGCATCAGTATGGCGAACACGCTGCCCGCCGGCAGCCGGGATGTCTTCGGGTTTTTCTATAATCCAGCCGTGTTGCCCACCATGGATACGCGCCATTTTGGTACGACGTACGGATTTCTTCCCCTGGATCGGGTGTACAACTATATCGGTTTCGCCATGCCGCTGCCGCCCACCGCCGGAATCGGCCTGGGTTGGTTTTCCACCGGTGTCGATGATATCCAGGGCCGGAATTTTTCCGGACAGAAGATCGACAAGTACAGTGTGCGTCAGCATACATATATGGTGAGTTTCGGAAACCAGTTCAGCAAGCGGTTCAGCGCCGGTGTGCTGTTAAAACTGATGCGCAATGACCTGCAGGAGGTAACGTCCTCCGGTGTGGGTATCGATTTAGGGGCTATCTATACACCGCTATCCCGTGTCAAAATTGCGGTGGCAGTGCAGCACCTGAACGCGGAGTTTTCCTGGGATACGAAGGATGTCTACTCCCAGGGATCGACCGTAGTGAACAAATTCCCGGTGATTTATCGGACAGGTGCGCAGGTGCAGGTGCTTGACGATCTGACGCTCCTTGGTGAATACGAACGCAGCGACAAAGGGGCGGTGGTTTTTCGCGGCGCTGCAGAATGGCAACCTATCGATCTGGCGCAGGTTCGGGCCGGGATCGCCGACGGAGAAATCCGGTTTGGCGGTGGACTGCAGTACGGATTCATCGGGTCGATCGATACGGCTCTGGATTACGCAGTAGCGTTCGGACGTGCAGGCGAGGGTACGTCGCACTTTTTTTCGTGGTCGTTTCAGTTTTAAATGATAAATAGAACACAGATTTACCCGGTGGAATACCGTATTTCACCGGGTGAACACGGCAACGAAGGATAAACACTGATTAATACTGAAAAAATATGATAACCGGCAAAACAACATACCTTTGTAGAGACGTGCCGTGGCACCTCTCTACCCAATTTTACTGCGAGTCGCCCACTTGCACAGAATACACCGGAGGCACCCGGATTACCTAATCAGAAAGTCGGATTTATAAATCATTCAGGTTAAAAAATGAATAGAAACCTTGGAATTATAGTGGACCCCATGAAAAAAATTGTACTTACGCTTTCTTTGCTTTGCCTTACATCTCTTGGATATTCCCAGGAGTACCGCGCTTCCGGATTAGCCTTTTTACAGGTGAACCCGGACAGCCGGCTGTCCGCGCTGGGCGGTTCCGGTGTTGGACTTGGAGAACAGTCGGGACAAATGGGACCGGGAATCTACCTGATGAACCCGGCTATTTACGCGGAAGATCCAGGCACTATTGTACAGGCAGGGCACTCAATCTGGTATGCCGAGGCAGGCATTGAATTTTTAGGCATTGCCTTTCCAGCCTACGGGTGGAACTGGAGCACCTCGATAACATCGGTGAATCTCACGGGATTTGAGTTGCGCGATAACCGGGCTTTGGACGAGCCGCTGGGCGAATTCGGTGCGCATTATCTGCGGGCCGGTGTACACGGGAGCCGGGCCTTGACGCCCAAAATTTCCGCGGGGGCGCGTATTGATTATCTCTACGAAAAGATCTATTACGATATGGCCAGCGGTGGCAGCGTCTCGCTGGGAGTCCAGTATGAATACTCCGATCAGCTCCGGTTTGGGGCTACACTTAATCATCTTGGAGGCATGGGAAAGCTCCACAATGAGTCGACACCGCTACCGACTTCATTGCAGGTAGGTATGGGCATTTCGCGGGATATCCCGGAGATCAATATTGATTATAACATGTTCGTGGATGCGGCAGCATATTTGGATGACCTTCTTGCCTTCAGCGGCGGATACGAATTTGTGTATCAAAGATTTTTCGCCGTCCGCGGCGGCCTGCAATACGTGAATGATGCTGTCATACCCTCCTTTGGTGCGGGCATCCGGTGGCACAATCTGATCTTCGACTATGGGCTCGTTCTGCCCCGGCATCAGCTCGGAACGCCCCACCAGTTTTCGGTGCATTTACTGCTCTGATATTTCCATAATCTGTTTCCGGCCGATTGACATTCGTACACCCCGTTCGTACTTTGCGGCGCCATGCGTACCCTGTTTGCGTTCACCATATTTACACTAATGATCACGGGATGTGATTCCCTGTTCGATATTCGTCCGGTGGAAGAGCCGGAGCAGCACACCAGCAGCCAGTGGCAGCCCCCTACGACGCCGAAACAGGTACTCACAAATATGGAGAACGCCGTGCTGGAGCAGAATGCAGATAATTTTATGCGGTGTCTCAGCGATTCCACGGCGGGGGAAAAGCCGTTCCGGTTTGTGCCGGATCACGAAACGCTGGCTAACTACCCACAGGTGTTTGCTGACTGGAGCCGGGCCGATGAGAAGCGCGTCTTTCAGGAGATGGAGAGCAATGTGCCCAGGGACTCCCTTTACCAGTTGGTGTTCAGCGATAAATCCGAGCAGTACGAAACCAGCGATTCGGCGCAGGTGGAAATTTTGTATGAATTGCGCGTACATCATACCAAAGAAAACCTGCCCAGAGATGTCAGCGGCCGGGCGATTTTTACCTTCAGCCGGAACGAAACGCAGCGCAATTGGGTCATCCATCGCTGGGAGGATTTCAAGGAAGAAACCATGCCGACCTGGAGCGAACTGAAGGCCGGGTTTTAGTCATGAAATTGTGGGGAGCGTTACTCATCGCCGGAGGTCTGTTTACAGTGGCTTGCTCCAACATCTTTGCGCCGAAAGTGGGCGCGATTGGCGGCGAGTCGGATGTGTTTATTACCGAACAACAGACGCCTGAGGATGTGCTGGTCAATTTCCGGTATGCGTATATTTTCCATGATTCGCTGGTGTACAGCCGCATCATCGACTCATCGTTCGTCTTTACCTACTACGATCCGGATGCCGGCGGATCGGGGCGTTATGAATCGTGGGGACGGGATCTGGAGTTGCGCACCACGGCGAATATGTTCCGGGTGTTCGATAATATTAACGTGATCTGGAACAGTACCGTGGACAGCGCCTATCGGATGGTACCGCAGGACAGCACCTGGCGGGATTCGTCGTTTACCGGCTATAACCAGGCGCTCATCAGCAAAAGCTTTGAGCTCACACTCGAACAGGAGATCAGCATCACCGGGAACGCGGTCTTTTATTTTCGCAAATCCTCTGCCGACCAAAAATGGCGCATCTTTCAGTGGATTGATGAGTCGATATTTTAACCATAGCGATTGTGCGTATTTTTGTTAAATTTTTGACCTGTTTTCAGTGCAGAGTGGATTTGGATAATACATGACTGGCAACGATGAAAAACAACTGCTGATCATCTTCGTCGGCGTTGGCGTTCTTTTGGTCGGCGTTCTGTTTTGGTTCCTGCGCTCCCAGACGAATGTTTCCGCCGCAGCCTATCAGGCGGCGGGTGACACTTTTCGGGAGCAACTGCCCCGGGAGCTCCTGAAGGCGGGACTGGATTTGCAGCTGGAGGGTATCCAACAAACGGATGATGAAATTCCGGAGATCCAGTTCAGTTACACGCCGGATGAGAATGTATCGGAATTAACCCGGCGATTTGAAAAGGTAGTGAGCGCCGAATTTTCCATAATCGATCGGGTGGAAAAAGGCAATATCCGTGCGTATGGCGTGGCGTACAAAGGCAAGCCGTTGGGCCGTATTCTGCTGACGCGAAAGGCGCATCCGGCCCGGGCAACTATCGGCATCATTATCGATGACTTTGGCTACTATAATAATGAGATAATTGAGGGCTTTCTGGAACTGTCGCCGAAGATCACGTTCTCCGTGATCCCGGGACACGAATATTCCCAAACTATTGCACGAGAAGCAGCAAAGCGTGGATTTGATGTGATGATCCACATGCCGATGGAGCCGCATGATTATTCCGGAGGCGAAGAGGAATTTATTCTGAAATCCGGGATGCCAAACCGGGAGGTCATCCAGCGGCTGGAGCGGGCTTTTCAGGAACTGCCAATGGCCACCGGGATGAACAATCACCAGGGCTCTCTGGCAACGGAGGATCCACAACTGATGCAGACCGTGCTTCATATCCTGAAGGATAAGGATAGTTTTTTTGTAGATAGTTACACGACCAATGAAACCGTCGGTTATGAACTGGCGACCAAATTGCAGGTCCCCACGGCGAAGCGTGTCGTGTTTCTGGATAACAAACCAGATACCACCTATATAAAGGCCCAGCTGGAAGAGCTGGTGGACAAAGCACTCGAAAAGGGACAGGCAGTGGGCATCGGCCACAATAAAAAGTTAACACTGGAAGTCCTGAAGCGTTATATTCCATATTATGAACAGCAGGGAATTCGTTTTGCCCGAATCTCAGAAGTTCTGGAATATCCGGAGGTTGTTCTGTAACCGTAATTCAACGACCTGTAAGGCAACCAAGGAGTCCTTATGCCGCTGTTGGAATTAAATCTCGATCCTTTCGCACAGATGCAGACCAAGCTGGAAGTCTCCGGCGTCGATCCGGTGATGGCGGCCGGTATTGCTGAGCTGGCCGGTGTCGATAGTGTCAGCGTCACGTCCAAAGATGGCGAATCCCGCCATGCCCGCCTGATCCTGGAAACCACGAATACCCGGTTCAACTGGCACATCCCCATCACAGAGAAGGCGATTGAATCGGTCATGACTCACCCGCCGGATATGGTAACGTTCATCGATCCACACCGGGGGGACGAATGTCTGGATCTGCGGGGTTCGACCGATCTGAAACAGGTGTTTTCGCAGGTGCGTCCCGTGAAATCCATGGCGGTCTCCGTGCGCATTGCCAGCGATGTGAAGCAGTTGAAGCGCGCATACAAGCTGGGTGCGGATTACGTGGAAATTAACAGCCTGCCGTTCGTCAAGGCCAAAACACACGAAGAACGTCTGGAAGAGCTGGAAAAAGTTTCAAATGTGGCCCGGATTGCGCATAAATATGAGATCGGCGTGATCGTCTCCGGTGGACTGAATTACCAGAATTTCCGGGATATCGCTGCCCTGGAGCCGGTAGAAACAATCGTGGTGGGCCGGGCCATCCTTGGGAAATCGCTGTTTATCGGCTTAGAGAATGCGTTGCGGGACTTCCTCTTTTTAATCAAATAAATATCTTAGCCTGCTTTTGATCCGTCGAATCAAGCGTATTTCATATCGGGTATGTTGACATTTATTTAAAACAGGGGCGGTGTCCATGCGAGTTCTCGGGAAGGTTATTCGCGGCGGAAGAGTCGAAAGTATCCATCGGATCGAAGCGATTGTTGTAAACAGGGATCAGGAGTTTCTCTTTGAAACTGAGCAACCGGAATATCAGACGTATATCCGATCCAGCGCCAAGCCGTTTCAGGTGTATCCGCTCGTGGAATCTGGCGCGGCGGATGCTTACGATCTGACACCGGCCGAATTGGCGCTCTGTTGTGCTTCCCATAACGGCGAAGAGATTCATGTGAACACGGTGCGGAATATCCATAAGCGGACCGGAGTGCATCGCGAGCAACTGCTCTGCGGTATTCACAATCCCATGGATACGGAGACTGCGGAATCCCTCCTCAAGTCCAATGAGACAATTACGGAATACCACAACAACTGTTCGGGCAAGCACACCGGCATGTTGCTGGCATGTAAGCATCAGGGGTTTCCCACCGATGATTACATTGATCCGGCGCATCCGCTCCAGCGGCAGATCCGGGAATATTTGGAATCGATAATCGGCCGCCAGGGTGTCGAGGTCGGCATCGACGGCTGCTCCGTGCCGACGTTTTATATGTCATTAAAGGAGCTGGCCATCGGATTTCAGCGACTGGCCGGCGAAGTTGATCCGTATCTCGATACCATTTATTACGCAATGACGAGCGAGCCGTACATGGTTGCAGGCAAGAATCGATTTGATACGGATTTTATGCAGGCGGTGAATGGGAGCGTTGTATCCAAGGTCGGTGCCGAGGGCGTCCGCGGGCTGGGTATTCGAAGAAACGGCGATACGTATGGCCTCGCCCTCAAGGTGCTGGACGGGTCCAAGCGCGTCAGCGCCGCCGCTGCCTTACATATTATGGAAATGCTCGGCTGGTTCAATCCTGCCGATTACCCGGACCTCGAAAGTTACTACGCCCCGGAGATCACGAATCACCGTGGGGTGCATGTGGGGCGGGTTGCAATAGAGATCATCTGAAAATGAGGGAGAAAAAAACAGACACCCCACCAGATCAAATGGTGGGAATCTTTTTATTTTCTTCGTGATTATTTTTACAATTATTTTCAAACGCATTTAGAATTGTATGCGAATGATTTTCACAATTTTTATACATAAAATTGCCAAGCGAATCTTGCTTTAGGCGTTCAATTGTATTACGTTTCTCACTCACAATGATGAACAAAAATCTTCCGCAATTGCTGTATAAAAATTTCTTTGTAAGTGTAGTCCTTCTTTGCTGGATTCCGTTTGTAATTTCCGGTCAACCACTGCGCTCTCAACAACAATCGATCATGCATCGAGTGAATGTTGATAGCCTGCCTGCCAACGATTATAACAATTGGACTACTGCTGCGGAATTTGGCATGACTGTGACCAATTTTGGTATTCTCGGCGAAGGATGGAACAATGAAGATCAACCCTCAGCGCTGTATCAACAGTATAACCCGCAACCGAAAAAGCAGGTTTCTCACTTCTCCTATGCAGGTCTCTGGATCGGTGGCCTGGTTGGAAACGAGAGCCGGGTCAGCACCGCCATTGTCGATGGTGTCTTCGATTACGGTGAGGAGGGATTTGAGTACAAACCGGCAGGACAACCCGGTGATTCCATAGAAATTCGTTCCAGCATTCGAACGAACAAGTATTTTTCTCCATCAGCTGTATCTCATGAAGATTTTGTTACGAATTTTACTGATACCAGTACGGCGGGATTGGGAGATACCCACACACCCCTGGGAATTCAGGTACACCTTGAGGCGTATAATTGGAATTACACCTTTGCCAATTCTTTTGTCCTGTTGAATTACACCATCAAAAATATATCAGACGAAATTACAACGAGCGGGTATGACATCAAAAACCTATTCACCGGGATCTGGATGGACTGTTCGGTAGGCAATATGAATTACACCAGTATTTATGAACCCGGCGGCGGATGGACCTGGTATGATAATCTGGACGGATTTGACACCATGCCGGATGAAAACGGTTATCCGCTCGATATCGCATATCAGTTCGATGTTGATGGTGATAATGGCTGGGCCGAAAGCTACATCGGAATGAAATCGCTGGGCTCAAACATCTCAAGAAATGTGTGGGACAGTTATTACCGGCAATGGGTCTGGACTTCAGCTGTAAATTCGGATTATCCGGACTACCGAATGCCGCAGAATGATGAAGAGCGTTATAACATGATGCAGGCGAATGTACAGCCGAGTAATCCTGGCACAGAGACACATTTCGACAATGGCAATGCGACATACCAATGGTTTCCGGCGGATCCCAATAGCTGGATTATGATGCTGTCAAGTGGCCCGTACGGGTATCCGCAGGCCGAAGATCGGAAGAGCACA
>JAANXI010000059.1 GCA_018263365.1 Fidelibacterota bacterium | reverse complement strand
TCGGCCCCCAGGTGGATACAGTTTCCCAGTCATCCGGGGCGTAGCCGACATGGAAATCCCGAAGTGTCTCCTCGGAAAAATTCCGCTCCCGGAGATAATTCAGCGCCTCCTCTCCCTGATCGGCATACAGCGCCTTTTCGAATAGACGCATGGCGAAGGCGTTGGCCTCGTAGAGTGGACCGAGGGAATCGCTGCTCTTCTTTTCGCTGGGGCTGAATTTCGGCAGCTCGATGCCGGCGTTTTCAGCGAGATGCTCCACGGCTTCGATGAAGTTGACCTTCTCATATTCCATGATGAATGAGTAGACGTTGCCACCCTTCCCGCAGCCGAAACAGTGGAAGATCTGCTTATCCGGCGCCACGCTGAATGAGGCGGTATTCTCCTGATGAAACGGGCACTTGCCAAAGTAATTCTTTCCGCGCTTCTTCAATGGCACGTACTGCCCCACCACGTCAACAATATCGTTGGCGTCGCGGATGCGATCAATGGTGTCTTCTGGTATCCTTGCCATAGCTGATTAATAGAACACGGATTTGCGCTGAAACAAAAGATGAACACGGATCAATCTAATAACTTCATTTTCGGTCATTGGTAAAAATCTTTCTTCTCATTTGCGGTTTTTCGCCGAAATTTAGCAATAATCCGACTTCCTTATCCGTTGCCCGCAAATAATTGATCAATTGATTCGAATGATTTTCGTTTAAAGCCTCAGATGTTTTAATCTCTAAAATCACTAAATCTTCCACCAAAATATCAGCATAATACTCACCAACCGGTGATTTTTTATAACACACATCAATTTGTTTTTGCTGCTCGGTTTTCAGTCCGGCTTGCCTTAATTCCAGTACTAATGCATTCTCATAAACTTTCTCAGGGAAGCCGTACCCGAGCATATTATACACTTCGTAAAAGGCTTTTATAATTTTTTCTGTTAGTTCTTTATGTATCACAGTCTTTTAATCTGTGGGCATCTTCTTTTTCAGTGGAAATCTGTGTTCTATTCTTTGCTTGCGTACTATTCCAATTCCAGTACAGCGATCGTCACTCCGGCGCCGCCTTCCTCCAACTCCCCCAGACGATGGCTTTTCACCTGGCGCTGTTCCGAAAGGAACTCGTCAACGACTTTTTGCAGTGCACCTGTGCCCTTGCCGTGGATGATCTCCAGTTCATGCAGCCCGTTGACGAGGGCGTGGTTGTAAAATCGTTCCAACGATGTCCTGGCTTCATCGGCACGTTGTCCACGAATGTCGATGCGGTTGGACATCTTGGTCTCTTCGGAGAGGTTCACCCGGGATGTCGACGCCGATTTTTTCTCTTTTCTTTTCTGTTGTTCCGATTCTTGCGATTCGGACGGTTGACGCAGCAAATCAGCCGGGATTTCCATCTTCTTTCCATTTACATCCACCTGGACTCGTTGGTTTCCTTTAGGCTCGTCCAACACTCTGCCCATCCGATCGAACTGTTGCACATACACCAGGTCGCCCTCATGCAATTGCTCGATATCCACTGGCTTGCCGTTGCTCTGTGGCTTTCCGGTGACCTCTTCTTCGGTCTTGGCAATCTTTTCCTTCTGCTCCGACACAACCCGTTTGGCCTCTTTAATGGATTCCGTCGAGGCTTCGGATTCTTTGATTTTCCGAATCGCTTCCTCGATTTTCTGGGAGCTCTCATTTAGAATTTTCTGCGCATCCTCGGCTGCAATCTTTTTGGCCTTTTTCACTTCCTGACGGATCTTCTCTACCTTGGACTCGTACTCATGTTTCAGATTCTCGTATTTCATCTTTGTAGAAGAGACTTCGGTCTGTTCCTTTTCCAACTGTTCGGACTGCTGCTCTAGTTGAACAATCAGGTCTTCGAGCGCTTCTTTAGAGGAGTCGAGATAACCGCGTGCACGGCCTATTGTGTCATTACCCATTCCAACGCGACCGGCGATTTCCAGGGCGTAACTGCTGCCAGGCCTCCCCAGATGGAGCACATACGTCGGCGAAAGGTCCTCCTGATTGAACTGCATCGCGCCGTTCACCAGCCCCTCTGTGTTGTGGGCGAACGCTTTGAGCGCTCCGTGATGCGTGGTCGCTATACCGAGCACATTCCGCTCCAGCAGTTGCTCCAGAATTGCCCGCGCCAGCGCCGCGCCTTCCGTGGGATCGGTGCCGGTTCCGAGTTCGTCCAGGAGCACGAGGCTCTTTTCTGTGGCCTCACTCAGAATTTTCGTGATTCGCTGGATATGCGAGGAAAAAGTCGAGAGGTCATTTTCCAGCGACTGCCGGTCGCCGATATCCACGTAAATGGCATCCACCAATGGAATGGCCGAGCCTTCCTGCGCCGGAATGTGCAATCCGGACATTCCCATCAGGGTCAGGAGTCCCACTGTCTTCAGGGTAACGGTCTTACCACCGGCGTTCGGCCCCGTGATCAGGACGATGCTAGCTTCATCACCAAATTGGATGCTATTCGGTACGACCTCTTTATCCGAGTGAATGAGCAGCGGATTTTTCGCCTGTGTCAGTTCCACCTGGTGATCGGTCGAAATGATCGGCGGGACGGACTCGGTTTTTATGGAATATTCGGCCATGGCGTGGAGTAAATCCAGTTGCATCACTGTGCTTTGGTTTTTCCGAATTTCACCGGCGACTTCGCCGACCTGCGCGGTCAACTCCTTCAGGATGCGCTCCACCTCCTCCTTTTCATCCATCTGGAGTTCCTTGAGCCGGTTATTCCCCTCGACGATTGCCATCGGCTCAATAAAATAGGTTTGGCCACTGGACGACTGGTCGTGGACAATTCCTTTGACCTTATTTTTATAGGCATTTTTCACAGGTACGACCAGGCGCCCGCCACGGATGGTTGCGCGTCCCTCCTGCAGCATCCCGGCGTCGGCGTACTGGCGGGTCAGGGATTCCATTTGCTCGCGGATGGCCGACTCCTGCCGCATGATGTCCCGGCGGATTTGTCGTAGTTTATTGCTGGCAGAGTCCATGACTTCGCCTGTCGCATCGATCTTCTCCTCGATTTCCTCTTCCAATGATTTGTGGGCAGAGATGGATTCCACAATCCGTTTCAGCGCCGGATATTGATTCTTGCGCTCCTGAATAAAGGATTTACATGTCCGGCTGACGGTCAAAATCTTTGCTATACCCAATAGTGAGTCGGGTTGCAGGAAGGCGTCTTCGATTTTGGCGTGTTCAAGACTGTCTGAGCAGTCGGTGACAGTCTGCAGAGGAAACGGATCGTCGTACTCCAGCAAATCAGTGAAATCGGTAACGGCGCCCTGCCGTTCCCTGATGGATTTTATATCGGTAAACGGAGTGAGTACTAACGCCTGCTCTGTGGCGTTTTGAGATAAACAGTGCTCAGATATAAACTCTCGGATACGTGTGAATCCCAGATCATCAAATGCGTGCTGCTGCCAATCCATCTACGGAATCCCCGGAAGTGCATCTCCCGATTCAGATCGTAGTTTTTCCAGCAATTCTTCGAGTTCTTTTTGCTGCTCCTCGGAGAATTTGTCCCTGGGTTCACTCCCGGCTTCCATTTGGGAGTCCGGCGTTTTGAATTGGCCTAAAACTTTGCTCGCATTCTCGTCTGAAAGTCCTTTCAGTAGGTCGGGATCAATCTGGTCACCCATCTGTTTTTCCAGTTGCTTCATGATATCCTGATTGTTGAACTTGGCCATCGCTCCGATGCCTTTCCCGTCGGGAAGAAACTCTTTCATCTTGTCCATAAAATTGCCCGATCCGGGAATAATTTTGAACATGGCATCGTAGACCTTCGGGGCAAATCCCCTGAGATAGGGATAGGATTTGGAATTATTTTCGATATCCTGAGTGTACTTTTCCAGGGGCAGAAACATCACCCCCCAGAGGACGGCGCTTAAAATTACGGCTCCTTTCACCGCACCAAACGCCGCGCCGCCGGTCTTATCCAGCCAGCCCATCATGGCAAACTGCATCAAACCCTTCACTATTATTGCAATGATACGTATTACCACGAGCGTCCCCAGAAAAATCATGATGAAACTCAGGACGCTCAGAGTGTTTTTTTCTGCCTGAAGATGGTTAGATAGAAACGCAGTCCCCGCATCCAGAAACCTGACCGCCATAAGTATAGCGGCAATCAGGCCGATTAATTTGAACATTTCGGTCACAAGACCCTTTCTCAGGCCCAGGAACCCGAAAAATCCAAGGACAGCAAATGTTATGATGTCGAAATAGTGCATAAATTCTGCGATCTCAGGAGAGTGTCTCCTGAACTATCTGTTGAACCTGGCTTCCATCAGCCTTCCCGCGGACTTTCGGCATAATTTTGCCCATCACCCGGCCCATATCCTGCATCGTTTCAGCTCCGGTTTCCTCGATGATTTGTTCCACAAGGTCCCGGATATCATCCTCGCCCATCTGCTCGGGCAGGTACTTTTCGATAACCTGTAATTCCGCTTTCTCCTGATCCGCGAGTTCCTGACGGCCGCCCTCTTCATACGATTCGATGGATTCATGCCGGCGTTTCGCCGCGGATGAGAGCACCTTGATCTGCTCATCTTCGGAGAGCTCGTCCTTCTTTTCGATCTCCTTGTCCCTGAGCATCGATTTCAAACTGCGGATGGTCTCCAGGGTAATTTTCTCTTTGGACTTCATCGCGGTTTTCAAATCTTCATTTAATTGCTCAAGTAAGGCCATACCTGATCACCTCTCTGGATTATATCTGACTCAAAACTGATTCCCTTTGATTATGTAATATAACATAGCTGACGAATGTGAACAACTGGGAAATGCGGACTACTGTGAGACGTGAAACGTGCGATGTGACAAAACAGTGAATAGGAAAAAATCGTGAGATGTCAGACGTGAGATGTGAGAGGGAGCAGTCGACAGTAATTAATTGGCAATCAATCCAGCAGACAGCCGGGCATCGCAGATCAATCGAGTCCCAGAGGAATGGGATATTTAAAAATCGAATATTAACTTGAAGAGTCGATCTGTTTGAAGGCGGGAAAAAGTATTGGTGGATAATTCAGTCAATAAAAAAACAACTCACCCCGTGTTCCCCTCTCTTGCAAGAGAGGGGCGACGTGAATTTCTCTGCGGTCTCAGCGCACTCTGCGGTGAATCCTGTTTTTTAGATCACCGTCCCATCCGGGATTGTCGAGTTTTTCGGCACTACCACAATACCGTCACGGATAGCGAAGTTGTCTTCGTCAATCTCCTCTGAATATTCCTTTTCGCCGATAACCACATTTTTCCCAATCCGGGCATTTTTATCAATGATGGCATTCCGTATCCGGCTTCCATCGCCAATCCCAACCGGGATAAGTCCGCGATCCTTATCCGCCTGCTGCTCCTCGCTGGTCTGGTAGAAATCTGCCCCCATAAGGAGAGAGTCGTCCATAACCACATCTCTGCCAATGCGACTTCGCAATCCAATGATGGAATGATTCACCCGCTTAGCCTGTACATATCCTCCATCGGCCACGAACGAGTTGTTTACCTGGGTATTCTCAAAACGTGTGCCCGGGAGGAACCGTGCATGGGTATAAATGGGATTCCGTCCCTCTGAAAACACGAATGGCGGATTGATGTTCGTGAGCGCCAGGTTCGCATCATAAAAGGCTTTGATAGTTCCGATATCCGCCCAGTACTTGTCGAAAAAGTGTGCTTTTACCCTCACCTTATTAATCATCGACGGAATGATATCATGGCCAAAATCGTCCGCGGTGGGATCGTCTCTCAATGCCTGTTCCAGTACTCCCGGCTTAAAAACATAAATGCCCATGGATCCCAAAAACCGCTTCTCTTCGCCGCCGCTATTTTCGTGGAATTCTTCGGGAATTTTGCTGGCCATCGGTTCGAGTTCCTCGACAGTTTTCGGTTTTTCATAGAAAGCGGTGATATTCCGTTCACTATCGACCTTGAGAATTCCGAACGCCTTTGCTTCTTCTGCCGTCACCGGCTTCACTGCAATAGTGATGTCTGCGTCCATCTCCCGGTGCCGCTCAATAAATTTGCTGTAATCCATCCGATACAGATGATCGCCGGCCAGCACCAGATATTCTTTGTAGGGATAGTTGTGAAAATGCACGAGGTTCTGCCGGACCGCATCTGCGGTTCCCTGATACCAGTGCTCGCTCTCGATAGTCTGCTCAGCAGCGAGGATCTCGATAAATCCTTTGGAGAAATAATCGAAGTGATATATCTGGGTGATATGCCTGTGCAGCGACGCCGAACTATACTGCGTCAGCAGAAACATCTGCTTGATCTGGCTGTTAATGCAATTACTGATCGGAATGTCAATGAGCCGGTATTTCCCGGCGATGGGCACCGCCGGTTTGGCCCGGTAGCGCGTTAACGGGTCGAGACGTGTTCCGCGTCCTCCACCTAAAATAATCGCTGCGACATCCTTCATAAGACGCCTCCTGTCAGAGCCAGAGTGCTAGTTCAATCCAGGTTAAAATAAATGCCAGCGTTATGCCCGCTACGGCCTGTCCCACCGAATGGGCCTTCAATTTTACCCGCGAATAGATCATCGCCGGAAATACGAGTAATCCGAACCACCAAAGTCCGCCGTACAAATATAAAAACGGAACGAGCGTCCCGCCGATGGACATCCCGTGGATGCTGATTTTCCACCAGTGACTGATGAAGGTTGCAATTGCCGTATTCACTGCATAGATGGCCATCAGCGCCCAGACAATTCGGGGGGCTCCGATGGCGTAAAGAATAATGGTAGCAATAACATATCCGATGGTTCCAATGATGAACGGCTTACGGCGCAGCATCCGTTCCGGGACATCCACGCTGGTGGTCAGACCACGTCGCTTCATCAAAAACACGAATGTCCCGATGACGAGGTTCGTGGCGATAAACGTGATGCCCCACACTACCCAGCCGAACCAGAGTTCGTCCGTGTAGGCGAGAGAGAAATGCAGAAAAGCCAGCGGTCCGACCAAAAACGGGTGAAACAGGCTGGAGATAAGTTTGGCGAGGGTCACATTTTCATCGCTGGTGATATTTTGCGTGGTGGCTTCTCCGGTTTCCACACTCTCGTTCATTCGTTATTAATTCCGCGTTAATACTGGCATCCTGTGGCTAAAACATTAGGGACTATTTTCTTGGATATCAACTGTAATTCGATTGGTTTTCAAGATTACCGGTTTCGAAAGTGGCCTTTCTTCGGTAATACAGAAGGATGATTTTTCTAGCCCCGAAGGGGCGGCAGATGCATAGCCCCGGGTTTCAACCCGGGGTGCGAGGGATCCCCCACCGCGGCTTTAGAACCCCGGAGGGGTGACAAGAATTATTGGATGTCAGATTCATGTAAACCGTCCTTCGAAACTCAGAGAATAAAAAAATTCTTTTTTCTCCGTACTTTTTTATAAAAAGTACCAAAAATCCGGTTGCTAGCCAAATCCCCGATTTGGAGCAACTGGAATCGGGGCGAGCGAGTCTTCCATTCGCCCCGATTTATTCCAATAGTTATGAGCATCCGGTAGTCGTGCCGCATGTGACACACTTCAAGCAGGTACCATTCCTCACCATGGTCATACTCCCGCACTCATCGCAGATATCACCGGTATAACCCTGCATCTTCGCGGTCTGGACTTTCCGGGCCTGCGTCTGTGCAGCCGGCTCATCGCTGTATCCCTGGGGCTCCTCCCGAACCGACTCGAATTCCGGTTCTTGGTCTGACTGTTCGGGAGACTCAGTAGGGGGGACAGAGGATTCAGTCTCCCCTCCCGGCTCCTGCTGTTCCGGTGCTTGCTTCGAAGACTCGGAAATCAGGTCCTCCGGATTGACACTGGCCAGTTCCGTGCGTCCGAGGTATTCCACGGCGAGCTCCCGGAAGATATAGTCGATCACTGAGGTTGACATCTTTATGCGGTCATTGCCCTGCACGATGCCGTTCGGCTCGAATCGGGTAAACACGAACGCATCCACAAATTCTTCCAGCGGGACGCCGTGCTGCAATCCCAGTGAGATGGAAATCGCAAAACAGTTCATCAGGCTCCGGTAGGCAGCGCCTTCGCGATGCATATCCAAAAAGATCTCGCCGAGCTGTCCGTTTTCGTATTCGCCGGTGCGGAGGTACACATTCTGTCCGCCGATAGTGGCCTTCTGGGTGTAGCCCTTCCGGCGCTGGGGCAGACGCTTCCGCTTGGCGATATATTTGGTTACCACCTTTTCGGCGATTTGCGAGACGTCCGCGCCGCGTTCTTCCTCTTCGACCTCTTCGAGGAACTCAACCAAATAATCATTGGTAGAGTTCAGCGGCTGGCTGAGTTTTGAACCGTCGCGATAAAGCGCGTTGGCCTTTAATCCCAGTTTCCAGGATTGCATATACGCATCTTTGATATCGTCGACTGTGGCCGATGCCGAAAAGTTGATGGTTTTGCTGATGGCGCCGCTGATGAACGGCTGTGCGGCCGCCATGATCTTAATGTGCCCCTCCGGCGCGATAGATCGCGTCCCCTTGCGGCCGCACTTATTTGCGCAGTCGAAAATTGCGTAATGTTCTTCTTTCAGGTGCGGCCCACCTTCGATGGTCATCGTACCGCTCACGTAATCGTTGGCTTCCTCGATCTGCTTGTCGGAAAATCCGAGGGCTTCGAGGATACTGAATTCCGGAGAGTTCAGCTGCTGGTCGGTGAAGCCCAATACATCTTTGCAAAAATCCTGGCCGAGGGTGAACTGATTAAACGCAAACCCGAGATCGAAGCTCTGCGGTAGTTCTGCTTCGATGGTATCCAGGATATCGTCCGTGAAACCGTGTTCTTTCAGTGATTCCCGGTTGATGTGTGGACATCCTTCCAGGGAGCCAGTTCCCTTGGCGTAGAGTATGATATCCTCGATTTCACCGTCTGAGTAACCAAGTTTACGTAACGCCGCAGGAATGGCCTGATTAATAATTTTAAAGTAGCCCCCGCCGGCCAGTTTCTTGAACTTCATAATAGCGAAATCCGGCTCAATGCCGGTAGTATCGCAATCCATGACCAGTCCAATGGTGCCCGTCGGTGCGATAACGGTCACCTGTGCGTTGCGATAGCCGTGCTTTTCGCCGAGTTTCACCGCAGTGTCTGAAGCTTCTTTCGCGGCTTTTAGCAGATCGTCCGGGCAATAGTCCGGATCTATGCCCATCGGAGTCACGGACAAATCTTCGTATTCCTCCTCCGGGGCATTGTACGCTGCCCGGCGATGATTTCTAATGACGCGGAGCATGTGCTCCTTGTTATCCTCATATCCCGGAAAGGTGCACAGGTGATCCGCCATCTTTGCCGAGGTGCTGTAGGCCGTCATATGCATAATTGACGTGAGTGCTCCGGTGATCGATCGCGCTTCTTTGGAATCGTACGGCACGCCCATCACCATCAGCAATGCGCCGATGTTTGCATATCCGAGGCCGAGCGTTCTGAATTTGTATGAGAGCTCCGCAATGTGCTTGCTCGGGAACTGCGCCATCAGCACGCTGATTTCCAGCACGATAGTCCAGAGTTCCGCTGCGTGGGTGTAATCGTCGATCTGGAAGCCGTCGTCCTCATCGTAATATTTCATCAGATTGAGGGAGGCCAAATTACACGCCGTATCATCAAGAAACATATATTCCGAGCAGGGATTGGAAGCGTTGATTGGTCCGTCTTCCGGACAGGTGTGCCAGTCATTGACCGTGGTGTGGTACTGCATACCCGGATCGGCGCAGGACCATGCTGCATACCCAATATCATTCCAGAGATCGCGGGCCCTGATCGTTTTCATCGGTTCCGGTTTCCGATCTTCTTTTTGCGCTTCGCGTCGTTCCACCCGGCCATAGAGGTTCCAGTCATCATCGTTTTCGACTGCGTGTATGAAATCCGCGTTAGCCCGGACGGAGTTGTTGGAGTTCTGACCAGAGACTGTGAAGTACGCCTCGGAATTCCAGTCCGTATCGTAGGTCGGAAATTCGATGCTGGTGTAGCCCTGTTCCGCCAACTGAGTGACCCGCTCGATATATTTCCGTGGGACGTTCACCCTCTGGGCTTCGAGGATGGCGTTCGCCAGTTGCTTGTTTTTCTTGGGATCGTACGCCGCTGTTCTGTGCTGTGCATCTATCCCGCCCTGGCCGTTGGATGAAGGCTCGTCGAAATCAATTGTACCTTGGATAATGCCATTCAGATGGTTTTCCAACGTCCTGGAACCTGCCACCAGCGACGCGACTTTCTGCTCTTCAATGACCTTCCAGTTGACAAACTCTTCGATATCCGGATGATCCAGGTCAAGCGTGACCATCTTGGCCGCCCGGCGTGTGGTTC
>JAANXI010000058.1 GCA_018263365.1 Fidelibacterota bacterium | reverse complement strand
CGGAATGGGTTGAGTATTGCTCATAAACTGGGCGGTGGTCGTCCGGCCGGATTCCATAAGCATATATCCGGTGGAGATCGGCTCCAGGTTCAACTTTTTGATCATCGGGGCGGACAGCACCTGGTCATTGATGAGATAATTCGGTTTCCTGCCGCTGATCAACGACAGGTACAGGAGCGCATCAGCATGAGCGCTCAGCTGGCGCAGTGAACCAGGGAACAAAATCACCGGAACTGAGGCGTGCTGCTTAATGAGTTGAATCTTCTCGTCGTATTGCGCGTGGATAAGCAGACTGCCGCCCACCAGGATGGCATCTGCACCGGAACGCAATATCTGTTCGGTAAACGCCTGAAGTTCGTCCGGTTCTTTGGCATCCGGATCGATGAGCACGAAATATCCGGCTCCACGCGAGTCTACGATGTTGAGGAGATCGTCATAAATCAATTGTCTGCATACTCCCGGTTATACGGTTTCCGGCATAGATTTGCCCTTTAACACCTTCTTCAACCCCTTCACATAGGCATCGAGTTCATTTCGTGTACGCTTTTCCGTGACAGCAATTAGTAACCTATTCTCAAAACCCTCATATTTTTTGCCAGGATCGATGCCGGCAAAGATGTCTTCCGCAAGCATCGCTGTGATAACTTCCTTCGCTGGCACAGGCAGTTTCACCACAAATTCGTTATAAAAAGGATGTGGAAATTCGAGGCTCACTCCATCAATTTCGGATAACTGTTCTGCCAGATAATGTGCTTTCTGTGTATTAAGACTGGATACATGTCTGATGCCCTCGTTCCCCAGACTACTCATATACACAGTGGCCGCCAGCGCGTTTAAACCCTGATTTGTACAGATATTCGACGTGGCGCGCTCGCGGCGGATGTCCTGTTCCCGGGTCTTCAATACAAGCACGAATCCGCGTTCGCCCTCCTGACCAACTGTTGCGCCGATCAGCCGTCCCGGCATCTTCCGCACATATTTTTCTTTCAGGGCGAAGACCCCCAGGTACGGCCCACCGAAGCTCTGATGATTACCTAAGCCCTGGCCCTCCGCCACGACAATATCAGCATCGGCCTCGGCGGGCGGTTTTAATATACCCAGCGATATCGGATTCGTGGCAATTGTATAGAGCGCTTTCGGAGCTTTATCCCGAACCAACGCGCCGATCTGGTTTGCGTCTTCCAGATGACCAAAATAATTTGGCGACTGGATAATTACGCCCCCAACATCGTTGGAAAGCATATCCCCGAGCGCCTCACCACCAACTCTGCCGTTGTCCATCGGGACAGATTTCACTGTGATATCCTGCCCGGAACAGTAAGTTTCTATTATCTCCCGATAATGCGGATTCACTGTTTCGGAGACCAACACGACGTCCTTCCCGGAGACACGGACGGCCATTAGCGCTGCTTCTCCCAACCCTGATCCGCCATCGTAGAGAGAGGCGTTGGAAACATCCATGCCGGTTAATTCGCAGATCATGGATTGATACTCGTACATCGCCTGGAGCGTCCCCTGACTGACTTCCGGCTGATAGGGTGTATACGCAGTGTAAAATTCCGACCGGAAAATCAGGAAATCGACTATGGTTGGGATGTAGTGATCGTAGGCTCCGCCGCCGAGAAAGGAAATCGCATCCTCTGTGGAACGATTGTTTTTATTCAGCGCCGCGGCAAGGGCGCGCATCTCGATTTCCGACACGGGTTTCGGTAGGTCCAGCAACCCTTTTACGCGAAAGGTTTCCGGAATGGCCTCAAGCAATTCTTCAAACGATGAGACGCCGATTGCCTCCAGCATTTCCTGCTGTTCGGCGGGGGTGTTGCCGACATATTGCATACGGTCTGCCTTACAAATTTTAATCGATAAGTTTTTTATACTCGTCTATGGATAATAACTCTTCAAGTTCTGCCGGTTCAGAGACGGTGACTTTTACAATCCATCCGTCTCCGAACGGATCGTCGTTTACCAGTTCCGGGGAATCTTCCAGCTCCTCGTTTATTCCCGAGACGGTCCCGGAGACCGGCGAATAAATATCGGCCACGGTTTTCACCGCTTCAATAGTGCCAAGTACATCACCTGCACTAATTTCCTCACTGACGTCAGGGAGTTCAAGGAAAACAATGTCACCCAGTTCGGATTGTGCAAAATCCGTAATCCCGATAGTGACTGTACCGGCATCTTCATTGTAATCCGCCCATTCATGCTCCTCGGTGTACAACAGATTTTCAGGATAGTCCATAATGAGTCCTTTCTTCTTCAGCCAATTATTCTGTAAATCTATATTCCCTCAGGCTGAAAGGTAAAATTCTCCAGGAATTTTGTATCAAAGTTACCGGAGATAAACCGTTCATCTGCTAACACTTGCTGCTGAAACGGGATAGTAGTTTTAATTCCCTCGATAACAGTTTCTTCCAGCGCCCGCTGCATCCGGTCAATTGCCTCCCTGCGATCCCGGCCATGGGAAATAATTTTACCAATCATGGAGTCATAGGTCGGCGGAATTGTGTAGCCTGCGTAGGCGTGTGTATCCACACGCATTCCCATTCCGCCCGGCATGTGAAAGCTGGTGATCTCTCCGGGTGACGGACGGAAGCCGTGTTCCGGATCTTCGGCGTTGACCCGGCACTCAATGGAATGACCGCGCAGTTTAAAATTTTTCATCCAGGGTGCGACCTTTCCTCCGGCTGCGACCCTGATCTGTTCTTTGATTAAATCGATGCCAACGACCATTTCCGTGACCGGATGCTCCACCTGGATACGCGTGTTCATCTCCATAAAATAAAAATTCTTCTCGGCATCCAACAGAAATTCGATGGTGCCAGCGCTCTCATAGCCAACCTCCTTAGCTCCCCGGACAGCAGCATTGCACATCTTTGCGCGGAGTTCCTCGTCAACGGCGGGCGAGGGCGATTCTTCAATCAGTTTCTGGTGTCGCCGCTGAATGGAGCACTCGCGTTCCCCCAGCGCCACGACTTCACCAAAAGAATCTCCTAACAACTGTACTTCCACATGACGCGGCTGCTCGATAAACTTCTCCACGTAGAGATCCGGGCTATCGAATGCGGCCTGCGATTCCGATCGCGCCATGGCGAAATAGTTTTCGAGGTCCTCCATCTCTTTGACAACACGCATTCCGCGTCCCCCACCACCGGCAGCGGCCTTAATAATCACTGGCAGACCGATATCACTGGCGATTTTTTTGGCATCCTCGGCTGTTTCAACCTTACCTTCACTGCCCGGGATGACCGGC
Organism: Fidelibacterota bacterium; assembly: GCA_018263365.1. Lineage (GTDB taxonomy): Bacteria > Fidelibacterota > JAANXI01 > JAANXI01 > JAANXI01 > JAANXI01. The sequence continues at coordinate 3,562 of JAANXI010000058.1, read as the reverse complement.
ACATCGGCGTTCATCATGGTTTCCTTTGCCACCGATTTGTCTCCCATTCGGGACATGACTTCAGCAGAGGGGCCGATGAAGGTAATATCATGATCTTCGCAGACATCAGCAAAACGGCTGTTTTCGGCGAGGAAACCGTAACCGGGATGAATGGCATCGGCGTTGGTCACTTCGGCAGCGCTGATAATCTGTGGGACATTCATATAACTCATATTGCCCGGAGGCGGGCCGACACAGATGGCTTCGTCCGCAAATCTCACATGAAGGGATAATTCGTCGATTTCAGAGTAAACTGCAACGGTACTGACACCCAGTTCGTGGCAGGCGCGGATAATCCGCAGGGCGATTTCCCCGCGATTGGCAATCAGTATTTTATTAAACATGAATTAGAGGCAGGCTGCTGGTTATTTCGGTTCAATGAGGAAAAGTGTCTGGTTATATTCAACCGGCTGGGCGTCTTCCATCAGGATTTCTTTGATTACCCCGCTGGCCTCGCATTCAATTTCATTCAGGATTTTCATCGCTTCGACGATGCATAAAGTCTGTCCCGGTTTCACCGTATCGCCTACCTCAACATACGGGTCGGATTCCGGGCTGGGCGACCGATAAAATGTTCCGACAATCGGTGATTTTACTTCTTCGAGATCGGAGGTATCGACGGGCTCCTCAGTTTCCGCCGGCTGTTCCGGCTCTTTGGTCTCCGCAGGTTGTGGGCCGGGTCCCGATTGTTGCGCCGGAGCCTGAGGGGTCTGTTGGGTGTTTTGTGCCGGGATCGTTATCTGCTGCGGCTGGTTATTCGCCACGTGATTTTTATTCTTCGTAATCCGAATTCGATGCCCCCAACGCGACACTTCGAGTTCATCGATTTCGCTCTGCTCAACAACCTTTACGAGTTCGCGTATCTCCTGGGTCTTCACATGCACTCCTTTATTTGCTATGAATTGACCCGTTCAACATATTCGCCAGTGCGGGTATCGATCTTCAGGATGTCCCCCTCATCAATAAACAACGGCACTTGAACGGTGTAGCCGGTCTCAACGGTTGCAGGCTTCGATCCGCCGGTTGCAGTATCTCCGCGAATCCCCGGATCAGTATCCGTCACTTCCAGTTCAACGTGTATCGGTATCTCCGAGTCAATCGGCTTTTCATCGTTGAACAGGATTTTCACCTGCTGGTTTTCCTTCAAAAACCGAAGATTTTCCCCCAAAATCCCTTTTGAGACCGGGATCTGTTCGTAGGTATCGTTGTCCATAAAGTAGTACAGATCGTTCTCATTATACAGATATTGCATCTGTTTCGCAATAATCCGTACTTCCTCTACTTTTTCTCCAGCCCGGAAGGTGTTTTCAATCTGCTGCCCGGTAAAGATATTTTTAAGCGTAGTACGTACAAACGCCCCGCCCTTGCCCGGTTTTACATGGAGAAAATCAACAATTTTGTACAGATCATCTTTGTATTTAATGATCATACCGTTTCGAAAATCTGATGTGTCTGCCATACTTACTGCTGTCCCCGTATCTGCTAATTGTGTTCAGAACAAATAACTGAAAAAATTACCTTTGCATCTTATAAGAGTCAAACAATTTCTCCGAAATATTAAACCCGCTGGACTCTATTAAGTATTTGTATTTTTTTGACTTACATGCATTCAATCCGGACAGTAACCTCTCAATTACCCCAGAAATCCTCGTATAATTTTTTCCGGCGTTTCAGGTCTTTTAATTTCGATCTGATTTCTGAAGTTATCTCCCGCGGCGGATTGTGTTCCAGAGCCTTATTATACTGCTCTATGGAGTTCTCAAAATCCTTTTCATCCTTTTTTAAGTATGATTTCGCTGAGTAATAATACGGCATCGGCTCATCCGGTTTCGCAGTCGAGGCATTTCCGAATGCAACGATGGCATCCCAGAGCTCCCATTTGCTTCCCTGGTAATATAGCCTCAATCCTTTGGCCATATACTTTTCGTAATAGGCTTTTTTGTTCTTTTTATCCAGTTCTATGGCTTGATCCGCCCATTTGGGAACTTCATCGTACCGTTCAGCTTTGCGTAATTCAGCAGCGCGCTCTGCCATAATCGACGAATACATGGAATCCATGGTAGGATTTTCCTTTATCCCCAATGCATTCTCATAGGCAGCCAGCGCCGGATCCAAATCGTGCTTTTGCAGATAGGCCAATCCGAGATAGTATCGCAATTCGGCCTTTTTGGGGTGTTCCTCGATGGTGCTCTTTAGTTCGGCAATCGCCTGATCGTACTTTTCCTGCTCATACAGCTGTTTGCCCTGCTTTCCGACATTCAAAATCATCGGGCCGGTGCACAACTGGAGTCCCAAAAACGTTAACGTGGCCAGTGAAAGGAATACTTTCCATCTATTATTCATCATGATTTTCTGTCAGTTCATTCCTTGAGTTGCCAATTACTGATCCCGTGTCCAGACTTGCTCTCCGCCGATAAATGTACTAAGAACCTTGTTCGTACCGTATTCGTATGGAACCTGGTCCCATGTCCCTGTCTCCCAGATGATAAAATCCGCATCGTAATCAGGACTCAGGCACCCTTTGTGATCTTCGCGAGCAATTGCCCCGGCCGCATGATAAGTAGCGGCCTGCAAAGCCTCGTCCGGTGTGAGGCGTAATTTAATGCACGCGAGGTTCAATATCATTTGCATACTATACGTCATGCTGCTGCCGGGATTATAATCGGTGGCAAGCGCCACAGGTAATCCTCTGTCCCACATTTCGCGGGCCGGAGCGTACCTGTCATGTCCCAGAAAAAAAGTCGTGCCTGGCAGCACTGTGGGAACCATATCAGAGTCATCAATAGCCTGCATTCCCGATTCGGTGACGGCCATGAGATGATCAACCGAATGGGCTCCGAGGCTGGCGGCAACTTCGACTCCGCCGATGGCTTCGAATTCATCTGCGTGCAATCGGAGTTTCATTCCGTTATCCAGGGCGGTACGCAGAATTTCTTCCGTCTCACCTGCAGTAAAGACTCCGGCTTCACAGAACGCATCGCAGTATTCGGCTAAGTTAGCGTCCGAAACCGCCGGAATCATCTCCTCGCACAGCAGTTGCACGTATCCGGTTTTGTCATCCCGGTATTCGTCCGGAATTTCGTGCGCTCCCATAAACGTCGGGACTATTTCCATCGGAAGATTATCCCGTGCATATTTCACCGCCCGGAGTGACTTCAATTCGTTCTCCGTATCCAGCCCGTATCCACTTTTGGCCTCCACCGTAGTGGTACCATAAGCAATAAACTTCAGGAGTCGCTGCACCACTTGCCGCTTCAGGTCATCTTCGGGCATTTCGCGGAGCCGGCGAACGCTGTTGCGGATCCCGCCGCCCTGTTCCGCTATCTCCTGGTAACTCATCCCCCGGATGCGCATCGCAAATTCGTCTTCGCGCGTTTGGGCATAAACCGGGTGCGTGTGCGGATCAACGAATCCAGGGGAAACGAGTCGCCCCTTCGCATCAACTACGTTTTCATACTCCCCGGAAAACGGCGTACTTTCTCCGCTGAAAATTCCGGTAATCTTGCCATCCCGGATTTCCAAA
>JAANXI010000057.1 GCA_018263365.1 Fidelibacterota bacterium | reverse complement strand
CACCGCGGACATCCTCGACAGCCCCTCCGGGTATGCCTCCGGTTTCGCGAAACCTTTTCATCTCAACATCTTGGCACATTTTATCCACAACAATCACTCAATTTAGGTTACACTAATAACCTAACTCGGTTTTATTGCTTCTCACGTTAAAATTTCATCAGTCTGAAATCTCCACGCTTCAAACTCTCTAATCTGATACTTACATTTTTAACGAAATTGTGATGAGATTTGTTTTTAAAAATGCATGAGGAGGTTGTATGGAGCACAGACAGCTTGGCACATCGGATCTGAACGTATCAAAGGTCGGACTGGGGACGTGGGCCCTGGGCGGCGATTTTTTTGGCGAAACGGACGATCAGCGATCAATCGGAGCTATTCAGGCTGCCGTCGATCACGGTATCAATCTTATCGACACCGCGCCAGCCTACGGCGATGGGCATTCAGAAAAAGTGGTCGGACAAGCAATTAAGGGGCGTCGTGACGACGTAATTATCGCCACGAAATGTGGAATTAAACGCGACGGCAAAGAATTTCATATCACCCTGAAGCCGGATTCGGTGCGCCAGGAAGTTGATGATTCGCTGCGCCGCCTCGATATTGATGTCATCGACCTGTATCAAATCCACTGGCCGGACAAGGACACCCCAATAGAAGACACGCTTGAAGCGTTGCTAGAAGCACAACAGGCCGGGAAGTTCCGGTACCTGGGGTTGTCGAATTTCAACCCCACTCTGATGGATGAGGTCAGCGAAATAGCGGACTTTGTGAGTCTGCAGCCGCAGTATTCGCTGTTGCACCGCAAAATCGAGGGGGGAACGCTTCCGTATTGCCGAAAAAACAATATTGGTGTGTTGAGTTACGGAACCCTCGCCGGAGGTATCCTGACCGGGAAGTTCAAGGAGATCCCCGATTTCGATGAAGAAGACCGCCGGTCGGATTTTTATGACTTTTTCAAAGAACCGACCTGGAGGAAAGTTCAGCAATTGCTTGATGTCCTCAGAGATATCGCCGCTAAACGAAACGTTCCCGTTCCACAGGTAGTCATTAACTGGACTACCCAGCAGCCCGGCATCACTACCGCGCTCGTCGGTGCTAAAAACGCCGAACAGGCGGAATCAAACGCCGGGTCAGGGGACTGGAATCTCACGAATGATGAGCTCTCAAAGATTGCGGATTCGTACCAGGACATCTTTGGGAAATGATATTGCATCTTACACAAAATTGAGCTGAGGATAGTTCGATGGAGAAGAAAATAGGTTTTATCGGGTTGGGAACCATGGGCGCTCCGATGGCGCGTAATATAATGGACGCCGGGTACGAGGTACACGTTTATAACAGAACTCCGGAAAAAGCCAAACCATTTGTAGAGGACGATGTCCCGGTCCATGATTCTCCGGCTGAGGTGGCAATCCATTCGGATGTGATGTTCATCATGGTGACAGAACCGGAGGCGCTTAACGAAGTCCTTACCCGGGAAAATGGCGTTCTCCAGGGATTACAGGAGGAAACGGTCGTCACCAATATGAGCACCGTTTCGCATGAAGCCACCATGGATGTCGCAGAGTCAGTGGAATCCGCCGGAGGGCGGTTCCTGGATGCGCCGGTCTCCGGCACCAAAAAGCCGGCGGAAGACGGCGCGTTGGTTATCCTGACAGGCGGTGATGAGTCGTTGGTCGAGGAAGTGACGCCGGTATTACAAACGATGGGCAAAGAAATCATTTATTGCGGAGAAACCGGACAGGCTACCAATATGAAGCTGATGATCAATCTGCTCCTGGGATCGATGATGGAGGGGCTGTCGGAAGCGCTGGTGTTCGGAAAAAAACTTGGATTGTCGCCGGAGAAAATGTTGCAAACTATCGAAGCCGGAGGACTTCACGCGCCGTTCTTTAGCGCCAAAACGAACGCAATCCGATCCGGAAATTTCAGCAAGAATTTCCCCGTGAATCTAATGCTGAAAGACTTGAACCTGGTGATGGACTCAGGCGGCAATAACGGAATAACTCTGCCCCAGACCACAGTGACGCGGGAGATGTTCAACGCCGCAAACATCGCCGGTTCTGGAGATGAGGATATGGCCGCGGTGATTCAGGTGTTGGAGGGACTCACAGATACGGAAGTGCGCGGTTAAAGCGCTCGCGAGTTAGTCGGTCCCGTCTCCCATTGAAAACTGATACGCAAACTGGAGCGCGAGGTAGGGTGACGTGTCCACCCGTTCTGTTGCCTTTTCGTCGACCTCATCGTACATCACCGTTTGCTTTCCGTTGTAGTAAGCCCAGAGAGTGAGGCGTACGTTCGGACTGGTATGCGAAGCAATACCCGCCTTATACGAGAGCAAATCGAGCCCGGTCCCCTCGTTATTCTCAAAAAAGAGCGTGTTCAGATTCAGGCCGCCGATGAGTTCCATAGATGGAGTGATCCGATAGTTCAAAATGTATTCAACCGGCATTTTGAAGATCATCTTCTTCGACTCGCTCGTTGTATATTCCGATTCGTTAAAATATTTCGTCCTCTTGATGATAGCCGCTTCCTCATAGAACCGGAATCCGATGCGGAACGCCTGTGACAACTGGCTGGATGTTTCCACATAGACCGGGATACCGAACTCCAGTCCAAACAGTGTTCGATAATCCTCGGTAATATGTGGCAGGAGTGTATCCGTCTCCATCGGTTTATTGTACGGGAATGAGGCAAACACCCGCAATGTCGGCGAGTAATTTTCCTTGTACGCATACTGCATCCGGAAACTCGCATAATAATCCGGATAGTACTTGAACAGGCGCGTGGTATCTTCGTCGGAATACTGGCGTAATTGAAATCTGTTGGCGTACTCGTCAAGGGGGGCTCCACCGGTGAATCCCAGCGATAACGTCCCCGGCGGATCCGGGCGACCGGATTCCAGCGAGGCGTTGACCGGATAAATTATTTTGGAACGCTGAACGAGTTCACCGCCCGTGCAGGCTTGGAAAAGAACAATTCCAATGATGATTAGAATGCAATTGGTTTTTGTGGGTGCAACACGATCTTTGACAACAGGTACGAAACGCTTCATCAGGAGAGCCTTCCGTTCAGCTAGTACAACATTACTGTGGTTATGACTGCCAAAAATGACGGCGATAATACGCTGATGTACAATTACAACAAATACGGAGTTTTCGCAAGAAAAAGTTGCCGCCGGCAACATTGCTCTTCGGAAAATTTTTTCCTTCTTTCCGCTTGTTCCTTGCGATTTTGCTGATTAATTTTTCACCTCTTACCGCATGTTATCACGCAGATTTTACAAGCGAGGCCATCTATGGGATCACGTTCTGAGAAGCTTGCCGGTATTCTGAAGACGCTTGGCCCGGGCCTTATCATGGCCGGAGCCGCTATTGGAGTATCACATCTTGTGCAATCAACCCGCGCCGGTGCGAACTACGGATTTTATCTCTTGTGGGCAGTCATCCTGACGCTGGTATTCAAGTATCCGTTCCTTGAGTTTGGCCCACGGTATACGGCCGCAACCGGAGACAGTCTGCTCGAAGGCTATATGAAACTTGGCAACTGGGCAATGGCGGTGTTTCTGGTCTTTACCTTCGGTACAATGTTTACCATAACAGCCGCCGTCACCGTCGTCACCGCCGGACTGACCGCAAATATGACCGGAATAGCACTAAATCCGGTCCTGTGGAGCGCCATCATCCTGGGGATCTGTGTAATTATCCTCTCCACCGGGCAGTATCCGTTTCTGGATAAACTGATGAAGATCCTCATGAGCGTACTGGCAGTTTCCACCGTTGTTGCAGTAATCGCTGCGATTGCCCACGGCAGTAATGCTGCACCGAATTTTCAGCGGCCGGCTCTCTGGAATATCGCCGGATTTTCCTTTTTATTGGCGTTGATGGGCTGGATGCCCATCCCTATTGACGTAGCGGTCTGGCATTCCCTGTGGACACAGGAACGCACCAAGGAAACCAAACATAATCCCTCCATCAGCGAGGCGACTATGGATTTTAAGATCGGCTACGGCGCGGCCGCATTTATGGCCATCGGATTCCTTATCCTGGGCGCTTTGGTGATGTACGGGACCGGCGAATCATTCGCAGATAGCGGGGCGGCATTTGCCGGACAACTCATCGATCTCTATGCCAATACGTTGGGCGAATGGAGCCGCCCGATAATAATCGCAGCCGCTTTCACCACCATGTTCAGCACTACCCTGACCGTCATCGATGCGTTTCCCAGGGTGCTCCGGCGAGCATCGGAATTGGTTATACCATCGATGGTAAAAACACGCGACAGCCATCGGTTATATCTGGCATGTATGGTGGCAATCGCCGCTCTTTCCGTGTTATTGCTCTGGGGGTTAGGCAAATCATTCACCGCGATGGTGGATTTAGCAACGATACTCTCGTTTCTCACCGCTCCGATTCTGGCTTATATAAATTATCGGGTCGTCACCAGTCCGGATATGCCTGCTGAGGATCAACCATCGCAGGGTTTGAGGGTGCTCAGCTGGTTCGGGCTCATTTTCCTGGCCACATTTGCTTTGCTTTACCTGTATAGTTTAGTTTTCATGTAGGATAATATGACGGATGCTCCCTCCGGTTCGTTTTGAGGTGGTGGGAATGAAAAATGTGAAACACAACCAATCCGAACCTGCGTATGGCAAAGCTGACGTCTGAGGAATATCAGGCCGCGTTTAAACAATGCATCGCCTTTTTATATTCGATCCCGGATACCATTGATGCGCGGGACGTCCGCAATTCGGAAGAGTACCAGGACCAGTCAGTCGACCTGCAGTGGATTCGCTCAGCGGGCAAAGAAAAGGAACGTACTTCCGAACTCATTAAGGTGTGCTTTTCACCCGAACCCGCCCCCGATCGCTACTTCTTCGAGATCCTTGATGGTAACGATAAGCGCAAACCCGGGTGGTTCTCATCCAGTAAGGCGGATTTACTTTTTTACTATTTTCTCGATCTTGGGGAATTGCATATCCTGTTAATCAGGGAATTCAAGCCGTGGCTCGTGAAAAATATGAAGAATTTCCAGGTGCAGCCATGTCCCTCCAATGATATCCTGCCCGTCCCGATGGGCCTGGGCTGTACGGTGCGCCAGTTTGATCTTCCCGCCTCACTTCAGGAAAGCATTGTCCAGGTAGATATGCGCGATTTCGAGTAATTTTACCGGCACTGATTGCTTTCAACGCCAAATTCAAAAGACCGACCAAAAGGAATTGCCGTTCCACAACGGGCGATGATCCTGAAAGGCCTCTTAACTGCAAAAAATACTGAATCATCCCGTGTGGTGCCCAGAGTCATTATCTGTAAAGCATTCCCGTAAAAATTTTTCTCTTTTTCAGCAAATGATGTGAACTACATCAAACCTAAATTGAGCGATTGTTGTGGATGAGATGTGCCAAGATGTTGAGATGAAAAGGGTTTTGGGAAACCGAAGGCATACCCGGAGGGTCTGTCGAGGATTTCACGGCGCCTTCGCGCTCAACAGATTGGTGCAGATCGCCGCACAAAATCGCTTAATTTAGGTTTAAGTTAAGTGAGCAGGATATTCGGGATATCCGGGCGGCAAAAGGTGATGGTGTCACGCACCGGGAGCTGGCTGAGAAATATAATGTGACCAAAACGACCATCTCCCAGATAGTCAATGGCAAACTCTGGGGACACGTCTCATAGTCATACCGCCTTCACCAACTTTTCCTGAATTTTTGTTGACAATCTTCCTATAGTAAAAGTAAACTTGGTTCATCAGTTTGTGTGACCGCAAAACTAATCAGCCCAACGAAATTTTTGGCCAGGAGGAGAAAAATGAATGCCGGAAACAGTAAACCGAGACACATTCCGTGGGTCGGTCTTATCCTTATTCTTATCGGGCTCGTGTTTCTCTTTGAGAATCTGGAAATTATCAATCTGGGACGCATTATAGTCGATTGGTGGCCCGTTATTTTAATCGCGGCTGGCATTACCAAACTTCGCGGACCGTCGAAGGGGAACGGCGTTGTTCTGCTCGTGCTCGGTCTTTTGTTACTGAGCATCACGCTCGATTTGATTAATTGGGCCCAGCTGGGAGGCTTTTGGCCGCTACTGCTCATTGGCGTGGGAGTCTATCTCGTGTTAAAACGGCAGGGCGTGAGTCTCTTTGCCACACAGACTGAAGTCTCCGATGCTGATTACATCCATGCCAACGCGGTTTTTGGCGGACTTGAACAAAACTTTACCTCCATGGGATTACGCGGCGGCGAAATTTCTGCCCTGTTTGGCGGTGTTGAAATTAATTTGAGTCAGGCCAGACTGGCGGAGCATCAGGCGGCGATCAATGTGAGCGCTATGTTTGGTGGAGTCGAAATTCGCGTCCCGGATGATTGGAATGTGATGGTCACCGGCGCACCAATTCTCGGCGATATCGAATCCAAAGCCCGGTCGGGCGATCCGAACAGCGATTCACCCACGGTAACGTTCCACTGCACCGTAGCGTTCGGGGGTGTCGAGATTAAAAATTGAGCATAAAAAAACGCCCCGCTCAAAAATTGAACAAGGCGTTGAGTGTGAGCCCGGGAGGAATCGAACCTCCGACCGACGGCTTAAAAGGCCGCTGCTCTACCAACTGAGCTACGGGCCCACTGTATTGTAATCTCCAAAAAGCAGGTGAAGTTAATTTTGTAACCCGCGAAAATCAAGATTTAATCACCTGATAACAGGCGCTCTTTTCTGTTGGTAATGCCCGGGTCAGCTTTGTATCTTAAAAAACCTTTTACTATAACCTAAATTGAACGATTGCTGTGGATGAGATGTGCCAAGATGTTGAGATGAGAAGGGTGTGCGAACCCGGAGGCATACCCGGAGGGTCTGTCGAGGATTTCGCGGAGCCTTGGCGCGCAACAGATTGGTGCAGGTCGCCGCATAAAATCGGTTAATTTAGGTATAACATTCTCATAACATGTGAGGGTCTATGAACTTTGCGATTCGATCGTTATCGGACAGTTATACCGACCGCCGCGCATTTATTAATATGGCCGGGGATATCTACAAAGACGATCCCAATTGGGTGCCTCCGCTCAAGATCGATCAGCACACGCTGTTGAATCCGAAAAAACACCCGTATCACCAGCACGCCACAACTCAGCTGTTCGTCGCCGAGCACGATGACGAAATCGTTGGGAGAATTGCTGCGCATGTGAATCACAACCATAACGAATTTTGGAACGATCAGGTTGGGTTTTTCGGATTTTTTGAATCCATAGATAACCAGGCCGTGGCCAACGGACTGTTCGACCGGGCAAGAGAGTTTCTCCGTCACAATCGATGTTCACACATCCGGGGACCATTCAACTGGTCAACCAACGAGGAGTGTGGACTGCTTGTGGATGCCTTCGATCAGGATCCGGTCATCATGATGACGTATAATCCGCCGTATTATTCCGATCTGCTGGAAAAGGCAGGATTCGAAAAAACCAAGGATCTCTACGCCTATCATATCCGGGATGCCGCCGCCATTCCGGAACGGCTCGAGCGCGGCGTGAATATCCTCAAAAAACGGTATCCGTTCTCTCTCCGTCCGTTAAATATGAAAAACTTCTGGGACGAGGTGGAGCTTGTTAAAAAGGTGTATAACTCCGCCTGGAGCGCCAACTGGGGGGCAGTCCCGATGACGGATGCGGAGTTTGAGCATCTCGCCAAAGATTTAAAGATGATCGTGAATCCGGACCTCTGTTACATCGCTGAAATGGACGACGAAGTGGTGGGATTTTCTCTGACGATCCCGGATGCCAACCAGGCTATTAAACATGCCAACGGACGACTGTTTCCGTTCGGTCTGTTCAAACTGCTTTGGCACATGCGCCAGGTTGATTTTGTCCGCGTGTTGGCGCTGGGCGTCGTCGATGAATACCGGAATCACGGGGTGGATGCCGCCCTCTACCATGAGACGTTTAAGCGCGGTATGGCTATGGGTTTTCATTCCGGCGAAATGTCATGGATCCTCGAAGATAATTATCCTATGCGGAATGCGCTGGAAAAAATGGGCGCAGAGATCTACAAAACCTATCGGATCTACGAACAGCCTCTATGAAAGTACTCGTTACCGGCGGCACCGGGTTCATCGGATACAACCTTGTTGCCCGGCTGAAAAAGGAAAACCACGACGTAACCTGTCTGGTTCGAGAATCCAGCGATATCCGCTGGCTGAATTCCCTTGGAGATGTGAAATTTGTGTACGGCGACCTGCTCCAGCCGGCGTCGCTGGCAGCCATTATGGACGAATTCGACTGGGTATTTCATCTCGCAGGTGTGGTGACCGCCGTCACCCGTGAGGATTATTTCCGCGTCAATCACCTGGGAACCCGCAATCTGATTGACGCCGTGGCAAAGCATAATCCGGATATACGCAAATTTGTATTTGTGAGTTCGCTCGCTGCCGGCGGGCCGAGCTCCATTGACCGTCCCAGAGATGAGTCGATGCCGGATCAGCCCATCACCTACTACGGAGAAAGCAAGCGGGCGGCGGAATTTGCGATTAAGGATTACAAAGATTCCATACCGCTGGTTATCGCCCGACCGCCAACCGTGTATGGCCCCCTGGATGATGGGGTTTTTATTTTTTTCCGCGCTATTCAAAAGGGGTGGCAGATCAAATTTACCGGCGAGGATTTGTATCTCAGCCTCATCTATGTGGAGGATCTCACCAAAGCGTTGCTTACCCTCGCGACAGCGGACATCCCGAGCGGCGAGCGATTTTACGTCAGCGATCACTATCAGTATTCAATGGATCAAATCCAGACCATGATTGCTCATGCCATCGATGCCGATACCCGCAAATTGCATGTACCCAGAGCGCTGATGTATCCAGTGGCGGCGGTCTCAGAACTTTTTATTCGCGCAAGAAACAAACCATCATTCCTTAATCTGCAGAAAATAAAAGAGATGACGCAAACGGCCTGGATCTGCTCTTCGGAAAAGCTTACAAATATGACCGGATTTCAGGCCCAATACGGACTCCCGGACGGCGCCCACAAAACGGCAGAGTGGTACAAATCACATGGATGGCTCTAGCGCTCAACACAGATGGTCTGACTGGCTGTTTTGGATCTACAACGCGATAGTCGTGATTTTTCTCCTGCTCATGGGGAATCACGTCGAACAGCGGTGGCTTTACCTGTGTTCGAATATTGCCTTAATTTTCCTGAGTCTCTTTCTTATCCACCAGCGACTGCGGCGCCCGCACTCATCCTTCTGGGAATTCGCGCGGAACTGGTATCCGTTTGTCTATTTCTTTTATCTGCACTGGGAATCCGGCATGATCGGCGACCTCTTTTTCCAGGGATCATTTGACGCACTGGTTGCCTCCTGGGATTTCGCAGTCATCGGCGATTATCTGTACGATGTCCTGTACCAGTATCAGCCGATCTGGTTTTCGGAATTTATTCATTTCACCTATTTTTTTTATTATCTGTTGCTACTCTCACCGGCACTGCTGTTGTTCTGGCGCGATCGCGACCGGTTTGCCCGCTACATCTTTGATGTCAGCCTGCTTTATCTTATCCAATATACGATCTTTTATATGTTCCCGGTCATCGGTCCGATTGAACTGCACGATGCCAAATTTCTGGACGGTCTCATGTTTATTCCGTTGATGAAAATCCTCTATATCATCGGTGACAGCCCGGGCGGCGCCATGCCCAGTTCGCATGTGTCTATTGCCGTGTTGGCCTGGTACTGGTTGTACAAAATCAAACCGGTTCTCGCATGGATTTCCGTGTTCTTTGTGCTCTGCCTGATTTTTTCTACTGTCTATCTCTCCTTTCATTATACCATTGATGCCGTGGCGGGCTTCCTCCTTGGAATACTGTTTATTCTCCTGATGGAATTTCTGGGGAAGAAGTATGGTCGGGTCAGCTTTGCCTGACCCAGGGGGGAGACACTGATCTTTTTAACCATTTTTCATCCGGGGAATTGGGCCTGAAATAACGCACCGGATTATTTTTTACCCTGTGTTTTGCCGGGACGGCCAATCCCTAATAACGGTTGCATCCGTCAATGGCCGAGAGAGCGGTAAGGGGTTTTTATACTGTCAATTGTATAAAAACCCCGGAAATATTAATTTCTTACGAGCAGGAAGCGGCCAAGTCCCAATTTGTGTGTAAAAACACATCCGGTGTCACGCCGCCAATGGTAATGAGATTTGGGTAATTTCCTCGACATCTTTTTCACTCATGATCGCTCGAATTTTGCGTAACGTGGGCAAAG
>JAANXI010000056.1 GCA_018263365.1 Fidelibacterota bacterium | reverse complement strand
ATTCCAGGATCGGCGCAATCTGCTGTCCCCCATGGATTTTGGAGGAGTATTTCAGCGTGAACTGGATGGCTTTCTGTGTGAATTTTTTTTTAATGGACATTCTCCGCTCCCGACTTTTTGCGTAGACAGTTCAAGTTCAAATATAGACATTCCCGCTGGTTTTTCCAGCGTTTGAACCTTGCTCTTGACTTTTTTCCCGAATGCAGATAAACTGTAATCAGTATTCAGTTTGTTTCGCTAATTTTTATGGAGGTCACATGAACAATCATAAATATTTCGCGTGGATTGTCAGTTTCTGTTTATTATTGCCGGTAGCAAATTGGAGTCAAACCGGCCCCTATCAACTTCCGACTGATGCTGCTATCACCGGTATCGATTTTTATAATGCTAATCGGGGCATTATTACTACGAGTGATTCTCTGGTTTTCATTGTAGAAGTCACAGATTTTAATAATGTGGAATTTACACCGATCAATGTCCGAGGTGGTGAGTACTCAGGGTATCCCATTTTCATTGACAATCCACACTGGTTAAACGATTCAACAGTGTTCATCGTGATTACCGAAGAAGTGGTTGGAAACCACTATCTTAAAATGAGCAGGGATGCCGGACGCACATGGACCACCATTGAACAATTAGCCTCCCTTGATATTTTCGGTGATTTTTCAACAGTTGGAGACAGCCTCTTTATCTATAGTGTCCAGCCCGATCTGTATGGAAGTGTGGGATGGTCGGTGGTAAACGAGTCTGGCGAGGAGGTTACTTCAGGAGCGATACAAGGGAACTACTCCTGGGTTTTTACCCCAATAAATTCCGATACTCTTCTCATACCCAGCTTCAGTGACTCACTGATGATGTATTCTTTTTCCCTGGATACTGCCTGGGGTTTTGAGACTTCAATAGGGACCTCAGACTGGTCAGAACCGGTGTTTAAGGACCTTACAATGAATGAGGATGGCGTATTGGCAGGTGCGAGGAGAAAAAGTGATGTGTCTCCGCAAGAGGAATCTGTCTACGTGAGTCACGATAGCGGAAGAACCTGGATTGAAAGTTACCAGGGCAGTCACATCGGCCACCTGAAAATACCCAGTGATGATATGTGGTGGTTTACCGATACCAGGTCAGATACAATGAATATATTTATCTCGTATAACCAAGGAGCGCATTGGGGGATAACAAACTGGTATGTGGACTACTCGGTCTTTACATCCGCAGGATATGGTTACTGGGTAGGTGGCGACTCGGGACGAGTGCTGCATGAAACCCTTATAGTAGATTACGTTATTGAGGATCAGCACTCGATACCTGCATCTGTTAATATCTCGGCGTTTCCCAACCCGTTCAATAATTACGTCCAGATCCGGCTAATAGACATCACACCGGAAATGCCGGTTACCGTTGATATTTACAACATCCTTGGACAGCGTGTTACAAGTTTGTACAACGCTATTCCGCGGTCAGAAACGTTGCAACTTCGCTGGGATACGAAACAATCGGGAACGATGGAGGTGGGTTCAGGTGTCTATTTCGTTCGTGCGCAATCTGCTGAACGAATTCAAACACATAAATTAATGCTGATTGAGTAAGCGGCAATGGGCTGGCAAAATCATCTCTGGAAAATTTCGAACTCTTCCGTTTCAATCGATAAATTTTTTTGTACATTACTAATGCAATTGAACTCTTATGAATTATTCAACATCCGAAATTCGTATTAGGTGAGCGAAAGTGTACCGTTATGGCTGACAAACAGGAATTTATTCCGGGTATCTATAATTATTGCGATTACATCTGTGAAAAGTGCGTTTTTACCAACCGGTGTTATCTCTTCTGGTCGGAAAACGATCCGGAGGCGGCGGAAGAGGAGATGAATATGGATCCTTCTGCTCTGGAGGACTTCATCGAAGATTTTGGCGAAGATGGATTGCCCGGCCCCGGTTCGTTCAATCCGATGGAAGAGCTGGAAGGGCGCAGTACCGAGCGGCGCACTCACGAGATCGTCGCTCCGGCGTATGATATTATCGAAATCCTCGATCCAATTATGGAAAAACTGGCGGCGTCTGAGCGGTATCCTTCTGCTATGACCAACGCCATCGAATTAGTATTGGAAAACTATCTACTGATCCCTGTCAAATATTATCGGGCGGCGCACTTAATTAGTTTCGATCCACTGGCGGATGTCTCCGAACGGGACATCTACCGGTACCTGGATTCGGAAAAAATCCTGATGGCAATCAAAGCGTTCCTCTGGAATCTCCGGACCGGCCTCACCCGTTTGCGGAAATTAATGCCGGGGTACCACGGTTCGTTCACCAAAGCCCTGCAATTGAGTCACGGCATAGAAGAACGCATAGACGCCGAATTCCTGCCAGCTGTTCGGTTCATTTTAAGCAGGCATTCCCACTATCTCGATGATGGAGATACGGACTAGTAATTTCTTCTCAGAGAAGATTGCCCCGTGCCACCGGGATAACATTTCCGCCCACCTGCACCACAATTTTTTCATCCTGGATCTTCGTTCTCAGATGTAGGAGTGACGGACGATGAATTTCGTATCCCTGCTCCACCCTGACATTAATATCATCCCTGCCGAAATATGTATGATACGATAAATACGCCGCCAGGCATCCGTTGGCGCTGCCCGTTGCCGGGTCTTCCGACACACCATAGTACTCGGCAAACACCCGCGCATGAAGATCGTTGTCCGCTTCAATTGTCTCCGGCGCAAAAATAAGAATCGCTTTCGTATCCAATCCATCCAAAGATGTCGGATAATATTCATAGTTCAATCCGCATTCTTGCACCGCTTCCAGAGATGTCAAGGGCGCAATGAGAAACGGAATACCGGTGGAGACGGACTGCACCGGGTAATCCGCATGGAAATCATTTGGAGACAGATTCAGTGCTTTCGCTACGCGCTCCCTATCGATGATCTCGCCGAATTCCGGCCTCCTCTGGGTCATCCACAGAGCGCCAGATTTCTTCTCAAAATTCACCGGAATTTGTCCAACGCCGAGGTTAAGCACAACTTCATCTGGGGGATCATCCATCAGATATTCCCTAACTACAAAGGCGGTTCCAAGGGTGGGATGACCGGCAAATGGCAACTCTTCCTGGGGAGTAAAAATCCGCACCGGAAATCCGCCTTCCGGTTGCTGGCTCCCGGTAATAAATGTTGTTTCGGAGTAGTGCATCTCCCAGGCGAGTTGCAGCATTTCATCCACAGATAATTCGCCCGCGTCCGGAAACACGGCTAACTGGTTGCCGGTGTACTCTTCTTCGGCGAAAACGTCAACAAGGTAAAACGGTTGGCCTTTCAATTTTTACTCTCCACTCTCTTTTATCGGCTGGCAACGTTCACAGAAATAGGTGGAACGGGATGCCACTTTAATTTTACGAATCGGGCTTCCGCATTTCGGACATTCGGCGTCTTCATCGCGATAGTGGATTAGATAATCACCGGGGAACTCGGAAATGACTATCTCCAGCTCAATCGCTGTCCCGAGTACTTCGTGCATCGTATCGTACATTGTTTGTAATTCAATATCCGATAAATCGCTGACCTGCCTCCTCGGGTGAATCCCGGTATGAAACAGAATTTCATCCACGTAGATATTCCCCAGCCCGGCGATAAAGCTTTGATCCATCAGCGCGCTCTTAATCATGCCGCGCTTTTCGGGGATCAGCGCAATAAAGTCCTCCTCAGAAAGTTTCAGGGCATCAGGGCCCAAATCTTGTTTGGCGACGTAATCATCGATGGTATCGATGTACGCAACCTTCCCAAGCATGCGCATATTGTCGTATGCAAGACGATATCCATTGGAAAATTCGAATAACAGTCTCGGATAAGGCGGCTCCTCCTCTGATTGTTTATAATATTTAAGAAAGCCGGTCATTCCGAAATGGAGCACCAGCCAGCCATGAGAAGCCACCTGCGCAAACAGATATTTTCCGTGACGTTCGGTCCCAGTGAATTCTTTATCCCGGAGAAGATGATTCAGTTGCCTGGTATCAATCCCATCAAGCAATCGCGTCTCCCGTACTTCTACAGCGGTAATCTCCTGATGCAACGCCGTCGAATCAAAATACCGGCGAAAAACCTCCACATCCGGCAGTTCAGGCATGAGCAATTCCCCCGTGATCTTTTGAATTTACCATTGATTTCATCGGCATCTACCTGTTAGAATAACAGTCAGAGAGATTCGGTTCAACTGAAAGTGTGAAAATCGATGACAAAGAAAATTCATGTCGGCTGTTCTGGCTGGTATTACGACGACTGGATCGACCGGTTTTATCCCAGTGATGTGAAAAAGACCGAGTGGCTGGAATATTATGCAAAGCATTTTTCCACCGTTGAAGTGAACAGCACATTCTATCATTTCCAGAAAGAAAAAACAGTGCAAGGCTGGTACGAACGGACGCCGGATGATTTCCGATTTACGCTTAAGGCGAATCGACTGATCACCCATAAGAAACGGTTTGAGGACACGGAAGGCGAAATCAAGCAATTTTATGAAATGGCGGACGTTCTGGAAGACAAATTAGCGACTCTCCTGTTTCAGCTGCCGCCATCCGAGGAAAAAGATATGGACTTTTTGGAAAAGGTGATCAATCAGTTAAATCCTGAGAAGAATAACGTCCTGGAATTCCGGGATACCAGTTGGTTTACCGACGAAGTACTTAAGAGACTCCAGGACGTAAGCATCGGGTTCTGTTGCGTGTCAGCGGAAGGCTATCCCGAAACCTGTGTTAGCACGGCCGATTTTGCCTATGTACGGTTTCACGGGAAAGAGGAATGGTACAAGTATCTCTATTCGGAAGATGAATTACGGGTGTGGGCCGAAAAGATCAGCCAACTGAGCGCTGAGACTATTTACTGCTATTTCAATAACGACTTCCAGGGACACGCCATACAAAATGCAAAAACACTGGCCGGTTTGATAAGCGAATAATGCAAATCTTCCCTATACCACCGGCATTTCCCACCACTTGATTTCATCCCTCACCTGGAATAATTTACCATCGCTTTTAATCGAAAATTACATAAAAAGGATTACACAATGTCAGATGTCGTTATTTATCATAATCCGCGGTGTAGCAAAAGCCGTGAAGGGCTCCAAATTCTCCAGGATACCGGCATTGAACCGACCATCGTTAAATATCTCGATAATCCACCGTCGGAAGATGAACTCAGGGACATCCTGGAGAAACTCGGCATGGATGCCATCGATATCGTGCGCCGCCGGGAGCAGGAGTACAAGGATCTGAATCTCAAGGAAAAGAAAGATGATCCGGATGCGCTCATTAAGGCGATGGCCGAACATCCCCGGCTGATTCAGCGACCGATTGTGGTGAAAGGTGAGAAGGCAGCACTAGGTCGCCCACCAGAGGACATTATGGCAATTTTGTAGTCAACGTTAACAAGATTCGAACCGTAATTCTTCTCCCCCTTACGAAGGGGGAGAATCAAAGAGGGGGTTGTATTGGTACTAAGAACTCCCTGGACGCGAAAAATTGCTACCGGATAATAGGTTGAATTCTGCCAATTGAACACGATGCATTTTTCCGCTCTAAGCCGCTTCCAGCAACCGCGTAAGTTTCGCATGCAACCGCTTCACGTGATCCCCGTGCCAGAAAATCTGCTTGCACGTGGGGCAGCGGTAAAACGTGTCATGACGCCGGTATACTCTGGTCGGGACGCGCTTTGTCAGTTCGCTTCTCTGGAGCGTCTGAAGCGCTGAATTACACTCCAAACAACGCGTCATAAAGACCTGTTCCTCGAACGTAAGCGGCAGTTTGCTCGCAAGAAACGCCAGTTGGTCCTCGGGCTCAATTGGCTTCACATATATCACATGCGAATCCGGGGTGTCATTCTCCAGCGCACCGTCGCGTGTCAATAACATCCTGTTTTCTTTTACAGAAATGTCCTGGAGGTCCTGATCGCTCAGGTTTTCATCGAAAATCGTATCGTACCCCAAGGCCCGCAGATATTTGGCGAGCTTCTTGAGCATCAAATCCGCGGTGAACCGGAGGTCATCGCCGGGGGATTCCTGAGGTGTATTATTGGGAGCTATGAAACGACCTGACTGGTTGTTTGCAGTTTCCGGCGATAATATTCGAAGGTCTTGCCGGTCCCGTGCCAGTTCTCGAAGGTCTGGATGACTTCGGCTTCGCCATTAAACAGTTTGGTTGTGCCAAGGATGACGTGTCCGGAAATGTATTCCACGTCCCGCTTCCGCATCCAGTTGTAATAGAGGCGCTTCAGCATCTTGGCATACCCGGTTTTGTGGTACTGTTTCTTCACAGCGAAGGCGTATGTGTAGACTGTATTTTTCTTTCCGAGATTCCGGTCGTACTGTGCCCAGACATCCTTGGCGAATCGTTCAAGTGGTACACCAATGATGTATCCGATAATTTGTTCGTGCCGGCGGGCTACAAACGGGTAGGTCTGCGGATAATTGAAGTATTTGCGAATGGTGGTAGAATTGAGTCGTGCTGAGGGACCAAATTTCTCAGCCAGGCTTTCGGATACGTCGATCAGATCAGGAAAATCTTCCTTCCCCACCTGCTCCAGGATAGCAATTTCAAAATCATCACTGGTACCGATAATCCGTAAATGGGAGTGTTGCGGGACTGTTTTCTGCTTTTTCGTCTGCATAATTAATGGGTGGTTGTGCCTGACAGACAATAAGATAGAGAATTCACCTCAGAAAGCAAGTGAAGAGTTGTTCAGAACTAATTACCACCTAAATTGAGCGATTGTTGTGGATGAGATGTGCCAAGATGTTGAGATGAAAAGGGTTTTGGGAAACCGAAGGCATACCCGGAGGGTCTGTCGAGGATTTCACGGAGCCTTCGCGCTCAAC
>JAANXI010000055.1 GCA_018263365.1 Fidelibacterota bacterium | reverse complement strand
GTAAAATTGTACGGTGCGCTTACTTTGGGTAAACATGATAGAATACCTAATTGGATAAAGTTGCATACTTCTAATCAGTGGCCCTGCTTGGTCCAATTAAAATTCCAATAATTTTCCCGTTGGTTCCCCTCACATTTCTCTGCAAATTATATTATCTAACCTGCGCAATCCCTCATGGCAGAAATCCGGCGACAACTGAACATCCGGCATGTGCTGGCCATCATTATTGGCACGGTTATCGGATCCGGTGTTTTTATCAACTTACCGGTAGTGCAACAGGCCACCGGCAGTCCGATTCTCGCGTCAATTGCCTGGCTCATCGGCGGACTCATCTGGCTGCCGCAGGTATTCATATTGGCGGAGATGGGCACCGCCTATCCAGCCCAGGGATTTGGATACCTGTATTTGCGGAAGGCGGGCAGTCCTTTTCTGGGATTTCTCTACGTCTGGACTGTTTTCTGGACCAGTGATACACCGTCAATTACTATATTGGCGGTATCAGCCGTTGCCGCACTGGAGGTGTTTCAGCCGGTCCTGGCCGATTCCATCTGGACGAAACTAATCGCATCCGGGTTAATTATTGCTATGACCGGTGTGCATTACCGCAGCGTGCGCCAGGGTGGACAATTGCAGTTTGCACTGACGATTCTGAAAATTTCTCCGCTCATCCTGCTGGCGATTATCGGCTTCTTTTTTCTGGATTCACCGAACCTGTTTGCCCAACCGATGGTCGAAATGCCAAAATCCTGGTTTATACTGATTCTCGCGGGCGTCTCCGGTACAGTCTGGAGTTACGCTGGATTTCCGAATGTACTCTATATGGCCGGGGAGATCAAAAATCCCGGAAAGGTCTTGCCAAAAGCGCTGATTGGCAGCACGATTTTCGTCACCATCACGTACACATTAGTGGCATTTGCTACCGGCGCAATTGTCCCGCACCAGGAGCTGATTTCGTATGTCGGCACGTTCGCGAACCCCTTCAAATATCTGCCGGTTTTTTCATCAATCGCGGCAAGCTTCCTGGCCATCGCGGCATTTTTATCCATGATAGGTTGCGCCAATGCCTGCATCATGGTCCAGCCCCGCATCGAATACGCCATCGCCAAAGATGGTCTGTTTTTCAAATCCTTCGGCTATTTGCACCCAAAGTATAAAACGCCAAGCAACTCATTATTGTATCAGTCCGGATTGGCGATCATTTTGGTATTCGTCGGGGGCATCGAAGACCTGCTGGGATATTTTACCCTCTCATATCTCCTGCAAAATTTATTAGTTTATGGCGCGATCTTCTGGCTGAAGAAACGCGAGGATTACAACCCGAGTTACCGGGCCCCGCAATGGAAATTGATGGCTGTCCTGGCCATCGGCATCCAGGTAGCACTGTTAGTCGGTACATTTATGGCATTCCCGCTGGGCGGCGTCCTCGCGGCAGCCGGGCTCATCGTGACGGGACTGCCGGTCTATTTATTTTTCAAAGAAAGCGGAGAACCAAATCCATGAAGAAACTGATATCACTCATTATTATCACACTTCTTTTAACCAATATTCCCAGCGATGTCTTGAGCTGTACTGTCGCTGTTATCAGCAGGGAGGCCACCCCGGATGGCCGGCCGCTGCTCTGGAAAAACCGCGACTCCAGTCACCGGGATAATGCGATTCAGTATTACCAGGGACCGAATTACAACCTAAATTGAGCGATTGTTGTGGATGAGATGTGCCAAGATGTTGAGATGAAAAGGGTTTTGGGAAACCGAAGGCATACCCGGAGGGTCTGTCGAGGATTTCACGGAGCCTTCGCGCTCAACAGATTGGTGCAGATCGCCGCACAAAATCGCTTAATTTAGGTCTTAATCTATCTTTTTGGTTGTTATTTGTTGTCTCTAGAGGATTTTTTTTAAATACGTACAGTGCCAATCTAACCTGAATAATTCATGTATTTATAGCTCCCATAGATATCTAATTTTCCTCGATGCTTTTGGTCCATAGAAAAGCCACTCTTCGACAGGTCATTCGACCCGGCTCATGACGGGCGCAGAGTGACCGACCGAGGTGTCATCTCTCACCAGAGACTCCTCCCGGAGCTGAGCTTGTCGAAGGGTAGCAGCCGGAGACTTTAGTCACTAATTTGAGAGAATAGTTTTTCCCTCTCCTTGCTAAGGAGAGGGACTGAGGGTGAGGTCATTTTTACGCCAACAAAAATTCCCGAAACTCATCGAACTCATTCGAAAGTGAGACCGATTTTTTCTTACGTTCAAGCGCCTGTTGCAGCCGATTCGGAATCCGGACCTCTGAGTTAACCAGCGGCTGGACTGTCTCAAGAAATTTCGCCGGATGGGCGGTTTCCAAGAAAATTCCGATGGAATTATCCTCGTATTCTAGATAGTCCTGAAGCGCCAGGAAACCGACCGATCCGTGCGGATCCATGAGGTAGCCGGTTTCGGAGTACACTTCTCTGATTGCCTGCCTGGTTATCTCATCGTCGTAACTCAGTCCGGCGATGTCATTGCGGATTTTTGCAATGTCGTGATCGTACAGTTCAAGCATCCGCTGGAAATTGCTGGGATCGCCCACATCCATGGCGTTGGAGATCGTTTCGACAGAAGGGCGTGGCTTAAAATTCCCGGTATGCAGGTATACCGGGACAACATCGTTGGTATTGGACGCGGCAATAAACCGCTTGATCGGCAGCCCCATTTTCTTCGCGATGAGCCCGGCCGTCAGATTGCCGTAATTGCCGCTGGGAACCGAGATGATAACCGGTTTATCCGTTTGTTGGCGAATCTGCCCGAACGCATGAAAGTAGTAAAACGTCTGCGGGATCAGCCGGGCGATATTGATAGAATTGGCGGAGGAGAGTCGAATCTGCTCGTTGAGAGCCTTGTTGGTGAAAGCCGATTTCACCAGCCGCTGGCAGTCATCGAACGTCCCGTCGATTTCCAGCGCGGTGATGTTTTGTCCGAGGGTGGTGAACTGTTTCTCCTGAATCCGGCTGACCTTATTCTTCGGATACAGGATAATAACCCGAATGCTTTCAACACCGAGAAATCCGCTGGCGACGGCGCTGCCGGTGTCACCGCTGGTGGCGACGAGAATGGTCAAGTCTTCGTCCTGTTTCTGCGTAAAATAGGCCATGACCCGCGCCATAAATCGCGCACCGAAATCCTTAAACGCAAGGGTTGGTCCGTGAAACAGTTCCAGGGTATGGATGTTTTCTTTGATTGGCACAACCGGGGCATCAAAGTTGATAGCGTCGTGTACAATCGATTCCAACATATCTGTTGGAATTTCATCTGCGAAGAATTTTCCGGCGATGCCGAGGGCTATTTCGGGAAGCGCTCGTTCAGGCAATGCGGAGAAAAACTGACCTGACATCTCCGGGATTTGGACCGGCATATAGAGCCCACCGGTTGCCGGCATCCCCTGGAGGACGGCTTCGCGCATTGTCACGCGCAACGATTTATCCTGTGTGCTGTAGATTTGCATTAGTCGAGAATTTTCGGACCCTGTTTATTAATCGGTGAGATGTAGAGTTCGCTCTCAATGTCATTCTGGCTGCAGGCGTTCTGCATCGCTTCGCCAGCAGAATTTGCTAATTCTTCTGAGGTGCTCAGAGCAAAGAGCGACGGTCCGGAACCGGAGATACTGCATCCGAGGGCGCCGGCGTCGATGGCGGCCTGTTTGATTTCGTCGTAGCCGGGAATCAGCAGCGATCGCACCGGCTCGATAATGACGTCGTGCATGGACCGGCCGATGAGTTCGTAATCCGACATTATTAGCCCGGCCATTAATCCGGCGACATTGCCCCATTGGGTGATGGCATCTTTGAGAAGAATATGTTTTCTGAGAATTTTTCGGGCGTCGTCAGTCAGGACTTCGATCTGAGGATGGAGCAATGTACAATAAAGACTTTCCGGCGTAGGAATGGTCACCACATCCAGCGGATCGTAGCTGCGGATGAGTACGAATCCGCCGAGCAGCGACGGGCCGACGTTATCCGCATGGGCCGCGCCGCATGCTGCGCGCTCGCCCTCCATGGCAAATGGGAGTAGTTCCATCGGGGAGAGCGGAGTGTCAAGCAACTGATTAGCTGCATAGACAGCCGCCACCGCGCTGGCAGCACTAGAGCCCATCCCGCTGCCGAGGGGCATCTGCTTTTTGAGCTCAATCTCGAAGCCCTGTTGAATACCTAGGTGCTCCAACAGTTTAATGATTACAATGGTCGCGGTATTTTTCTGCGGGTCGGTGGGGAGTTTGCCGTTGTCTCCGGTGATCGATGACATAACAACTTGTTCGGAGTCTGTTTTCCGAACTGTCACCTCGTCGCCGGGAGCGTTAACGGCAAATCCCAGGATGTCAAATCCGGCGGCCACATTGGCAACTGTCGCCGGAGCAAAGACGCGAATTGTATCCATGATAGTGTTAGAGTGTTCTAATGTTTAAGTGTTCAGGTTAAAAACCGTGTTAATGTGTTACTGTGTTAAAGTGTTATTGTGTTACCGTGTTATAGTTAAAAACGTCATGAGTCCTGTGTCCACAGTCCCCTGTTTGATACTCCGATCTTGTTGGTAGTAGCGGCTTTAGCCGCCTTTCTTTGTTTCTTGTTCGTAGTCCGTTGTTTGTTGTGTGTTGTTTTATTCATTCGTGTTTCTTCGTGTATCTTAGTGGCTCAATATTTTGTTTGTCGTTTTCAGTGTATTCGGTGTTTTTCGGTGTTTAATTGTTAGAATTGTTGCTTTCTTTGCGTCTTTGCGAGAGGGAATCTTACAAATACCCTTTCTTCACCAGCATTTCCGCAGTCAGGACGGCCCCGCCGGCAGCTCCGCGGATAGTATTGTGCGAGAGCGCCACAAACTTCCACCCCAGCACCGGATCTTCGCGTAAGCGTCCCACGGTGATGCCCATGCCATTCCCGAAATCGCGATCCAGTTTCGTCTGCGGCCGGTCATCTTCCTCAAAATACTTCAGAAATGGCGATGGAGCCGAGGGGAGGTCCAAATCCGCAATCGGATTCTCGTACGAATTGATGGCATCAATCAGGTCCTCTTTCGTAGCCTGTTTAGCCAGTTCCATATTGACTGTCACAAGATGGCCGTCGGAGACCGGCACCCGTACGCAGGTTGCAGAGATCACGGGCGAATCCGCGAGTTTCAGTTCCCCATCGGAGATTTCTCCCCAGATCTTCAGCGGCTCATCTTCGGATTTTTGCTCCTCACCGCCGATGTACGGGATAATGTTATCCGAGATTTCCGGGTAAGTGTCGAATGTTTTTCCTGCGCCGGAGATCGCCTGGAATGTTGACACTGCAACACGCGTCGGTTCAAACTCATTCAGCGCTTCGATTACCGGCACGTACGACTGGATAGAACAGTTCGGCTTTGCCGTGATAAATCCCTTCTCCCAGCTCCGGTTCTTCCGCTGGATGTCGATCAATTCGGTGTGATGATGATTGATCTCCGGTATGAACAGCGGCACATCTTCCGTCCGGCGGTGGGCGGAATTATTGGAGACGACAGGCGTATTTTTGGATGCGTACTCCGCTTCCAGATTTCGCACCTGTGCTTTGTCCAGACTCATGGCAGAAAAGACGAAATTCACCTGCTCACAGATGGTGTCTGCGTCTTTCACCGCATCCAGGACTTTTAATGTACCGACATGCGCCGGGACTGGTGCATCATAATTCCACCGACCATGGACAGCTTCGGCATACGTTTGTCCAGCCGATCGACTGGAGGCCGCAACGGCCACAACATTGAACCACGGATGTTCTGCTAATAAGGTGATAAATCGCTGGCCGACCATGCCGGTCGCGCCGAGTATTCCAACCGTGATCTTTTTCTCACTCATAATGCTTCATTCAGTTTTTAGTTTTCAATTTGTTTGCGCGCAGGATATCCGAGAGAACGCCGGCAGCTGTCACTTCAGCACCGGCTCCTGGCCCCTGAATAACCAGCGGCCTCTCGCTGTAACGTGTCGTTGTGATCGCCACAATGTTATCACTTCCGTCTACATGATAAAAGGGATGATTTGGGTCCAACGCCTGCAGCGAGACCGTGGCATCCCCGTTTTCCAAAGATGCGATAAAACGCAGAGCTTTACCTGCATCGTGTGCATCATCGTATCGTTGTTTCATATCGGCATCTGCCTCTTCCAGTTTGGTGAAGAACTCCTCCACAGATGTCGCTTCGAAGCAGGACTCCGGCAGGAATTTTTTCACCCGGATATCTTTTGGTTCGAGCTCGTATCCTGCTTCCCTTGTAAGGATGAGCAGTTTTCTGGCGACGTCCATGCCGTCCAGATCATCCCTGGGATCCGGTTCGGTGTAACCCTTTTCTTGCGCATCAGCGACAAGTTCGCTGAACGGAACCGTTCCATCATATGCATTAAATATGTAACTCAAGGTTCCGGAGAGGATACCCTCAATTTTTCGAATTGCATCCCCGCTCCCATGCAATTGCCGAATCGTCTGAATAACCGGAAGTCCTGCTCCCGCATTGGTCTCATAAAGGAATGGGGCATCGTTGTTTTTGCTTAATTTATGCAGTTTTGCATATGAATCATATGAACCGGAAGCAGCCTTTTTATTTGCTGCCACCAGTGGAAAACCGGCGGACAGGATTACCGAATATTTTTCCGCAATTACATCGCTGGCGGTACAGTCGACGAAAATGCAATTGGACTTCGATGCGTTTGCGAACTCCAGCATTTTTGATAAATCGGCTGAGTCCGTTGTGCTATCTATATCGCTTTCCCAATCTCCGGGGGCAATACCGTTCGAGGAGTATAGCATTTTGCGGCTGTTCATCAGTCCGACGAGCCGAAGTCGCTGCCGGGAGCCGGAATCCGACTGCTGGTATTCGCCGATCTGCTTAATGAGCGTGCTTCCGACCAGTCCGGTGCCGATGAGCACGATATCGACGATATTTTTTTTGCCGTCGAAAAAAGTGGAGTGAATTGCATTAATGGCAGTGGCTTCGCCCTCCCTGGCAACGACAGCGGAGATATTGAGTTCGGATGATCCCTGGGCGATGGCGACCACGTTCACGTTGTTTTGGCCAAGGATCTGAAACAGTCGTCCTGCGATGCCTGGTGTGTGACGCATATTTTCGCCGACGGCAGCCACGATGCTCAGGTCTTTTTCCACAATAACATCGTCGATCTGGTGGACCTGTATTTCCAGGGAAAATTCGTCTTCAATGGCACGCTTCGCTCGATCTGCTTCAGCAGGTTGGACGGCAAAACAGATGGTATGCTCCGAGGAAGCCTGTGTAATCAGGATGATGTTCACCTCGGCGCGGGCCAGCGCGCTGAAGAGCCGGGCGGAAATACCGGTGACACCCAGCATACCCGAGCCCTGCACTCGCAACAGTGCAATATCTTTGATAGACGAAACGCCGCTGATCCGGTGCCCGGTCTCACTTCGCTCATTGCTGATAACGGTACCCGAAAAATCCGGATCAAAGGTGTTGCGAATCCGAATCGGTATGTTCTTTTCAAACGCCGGCTGCATGGAGTAGGGGTGAATCACCTTCGCGCCGAAATGGGACATCTCCATCGCTTCTTCGTAGGTCACATGACTGAGCGAAAACGCATCGGAAACTATCCGCGGATCCGCAGTCATAATCCCATTGACATCCGTCCAGATTTCTACCTCATCTGCATCCAGGGCCGCTCCAAAAATCGAAGCGGTGTAGTCCGAGCCGCTACGTCCGAGTGTGATAGTCTCATTCTTCGCGGTGGTCCCGATGAAGCCGGTGAGGATTTGTAACGAATCCTTATCCTGAAAGTGCTCCTGGATGTTCGCATTGGTCTGCTCAAAGTCCACCCCTGCCGCCCCAAAGGTTTCGTCGGTTTTGACCAAATTCCTAGTGTCGACAAATTCGGCCGGGATGTCTCTGTCTTTCATCGCCTCGGTAATGAGATATGCCGAGAGCCGTTCGCCGAAACTCATGATAAAGTCCAGGGTCCGTGGAGTCAGCTCGCGGGTCAGGTTGACGCCGTGGAGCACATCTTCCAGTTCATTCAGCGTAGATTTCAGTTGCGCGAATACGGAGCTCCGGTTTTTGGCGCGGATAAGTGCCTTCGCAAACGTGAAGATCCGGCCTTCAAGCGATTCGAGTTCCGTTGAATAGTCGTTCTTGTTCTCTGCACTCTGGTGACTGAGTTTGATAAGTTGATCTGTGATGCCGCCAAATGCCGAAAAGACTACCGCGATGGGCTGTTCTTTCCTGGAAGCATCGACAATATCGATGACTGCCTTTACACGCTCCGGTGTGCTGATCGATGTTCCGCCGAATTTTAATACTTTCATGAGATTTGTCAATATCGTTAGAGTTCTCTGTACTGTTTTTCTGGGGGGCGACCAAAGATAAGGAATCTTCTGACTGAGAGAAACGAATTCTGCTAATTTTATTCTGTTTTATTGATGGATGTGTTAATTTCTCGCATGGTCTGGAGTTTTAAGCCCTCTCCTGTTTGAGGAGAAGGGTTGCCTCACCAGAGGTCCATGCGGGAGGGTAGGTGTATCTTTTCGTATTTTTAAAAACCGAACCTTCGGAGTATTTTCAAACCTTTTTCACCTTCTTTTAATTTTACTGCCATTTTGCCTTGATGCACTTGTGTGGAAAACCTAGACACTAAAATGGCGAAAAAATCAAGGCTGTGTTTTCACTTTTGACCCAATGTCAACTCGTTCCGGAACAGAACCAGAAACTCGCTATGCTTCGGACAGCTGGTTCTGTTTGTCCTCCACTCGTTGGTTGGGTGCCCAAAATTGAAAACAAGGCCATTTGCGAATTACTGAGCCGGATTTTTGCACACTTTTTAAAAAAGTGTGAGTAAAAGTAAGAATGATTTGTATCTCAGAAATGCAAAAGGCAAATCAGTAATGATGCCGCCCCACTGGGGCACTACAACCGTTTCGAGGATTTCCGTTCCCCGTCCAAGCGGGACGGGGCTTGAAAATATTATTCACTATAATAAATAGGAGACTAAAGCGGTTTGTAAGGAGAATAAAAACGGGATCTAATGTCGTAACGCCACCCGCGCATCCGTCCAGTTCCACCATTTCAGGAGTTCAGGGTCAGGGTTTTCTTCCTCACTGAAGTAAACCGCGCACCGGAAGACATACAAAAGACATCGATCTATCGGTCGACCTTCAATATCACAGAATTTGTTG
>JAANXI010000054.1 GCA_018263365.1 Fidelibacterota bacterium | reverse complement strand
ATACGGATATCCGGGCCGGCAACGCGGCCGGAGTGACGACGGTGGCCGTCTCCTATGGCAACCGGCATATCAAAGATCTCCAAAGATTGCATCCCGATTATACTATTCACGAATTCTCAGCGCTTGACGATATCATTGGGAACTTGAGACAACAGTTCACCTAAATAATTCATGAGTTTCTTTTGCGCGAAGCATTAGCATGCTCTCCGAAGTGACGTTAATGGGAAGAAGCCACTCTTCGACAGGCTCACGCCTGCTCCGATGCATCGGAGAGTGACAAACCGAAACGTCGTCCCGAGCTTGTCGATGGAGAGACGCCGAAAAGGGTACTCCTCCTTAAAAATTACTAAGGTAAACCCGTCGACCCTCGTTATTTTTTGAAATTCATGAATGATTCAGGTTTGCATAAATCAACCTTCTTAAAAATAGCGAAGGGGCTGCCGAAGCAGCCCCTTCACCTGGTTGGCGGCACTTACCGGAGGGGTAAGTTGGATAAGAATTTTCAATAATGATACCGCCTGACGATAGAAAAGTTCCTCTGTTATTCGAATTTACCGGATTGTGATTCGGTATCTCGCCTCATCTGGCGCCAAAACACGCCACAATTGCTTGAATTTCTCGCGTCGCCAGTTGAATTTATATTTACAAATTCAATGGAAGAGAACAGGGAGTTCCAATGAAATACAGATACATATTATCAGCGATAATTCCATTACTCATCCTCGCGTCAATTGGGTATGCAAAGGAATTACAAGTTGGGGAAACCGCGCCCGACTTCACTTTGCCGTATGCCTCACAGGATACTATCAATTTTGACGGCGTGAGCCTGAGCGAATTTCACGGCAAGCAACCGGTTGTGCTGGCGTTTTATCCGGCGGATTGGAGTCCCGGTTGCACGACGCAGATGTGTACGTTTCACGACAATTTTACGGCATTCAATGATCTGAATACAGCCGTGTTCGGGATCAGCGGGGATTATGTATTTTCCCACAAGGCGTGGATTGACTCAATGGGATTTCAGTTCAAACTCCTGAGCGATCACCGGCATAAAGTCGCCCGGATGTACAACAGCTACCGTCCCAAAATGGGGATGAATAAACGGACTGTCTTTGTGATAGATAAAAACGGAAAAATCAGCTACATCAATATGGAGTACACTCCGGGCGACCCAGCGGACTTCGAGGCGCTCAAGCAGCATCTCGCATCTCTGGAGCCCAAGACAAAATAGCACAGACTGTCGGCGGGCTTACAGAGAGCCAGACGAATCTTATTCCATTTCCACGCCCGGTGATGTACATTTCTGAAAAACTACCATGAGCAAGTACAGAAAAAAATTCCACCGGATTGCCCGTCGCCTGACGAATCTGGAACTCCAGCAGGGGTCCACCGACTTTTCCTTCTCCATGGATGGCGTGCTGGATGACCTGCAACAGTCCCGGGGCTCAGACTTTTTTCTCGGCTTCTACTCCAAAGCAGGTATTTTAAAAGCATTCGAAAAATTCGGCATCTGTAAAGCCCTGCAGAAAAAGGGTTTTAATGATCTCAAGTTGTCTATGAACACCCAGGATCAATATCGTCAGATGCTGCGTATGTACCACAAAGTCAAACAGCCGGATCATCTCCTGGGCGAAATGGTGATCGAGAAGGCCAAATTAACGGCGAAATCAGAACATTTCATTCCGACTGAGTTTTATCCACTGGGCATGTTGATGATCGACTGGCTGGTGTTACAAAATCCGCAGGCCGAATTTATTGAGGAACGGCCGCGTCTGCCGGGACAGGAATATCCAGGGCTTGGCATTGGGCTGCACGTACTGGAATTGCTGTATCTTATGGCAAAACACCAGCAGACGCAAGGACTACTCATCGTCCCACATTACTACCACACCGCTTTGATTTTTTCCAGGGAATTCCGGTTTATCAATCCCGAATATCAGGCGTTGCTGAACCGAATGGAAGCAGACCTCAGCATCTATCCGCTGCCGGTGCGAGCCTGGGCAGTGGAATGCGGGGCTGTCTATAGAAAATTCGATAATACACAGTTCGTCTGGGAGCCGGAGGAACAAATACTGGCCTGTGATCACAAGCTCCGTGAGTATCTCCATTCCAATGAGTATGAGGCACAGGTCAAAGAGGCCGAATCCAGGTATGCGTTTTACCTCGATACAGAACGGCTCAAACAAAACCTGCCGGATAATTTAACTCTCGGAGTAAAACTATGACGACTCCCAGAGAAGAACTTCGCAACCACGCACTCAGCATTTTTAACTCAGCCGTCGAACGAGTACAACCGCACAATTGCATTCCGCAGATGGTGCGTCGAAAAGGTAACACTCTGGAAATCCGTAGCAATCGCTATTCGCTTGACTCCTATAACAATGTCTATGTGATTGCTTTCGGTAAAGCTGCCCCAGGGATGTTCCGGACGATGGAAGACATTCTCGGGCAGTGGATCACGAAAGCCATTATCATATCGAACGAACTTCCGGCAGGTCACACGTCACTGGAGAAAAAAACCATTCGGTATTATCGGGGCTCTCATCCCCTGCCGGCGGATAGGAATGTGGAAGCGACCAACCACGTTATCGATCTTTGCCGGTCCTCGACGTCGGATGACCTGGTAATATTCCTGATTTCCGGCGGCGGATCGTCGCTGTTTTTCGCCCCGCACGAGAGAGTGCCTTTGGATAAGTACACGGAACTTGTCGACCAGTTGATGAAAAGCGGAACGACCATCAGCGAACTGAATACCGTCCGCACGGCGCTTTCCCAAGTGAAGGGTGGACAATTACTCACCAAAATTAACAACGCCACGGTTATCAACTTTATTATCTCCGATGTGATCGGTGATCCAGTGGAATTCATTGCGTCCGGGCCGACGGTTCTGCCAAGTATGGATACGATGTCCCAACGCCGGATGCGCGCGAAATCCATTCTTGAGCAGTATAAATTGCACCGGAAACACGCGCACTGGCTTACCCCTGTCTTTGACCATTTGTCCCCGAATGAACCCTCCATTGAGCCGGATACTTATCTCGTCGGGACGAATCGCCTGGCCCTGCTTGAAGCCAAAAACCGCGCCGAAGAATACGGGTATAATGTCACAATTCTGTCAACCATGCTGAAAGGAGAAAGCCGGGAAATAGGCCATCTGTTGGGAACGGTAATGCTTGAAACACTGGTGAGCGGTAATCCACTGGAACCGCCGTGCTGTATTTTAAGCGGCGGCGAAACCACGGTGACCGTGCATGGCGGCGGCAAGGGCGGCCGCAATCAGGAGTTGGCGCTCGGAGCGGCGGATATCCTCCGCGATGCGGGAACGGGATTGATCCTCAGTGCAGGTACGGATGGTATTGATGGTCCGACAGATGCAGCTGGCGCCATTGTCGATTCTACTACGGCATTCCGCGCCGCCCGTGAAGGGTTGAGTATCATGGATTCACTCCATGAGAATGACAGCTATCATTTTTTCAATGCGCTGGATGATCTGGTCATTACCGGACAGACAGGGACAAATGTTATGGACATTCAGATAGGGCTGGTTGAGTAACATCTTATGCGCTGGCAGCCCTGCCAGGGCTGCCAGCGCGATAGTACATCAATACTATTTTTCGTTTTACACATTGGCAGCCGGACACTGTTTGTGTAAATTGGGCCTCGGACAATAACCATGAAAGACTCGAAGACAGAAAAACAACCCTGGGTCGAAACCATCCGGCCCCGTCCGCGGTGGGTACGTCAGCTCTCCCGATGGATCGTGTATATCGTGGGAAATTCCGTTGCGACTATCAAAGTCAGGGGGCGGCAGTACATCCCGGAGTCCGGCCCATTGGTTATCGTTGGGAACCATTTCAGTCTCTGGGAGCCGCCGCTTATGATTTACGCGATCCCAAAGCCGCTGAAAATTCTGGCGGCCGGCGATGTGAACTGGCCACTCCGGCAAGCCTGGGCGCTTTACCTGTACGGATATATCCCGACGAACCGGGAATCATTTAAGCCGTCCACGATCCGGGAAGCAAAAAAAGCGCTGGATCGGGATGAATTTGTCGGCATTTTCCCGGAAGCGGGGATGAATCCGGAACTGCAACTTCGCCCGGGGAAACCAGGGGCGGTTTATTTATCCGATCTGGGGGATGCCCGGATTCTGCCAATAGGATTCAGCGGACTTGGTAATCCGAAGCGGCACTGGAAAAACCTGAACAAACCTACGTTCAATATTCGCATTGGTAAACCGTTCGGACCGTTTCAGCTCTCCAGAGATCCTGAGGAGAAAAAACGGCAATTTGAAGAATACGGACACGAGGTCATGCGCCATATAGCGGCTCTCATCCCCCCGGAATGGCGTGGCATGTATCGTGATGATCCGAAGGTAAAGAAGTATGAGATCTACAATTTTTGAGTGTTAATTGGTTTGGGTGTTCAAGTTCTTCTTATCCTAATATTTACCAGAAAATTGTTTAATTGACATTTTATCGCGTGCATGTGCGGTAACAATTCGTAACTGTTTTTCTCAGCGCTCTCTGCGTCTCTGCGGTAAAAATATTTTTATCATTCAACAAACTCCGGCGGATGCTTTTCATGAAAATCCGTAGCATCCTGGTACTGTTTCGCAACTGTCAGCAGCATGCCCTCGTCAAACAATTGCCCCATAAATGAGATGCTCATCGGCGTTCCGTCCTCCTCGAAACCATTCGGAAGCACTACGCAGGGATGACCGGTTAAATTCGTCAGTAGCAGGTTATCACCGCCGTAGGTCGGAGCAAGGTAGACATCGACATCCTGCATCACTTCTGCCATTTTTTGGATCAGTTGAGTTCTGGCGCGATTCGCCTGGATATATTCCACTGCCGGAATCAATCGCGACGCCCGGCACACATTTGGCCACGCATTTTTGACCTGCCGAACCATGAGGTCGTCCCTGCCGGAACGCGTCAACTCATCAAAGGCGGCTGCCGCTTCGGCGTTCAGGATGAACGAGAGGTGCTCTACCGGGAAATCCGGCAATTCAATCGGGACGATTTCAACCCCAAGCGAACGCATTTTCGCCAGAGTTAACGAGTCATTCTTGTGGTTTGAGTATTCCGCATCGAACAGGGATTTGGTGTAGCCAATTTTCAGAGAATCCCAGTTCACCTCCGGCGAATATCGAAACGGCGCATCGATTACGCTTTGATCTTTGCCATCCGGCCCGTATATGGCGTTGAAGACGATGGCACAGTCCTCTACGTTACGGGCGATCGGACCGATTTTATCCATCGACCAACTCAGCGCCATTGCGCCTGAACGACTGACGCGTCCAAATGTCGGTCGTAATCCGGTCGTTCCGCACCGGGTAGAGGGCGAAACAATCGAACCCCATGTTTCCGTGCCGATGGCGAACGGAACCAGTCCGGCAGCGGTTGCCGCAGCTGATCCCGCCGATGAGCCGCTCGATCCTTCCTTTAGGTTCCAGGGATTTAGATCGGAAGAGCGTCATGTA
>JAANXI010000053.1 GCA_018263365.1 Fidelibacterota bacterium | reverse complement strand
AGTTCTAAAACACCCCGATATCCGAGCTCCCACAGGTCTTCGGCAATGGATTCGCCAACACCGGGAATCGTGCGGAATTGTTTGAGGGTTGATTTCTTTTCAGCAGTGTTCGGTAAAATTTCGTTAGTCATTTATTACCCGTTCCAGTGTTAAAAATGCTTTCTTCCAGGCGCTCTCGTACCATTGCCGGGCGTCCTCCCATTCCGGGGAATCCTGCCAGCCGGAGTGAATCAGGTGGACATCGGTAATATTCTCCTCATTTTGGCCGGGAAGAAAAAAGACTACACAGTGTGTTTTGGGTTCGGCATCCTCCATAAAATCGGAGAATTGTGGAAAACTGTTCCAGTTGAAGGAGAGAAATCGCCCGTGCTCTATCGCTGTGATATAACATCCCTGGGAACTGTTGGTCTCCGGATTGTCTTTATCCCAGTACAGATGATATTTGCCGCCGACTTCCGGCTTCACGTCGGCTTTTGGCGCCAGCCAGCGGACGATATGCCGGTTCACTGTGAACATTTCGAAGGCGCGCCGGGCTTGACACCGGAGTCGTGCTTTGGCGTGAATAACTTTTTCCATTGCCATCACCTTTTTTCTTTTTTTGGTAGAAGCGTCTTAGCAAAATCTATAAATGAGTTTACAGGTATACCAATGAATTTACCCTGAAAAATTCATAAATCGAAAAATCAAAACGATTTCAATGTATCATAAGATCAATAATATCAGTGAAGTAGAGACGTTCCATGGAACGTCTCTACACTCAATAATATCAATGGCTTATAATATTTTATACGCTGTGGGGCATTTTACAATATCAGGAGGAAAAATTCCTTGACACTGCATTTTCACACAGCCTCCATGGCACGTCTCTACAGATGATATTTCAGTTTCTGTTACGTTTGGGAGACGATTGTTTCATGGAAACTACTGGAGGTTTGTTCAGGGCGAGTGAAAAATTTTATGAGTTATTCAAGTTATGAAATTTAGTACCCCGCAATCCCGGTAACGCAATGCAGAAAAGGAAAATATCAAAAAAATGGTAGTAATCTCATTTGTCAAAGTTTATACTTTACTATTGTCCAAATGCTAAACAGAAACAATGGGATACACCATGAAAAAATTCATGATTGCTGGTTTGGTGTTGGTCTTCGGACTGAGCGCCTGCCAGGATAAACGACTGTCCGACAATGAGATGCCCTGGCATGACGGTGACTTCGCTCAGGCACAGGAGGTAGCCGAGAGTGGTCAGGAAATCATGTTGTTCTTCAAAACCGAGTGGTGAACGTGGTGTGAGCGGCTGGATGCCGAAGCGTTCCACGATGAGAATGTCATCGATTTTACTGCAGAAAATTTTGTCCCGATGAAGGTGGACGCCGAAAAGGGTAACGGCGTTGATCTTGCCGAGCAGTTTCACGTCCGGGGATATCCGACCACCGTGTTTGTGAATGCGGATGGAAAGGAAATCGACCGGGTTGTCGGGTATTTGCCCGTTGAAAAGTGGCTGGATGAAATTCAGCGGATTGACCAAGGCAAAAATACCTACGCATCTCTGGAGAAAAAACTGGAAGAAAGCCCCAACAATGTTGATGTGTTGATGCGGTTTGCCAAAAAAGTCCGGGAGCGAAACCGGCAGAGTGAACGAATTCCCAAGATATGGAACCAGGTGCAGGAGCTGTCCCAACAAGGATCCGAGAATTATGTGACGGCCGTGTACAAGGTTGCGGAATACGATGCTATGACTCAGGGGAATCCGGAGCCGCTGAAAGTATTTCTCAATGAGTATCCGGAGGCCTCGCAGCGTTCGGGAGCCTGGCAGACTCTGGTGCGGATTTACCGCAGCCAAAAGAAAACGGACCAGGAAGCCACGGCATTCAGGAGAGCAACTGATGAAGCCATTGAGGCAG
This sequence comes from Fidelibacterota bacterium, assembly GCA_018263365.1. Lineage (GTDB taxonomy): Bacteria > Fidelibacterota > JAANXI01 > JAANXI01 > JAANXI01 > JAANXI01. Next base: position 6,930 of record JAANXI010000053.1, on the reverse strand, counting down.
GAAAGGCATCTCCGGGATTATTAAACAGTTACGCGTGGCGCATGGCGGAACTGGAGACCAACCTGCAAGATGCATTGGACAAAGCCGAAAAGGCGGTGGAGTTGGTCGGGGGAGAGGATCCAAAGACTCAAGCACAGATTATGGATACAAAAGCGGAAGTCCTCTGGAAGTTGGATCGGGTACAGGAGGCGGTGCAGGTTATCAATAAATGCATCGAACTGGCTCCGGAAGATGACTATTTCCAGAAGCAGAAATCCAAATTCCTAGGGGAGTCCGCGGAAGCATAAAAATGCAAATGATTGCAGTGGAACATTACTGAATTTGAGGAAAGCCCTTCCGGGAGTCCGGGAGGGCTTTTCATTTTTAATAATTTGTCCACTTTTCCTCTGCGGTTGTTTGGAAAGATATTTCGGAAAATGGCACCGATTTCATTCTTGAAATTGCCGCAAAAGGCTTGGTTGACAGGGTATCGGGATTACCGTATAATTTTTTATCGAATTAACATCTATGGTATAAGGTTTGCACTAACAACATTCATGGACTGTTTCGCAGGAAATACTATGAGTGGATGGAACATAATGAGAATTGTAAGAAGAAAACCAGACCATCAAGGGAAAGGAGTCGCACGTGAAATTTGGGATTCCCAGAGAGATTATCGACGGTGAAAACCGTGTGGGGTTGATCCCCAAAACAGTGAAGGAACTGGTGGATCAGGAACACAAAGTTATGGTGGAAGCCGGGGCCGGGACCAACGCCGGGTTCTCCGATGAAGAATACAGGGAAGCCGGGGCAACTATCGCGGATAGCCCGGAACAGGTTTTCGCTGAGAGTGATTTGGTTATTAAAATAAATACACTGTCGCAGAATTCCGCAACGGGTAAACATGAAATTGACATGCTCGGGGAAGGGACAGCAGTAATCGGTATGCTGGCTCCGATGAATAATCACGATGTTGTCCAAAAGCTGGTTGAAGAAAACGTGACCGCCTTTTCCCTGGAATTTTTGCCGCGGATTACCCGGGCGCAGAGTATGGATGTGCTGAGCTCCATGAGTACCATTGCCGGTTATAAGGCGGGGCTGATTGCTGCACAATCTCTGCCGAAGTTTTTCCCGCTGTTGATGACGGCAGCAGGAACGATCCCGCCGGCGAATGCGCTGGTGATCGGCGCCGGTGTTGCCGGGCTCCAGGCGATTGCAACCTGTAAACGGCTCGGCGCGAAAGTAGCTGCATTCGATACGCGTCCGGCGGTAAAGGAACAGGTGGAAAGTCTTGGCGCCCGATTCGTGGAGATGGAATTGCCTGAAGATGCGGAAACTGAAGGCGGATACGCCAAAGAAATGACTGAAGAGTTCTATCAGAAAGAACTGGAAGCCATCGGTAAACGGGCGCAAAAGAGTGATGTGATTATCACGACCGCTCTGATCTTCGGCAAAAAGGCGCCGATTCTGGTGACAGAAGATATGCTGAAAACGATGAGCGCCGGATCAGTAGTTGTGGATCTCGCCGGAATAAACGGTGGGAACTGTGAAGTTGGTGAATACGGGAAAACAGTCGTGGAACATGGTGTGACAATCCACACGCCGATGAACCTGCCGGCCGAGTTACCGTATCATGCCAGCCAGATGTACTCGAAAAATATCAATACGTACCTTGGCGGACTCTTTAAGGAAGACTCAACGGATTTCAATTTTGAGGATGAAATTGTTGACGATACATGTATCGTCAAGGACGGTGAAATTCGCAATGAAATCGTGAAAAATGCCGTCAATGAGAAGGGAGAAACAGCATGACAGGGACATTACTCGTCGCCCTCTATATATTCGTACTGGCGATATTTACAGGTTTTGAGGTAATAACCAAAGTACCCCCGCTTCTGCATACACCCTTGATGTCCGGCGCAAATGCGATCTCCGGGATAACGGTGGTCGGAGCAGTCATCAGCGCTGGGATGGAGGCGGAACTTACGACCACAATCCTTGGTACACTCGCCGTTGTATTCGGGATGATTAACGTGATTGGCGGGTTTCTGGTGACGGACCGGATGTTGGAAATGTTCAAGAAAGACAAAAAGTAAGGCGGGAGAGTAATGGATCAACTAACAACTCAGGAATTAATTACGAAACTGCTGTACCTGGTCTCGATTGTATTTTTCATTTTCGGACTCAAAAACCTCGGTTCGCCAAAAACAGCCCGGCGCGGTAATATTTTTGCATCCCTCGGGATGTTCATCGCTGTGGTCGTTACACTGTTCCACCAGGATATTATTAGCTATACGTGGATTATTGTGGGACTGGTGGCCGGTGGGCTGCTGGGTGGCATTGCCGCGCGGACCGTCAAAATGACGGATATGCCCCAGATGGTCGCAATCTTTAACGGGTTTGGCGGCGGTGCTTCGACATTGGTGGCGCTTGCCGAATACCATCATCTAATGGATAAAGCGGCGCTGATACCGGGCGGACAGACCGAGATTACTGTTGCTATCAGTATTATCATCGGTACAATTACGTTTTTTGGCAGCTTAGTGGCCTTTGCAAAGTTGCAGGGGTTAGTCCGCGGCGCTCCAATCGTATTACCGTTCCATAACGGGATGAACGGGCTCTTTATTTTGGCGACGCTGATCATAGCGGTATTGGGAATTATCACTCCGATTAATCCGATGTATTTTTACATAGTCCTTGCATTGATGGCGCTGCTCGGTGTCACCATGGTTATCCCGATTGGTGGCGCGGATATGCCGGTGGTCATCTCACTGCTCAACTCGTTCTCAGGACTAGCAGCCTCCGCCACTGGATTCGTGTTGATGAACGAGGTGTTGATTGTCAGTGGCGCCCTGGTCGGCGCAGCCGGATTGATTTTAACCTTCCTCATGTGTGACGCCATGAACCGCTCGTTGTACAATGTATTGTTCGGCGCCGTCGGCACAGATGGCGGGGGCGGCGCTGTGGCTGGCGATCGATCGGTGACGGCGTATACCGCGGATGATGCGATGGTCCTGCTCGAAAACGCAAATAAGGTTATCATCGTGCCGGGTTACGGACTTGCTGTGGCCCAGGCGCAGCACGTCCTCCAGGAGATGGTTGAGCTGCTTCAGAAAGAGGGCGTGAAGGTCCTGTATGCCATTCACCCGGTAGCCGGACGGATGCCGGGACACATGAACGTACTGCTCGCCGAAGCGAACGCGCCGTACGATCTGCTCAAGGATCTGGATGAAATCAACGATGAATTCCAGAGTGCGGACGTAGCGTTGGTGGTTGGCGCCAATGATGTGACCAACCCGGCGGCGCGCACGGAAACCGACAGCCCGATCTACGGTATGCCGATTCTGAATGTGGATCACGCGGAGCGCGTCATGATTATTAAGCGGAGTCTCAATCCGGGATTCGCCGGGGTGGACAACCCGCTCTTTTTCGAAGAAAAGACGATGATGCTTTTCGGCGACGCCAAAGAAATGGTGACGGATATCGTGAGCCTGTTGAAAGAAGCCTGACCAGCAAAATAAAAGTAAATCTCAAAGCGCTCACGGCCTGACGGCTGTGGGCGCTTTGTTTTTGTTGCCTAGACCTAAATTAAGCGATTTTGTGCGGCGATCTGCACCAATCTGTTGAGCGCGAAGGCTCCGTGAAATCCTCGACAGACCCTCCGGGTATGCCTTCGGTTTCCCAAAACCCTTTTCATCTCAACATCTTGGCACATCTCATCCACAACAATCGCTCAATTTAGCCTAGACTGATTTACCATGATTTACTCCAGCAGAAAGTTGTAGCACAAGTTGTTATCTTGTGAAAGGGAGTGCCCCAACTCAATCTCTGACCTTTCCTTTTGGCAAGATGAAGGGAACAAACTTTCCTCAGCTTTTTCCCCTTTCTTGGAAGTCGGAGATCCCGATGAATCTATTAGACTTCCTCTCCTTAAAAAAGGCATTTTGGTTGATATTTTTTAAGAAATTCCAGCCAGCAGGGAGCCTTCTCCCGCTCGACAATTTCCTGCATGGCAAATATCGGTCGAAAAAGAAATTGAGGCAACGAGACGCCTGTATGTCGAGCCTCTGCACCGCCTTGTCCTCAGTACGTTTCCCCCTTTGAAGGGGGACAGGGGGATGCCCGGGCAACGCCGTAGCCTGAAACTCGAGAGCCTATTCTCAAATTCCCAGGTAAAGTTAATAGCTATTAAATGGTATTTTCACATCTGCCTGCTATTTAAACCGATTCCCATTATACCGGATCGCACTTTTCGCCAGATACTTCTTCGGTACGAACCGCACCAGAAATGACAACAATTTGATATACCAGCCGTACAGCGAAAACCATTTCTGTCTCGAAGCGTCATTCAGCGCTTTTGAGACGACCGGCGCCGGATCCGGAGCAATCCGCCTGAATTCTCCCTTTCCGCCATCATGCGCGACCGTCTGAAACTCCGTATTGACCGGTCCGGGACATACTGCTGTCACGGTAACCCCGCGACCATGTAATTCGGCTGTTAGCGCATTCGAAAAGTGCATCACAAATGCTTTACTGGCAGAATACGTCGTAAAATTCGGGATCGGTAAAAACCCGGCAGACGAGGCTACCTGGATAATTTGGTCGCCGGCATCCATGTAATTCAGACAGACGTTTGTCAGGTGCACCAGCGCCCGGATATTCAAATCGATCATCTGTAGTTGTGTGTCCAGTCCGATAGACTTGAATGAGCCGCGCTTACCGTATCCCGCATTATTGACAAGTAATCTAACCTGAGGATTCTCGTCCCGGAGGAGATCATCAATGGTGTCAATACTCTTCCGAATGCTCAGATCCAGTGGAAGAATACGTGCGCTGGTATCGATTTGTTGGGATAATTCCCGGAGGCGTTCCTCCCGGCGGGCGATGAGCCAGATTTCACCGAGAGTGTACCGGTGATCGATTTGCTTCACAAATTCCCGGCCCAGCCCCGACGAAGCGCCCGTAACAATGGCAATTTCCATGTATGATCCCCTGTAAAGTTGGCTTGTTGTTCAATTTCGAATAATCTACATTTCGTACATGCCAACTGAAAACATTTCCACAACGATTGCACGGAATGAGCAAGAAATTCAGCAGGCGTTACAAATCCGGCGATCTGTTTTTATCGAGGGACAGCAGGTGCCGGAAGATCTTGAACAGGACGGCCGGGATAACGAATGCACGCATTTCCTCCTGTGGAAGGGAAATGAACTTATCGGCGCCGGTCGGATGAGAAGACTGGATGGGAATACGGTAAAATTTGAGCGGATGGCAGTGCTGGATAAGTATAGGAATCAGGGTTACGGTACCAAAATGCTGGAGTATATGTTGAAACACGCCCGGCTGGGAGGATTTACCAAAGTCACGCTACACGCTCAAATCGATGCGGTCACGTATTATGAGCGGGCCGGATTTGAGAAAGGAGGGGAGGAGTTCACTGAAGCGGGCATTGTGCATGTTGCAATGAATAAAGACTTATCTTAGTAATTATAATTGAACGAGTCACTCTGAGCCCGTCGCTCCGGGAGGAGTCTTGCCGGAAGGCATCTCTGGTGAGGCTGGTGAGAAAGAGTGGCTCCCGATAAAAACTGTCTTCAACCGGTAGGAGTTAATCATGGTCGAAAAAAATCGAAACATCACTCTGGGTATTCTGCTGGTTATTCTTGGGACACTCTTTTTATTGAACAATCTGGAGGTTATCAGGGTTACAAATTGGTGGCCTTTGGTCCTGGTCGGAATCGGCGCGGCTTTTTTCATCGGCTGGATTGTCGACAGACAACAAATCGGATTGCTGTTACCAGGATCCATATTGGTTATCATCGGCTTTCAGTTTTGGTTTATCCATGCCAGCTGGCCGATCTATGTGCTGGCCCCGGCGGTTGGCTTCTGGCTCATGTATTTGTTTGGCGAGAAAGACCCGGGCCTATTGGCGCCCGCCTTTATTTTGACGGTAGTAGCTCTGGTCTTTTGGTTTCGGGATTCCTTCCTCGCGGAATGGTGGCCGATTTTGTTCATTATCATGGGGGGTATTCTGGTCATCTGGCGCAGGCCGCAAAGAAGCGCATCTTCCGGAGATATCAAAAGGAACAATGAAGGAGACAAGTATGATTCAGTTTGACGGAGAAGTTGTATTAGTCACCGGCGGAAGCCGCGGAATCGGTAGAGCAATCTCCCGGCTGTTCACGGAAAACGGCGCCAGGGTTGCCATTGATTACCGCAGCAGGACTGAGGATGCTGAGGAAACTCTGGAAATGATCACATCCGCCGGTGGCGAAGCCGCATTATTCCAGGCAGATATTACATCACATGCAGCAGTGACTGATATGATAAATCAAGTCGTCGAACATTTCGGGCAACTCAACATCGTGGTGAATAACGCCGGGATCTGGGCAGAAGGCGATATCAAAAGCATGAGCCCGGAACACTGGCAGGAGACCATCGATGTCAACCTCACTGGCACGTTTAACGTCTGTCGGGCGGCGGTGAACCATCTTGATGGATCCCGCGGGGACAATATCATCAATATTTCGTCGACAGCCGGGCAGCGAGGAGAGGCTGCCTATACTCACTACGGCGCCTCAAAGGGTGGCATAATCAGTTTTACCAAAGGATTGAGCACGGAACTGGCCGAAGATGATATCCGCGTAAATTGTGTGGCGCCAGGCTGGGTTGACACGGAAATGGCCGAACCGGCATACAAAGATGGTGGGCTGGAGAAAATCGGTCGGAACATTCCGCTGAAGCGGGTCGGACAGCCGGAGGAAATCGCCGCTGCCGTGGTATTTTTGGCTTCTTCCCGCGCTTCGTATATTACGGGAGAAATACTGAATGTAAACGGTGGGAATGTTTTATGCGGTTAGGTAGCGGATTGATATAAAAGGTTTTGAATGAATAAAAGACGAGCAAATTATTGGCTGAGAGCCCTCCTGGTTGGATTCATCCTTTTTATCG
>JAANXI010000052.1 GCA_018263365.1 Fidelibacterota bacterium | reverse complement strand
AATAGGTTATCATATATTTTATACTGTATGGCATTTTACAATGCCAATCAGAAAAAATTCCTTGACACTGCATTCTCACACAGCCTCCATGGAACGTCTCTACATAATTGAAAATAATGATCTTATGTTAGTTTAATATCAGTCATATACTTCAATTTATGAACAATTCAGGTTAGCAAGAATCTTTCATCAACAGAGATTTCATGTTCATTCCATTTTCACCTATCATTATCCGTTCCAAAAACCGAAATTCTCCCGAAGCCCTCCAACCCTTGCATCAAGGTCATTCCCGAACTAAATTGATTCCACAATTGGAGTTAGTACAATGAAAGTCCTGCGAAACTTACTCGGTGTTACAATCTTTGGGATATTATGGGCCTGTTCGTTTCATTATGAGGCAAAACTCTCCTTTTCATTTTCGGCTGAGCCAATCAATACAAATTACAACGATACGCTTCTCATCACTTTTTCGGATGGCAGGGAGACACGGTCTGTTTCCACGGGAAGTTTTCTAAACTTACCGTATTCTCACCAGACGAAGAAATTTTACACGGATAACGATGGCAGTTTGAAGGTTCGTTTTCGAATCTTTACCGAATCCAATGATTCAATTGCTTTTGGAAAGATCAAACTCGATTTAAAGCCGGACTGGAGCTGGAATATCAGATTTCACCGCGGGGAGACGAATCCATTCAATGCCTGTTTCGGTTGTCAGGGATACCAGTCGTTCCCCCTCGACACCGTGTACCGGCAATCCGGGAGCGACTCAGTGTTCGTCATCTGGGGCGGGAATTCTATCAGTAATCCTGTTGTTTACTGACATTCCAAAGATTTTCTTAGCTCGATTCCAGGGGAATTATTTGTAAATTAATTGGTTATGAATCCCGAAACCATGCGACATTCATCGGTTTGGAGTCCGGGGCGCCTCCGATGAAAAAATCTTCGCCCAAGGAGTTAACCACCATCGGCTGGCGGGAATGGATTTCCCTGCCGGAAATGAACATCGATCACATCAAGGCGAAGATCGATACGGGCGCACGTACTTCTGCTTTACACGTTCATAACATCAAAGTATTGGAGGAACTGGACGATGGTTACAAACTTCGGATTACTATTCATCCGGTTCAGCGTTCCAGAGTTAATGAAATAACTGTGGAAGTGCTGGCCCATGATATGCGGAACGTGAAAAGTTCCGTTGGACACGAACAGCATCGCTACGTGATTGAAACTCCGGTCAAAATCGGGGACAGGACATTCCCCATAGAAATTACCCTGACCAACCGGGATGCGATGGGATTTCGGATGCTCCTGGGGCGTTCGGCATTACGGCAGGGATTCTTGGTCAATCCAAAGAAATCGTATCTGTCCGGAAAACCGGAAGTAATTCGCAGAAAGGAATAAATTATACATGAAAATTAGTGTGCTTTCCCGAAAATCGAGTCTCTATTCAACCAGCCGTCTCGTCGAGGCGGGAAAAAGCCGCGATCACGATATGCGCGTCATCAATTATTTGGGATGCTACATGAACATCACCTCCCACCGGCCGAGCGTACATTATAAGGGGAGTGCTCTGACCGGGTATGATGCCATCATTCCCCGGATCGGCACGAGTCATACATTTTATGGGACCGCGATTGTCCGGCAATTTGAAGTGATGGGTGTTTTTAGCGCCAACGAATCCCAGGCGATTACCCGCTCCAGAGATAAACTGCGCGTGTTCCAACTGCTCGCCCGGAAGGGCATCGGACTCCCGGTGACAGGATTTGCGCGGAACATCCACGACATTGATGACCTCATTGAAATGGTTGGTGGTGCACCGCTCATAGTCAAGCTGATGGAAGGCACCCAGGGGATGGGCGTCGTGCTTGCGGAGACGAAAAAAGCCGCCGAATCGGTGATACAGGCATTCTACGGACTCAAATCCAATATACTGGTACAGGAATATATCAAGGAGTCCAAAGGAACAGATATCCGTGCATTTGTCATCGATAATAAAGTCGTGGCATCCATGAAGCGCATCGCTCAGGGTGATGAGTTTCGTTCCAATATTCATCGGGGCGGCAGAGCTGAAACGGTGAAACTCACCCCGGAAGAGCGCTCCACGGCGGTTCGGGCGGCGAAGACTATGGGGTTGAAAATCGCAGGCGTGGATCTGCTCCGGTCGAACCACGGTCCGGTAGTGATGGAGGTGAACTCATCGCCGGGACTGGAAGGCATTGAGAAAGCCACGGACAAAGATATCGCTGACAAGATTATTCGGTTTTTGGAAAAAAACGCGAAACCCGGAAAGACCACCAATCGAGTGAAAGGTTAGGCCTTGGCTGACGATATTCTGACAATCGGTGATACGGAAATCGCACCCGGCGAGCGGAAGACAATCAATCTGCCGGTGGCTCGGCTGTACACCAATAACTGGACGTACATGCCGGTCACGGTAGTTCGCGGAAAAAAGCCGGGGCCGAAGCTGTTTATCTGCGCTGCCCAACACGGCGACGAGATCAACGGTGTCGAAATGATCCGGCGGTTATTGAAGAATACGCATCTCGAGAAAATAAAGGGGAGCTTGATCGCCATACCGGTTGTGAACGTGTTCGGATTTATTCACAGTTCCAGATACCTGCCGGATCGCCGGGATCTGAACAGATCGTACCCCGGTTCGAAGCGCGGTTCGCTCGCCAGCCGGTTGGCGCACCTGTTTATCGAGGAGGTCGCCTCCAACGCGACGCATGGGATTGACATCCACACAGCGGCGGTCCACCGCTATAATCTCCCGCAGATCCGGGCGAATCTGAATGATCCGGAAACACTGGATATGGCAAAAGCGTTCGGTACTCCGGTTATCGTCCATTCCAGACAGCGCAATAATTCGCTTCGCGAAACACTCGCGGAGATGGACATGCCGATTATTGTCTATGAAGGTGGAGAGGCGCTGAGATTTAATGAGCCGGTCATTAAGTACGGTGTGAAAGGAGTTATCCGGGTGATGCGCCATTTGGGAATGCTGCGCCGGACGAAGGCAAGCGCTCCGGAACCGGTACAGACCGAGAAAACCCGCTGGGTGCGAGCCAAACAGAGCGGTTTATTACATCTACGGGTGAAAGCTGGCGCACGGGTCAAACAGCATCAGGTAATTGCGACGATCACTGATCCACTGGGCAATGCGTTTGTAGAATTGAAATCGCCATTCGACGGCGTTATCATCGGGCACACGAATCTGCCGCTGGTGAACGCCGGCGATGCTGCCATCCATGTGGCAAAGGTCAAGGTCTACCAGGAGATCGAAGAGGAACTGGATCAGCTGGAAGAATAACCGGCTCAATGGAGAATTGACATTTGTGTACCGCTGACGTAAACTAAAAAATCCACCCGGATCACCGTAATTAAAACCAGGATGATTTATTAGGCGAACTTCATGAAACGATTCCGCCAGTTTTTTCAGGTTCTGAAAGATCACAACTTTCTCAAGATTTTTCTTGGGATCTTCGTGATTATGTTCGTCGGCGGAACACTGGCCCTGGCGTTCGAACGCGCAGTCAATGCCCAGGGATTTAACAATCTCTGGAGCGCGTTCTGGTGGGCGCTGGTAACGATTACCACTGTGGGCTACGGCGATACTGTGCCGGTGAGTCTTGGCGGCAGAATTGTCGGAGTACTGGTGATGTTTGCCGGCGTCTCACTTGTTTCGTTGTTAACGGCCACGATTTCTTCTATCTTTGTAGCACAGAAAATTCGCGAGGGACAAGGTTTGGAACAGATAAAATTTGACGATCACATTATTATCTGCGGCTGGAATGTCCACGCAGAAAAAATTCTGGACTCGTTGTTCCGGCTTCGCCCGATGAGTGACTTACAGGTCATACTTATCAACGATTTGCAGGAAGAGCGGATCAACGATATCCTATATAAATACCGGGACATTGAGCTGAGCTTTGTGCGGGGTGATTCCACCAGGGAAGTCGTCCTGGAACGGGCCAATGTGACCAAAGCCCAGGCGGTGATAGTCGTGCCGGATACGATGGCCGTGGATTCCAAAACGGCCGATGAGCGTACCGTGTTGACAACGCTCGCTATCAAGGGACTCTCGAACCAGATTCGGGTGATCGCATTCCTTCAGGATCGGGATAACCAGAATCATCTGCGTCGCGCCGAAGTGGATGAGATTGTGGTTAGCGATGAATTCGGCGGCTATCTGTTGGCTGCGAACGTGGTGGAGCCGGGTGTACCCCAATCTGTGCGGGAACTGTTGGATCCTGGCACAGAACGCAATCTGCATCGCCGGAAAGCGCCCAAACACCTGATTGGGAAACCCTTTGAAGAGGTCTTTCGCCATTATTATGAGGAGGAAGACGAGATTGCCATCGGCACATACGCGGAGGATGAAACGATCAGCATCATGGATTTTCTCTCGTCCGACACATCGGCGCTGGATGCCTTTATCAAACGGAAACTGGAAGGGTCCGGGCACAGCCCTGAGAAGGAGCAATTAGTGAAAGTCAACGTCAAACCACCCAAAGATTACACGCTACAGGATAAAGACTGGATCATCGTGATAGGCCAATGAAACAGGTAACGCACACCCCGGATTTGGATCAGCTGGCGGAATTTCAGATTTTTCACGAATTGCCGGAGGAGGCAATCCGACTGTTTTCCGACCAATTTCAATACAAAGAGGCCACGGATGGCGACATTCTTATCAAAGAAGGCGATCCCGGCGATTCGCTGTTTCTGCTGCTTGAGGGCGAGGTGGAGGTGACGCAGGCCCTGACATTTGTGATGACCAAAAAGCCAGGACCGGACTCCCGGGAAAAGGCCATCATCCGGCTGAATCATCGGATGCACCCATTTTTCGGAGAGATGTCAATCTTTGCTGAAGAGGACACCAGAACCGCGAATATCCGCGCCGTGACCAAGTGTTTGCTGGCGGAAATTCACCGGGATGATTTTTTCCGGGTCACGCATGAACAGCCGGACATCGGGTTGCAGGTCACCGAAAATATCACCCGCGTGCTGGTGGATCGATTGAAGAAAACGAATAATGATGTTGTGAAATTAACCACTGCGCTGGCGCTGATATTGGAGCAGTGAGAAGAATGAATATTGTAGTAGAGACGTGCCATGGCAAGTCTCTACGAGTTGACGACTTATGACTTAATCTTAATCAAACAAAGGACTTATGACGCAGGACATACCAAAGATTTATGATCCCAAACAAGTAGAGGATCGTCTCTACAAATACTGGGAGGAACACAACTACTTTCACGCTGAACCCAACGAGGAGAAAGAGCCGTACACTATCGTCATTCCGCCGCCGAACGTCACAGCGGTGCTGCACATGGGCCACGCCTATAACAATGCCATTCAGGATATCCTCATTCGGTGGCGCAGGATGCAGGGGTACGAGGCGCTCTGGATGCCGGGAACCGATCACGCCGGCATCGCTACGCAGAATGTTGTGGAGCGCGAACTGCTCAAAGAGGGCAAAACCCGCCATGATGTCGGTCGCGAAGAATTTGTGAAGACGGCCTGGCAGTGGTCGGAAGACCGTCGGGGAGAAATTGTCAATCAGCTGAAAAAACTGGGCTGCTCGTGCGACTGGGAACGGGAACGTTTTACCTTTGATGAAGGCCTCTCCGAAGCCGTGACGCATGTGTTCGTCTCCCTCTACGAAAAGGGACTGATTTACAAAGACAGCTACATTGTCAACTGGTGTCCGCGCTGTGCCACGGTAATTTCTGACGAAGAGGTGGAGCACGAGCAGCAGGAGGGCCATCTTTGGCATATCCAGTATCCCATTAAAGATTCCGACGATTACATCGTGGTCGCCACGACCCGACCCGAAACCATGCTGGGCGATACCGGTATTGCGGTCAATCCGGACGACGATCGGAACAAGGATATGGTCGGCAAAACCGTGATTCTGCCGATTCTTGAACGCGAAATGCCGATTATCGCCGATGAATACGTCGATCCGGAGTTCGGGACTGGGATGGTAAAGGTCACACCGGCGCACGACCCGAATGACTTTGAGATGGGCAACCGGCATGATTTGGCGCAGATCAATGTGCTGAACGACGACGCCACGATGAACGAGAACGCGGGACCGTACGAAGGCATGGATCGATTTGAGTGCCGCGAAAAATTGGTGGAGGATTTGGAAGAGCAGGGTTTCCTGGTCGAAACAGAAAAGTACGAAAACCGGGTCGGTCATTGCTACCGCTGTCACACGATTGTGGAGCCGTCCATCTCCGATCAGTGGTTTGTGAAAATGGAGCCGCTGGCAAAACCTGCCTACGATGCGGTGAATGACGGTAAAATTGATTTTTATCCGGAAAAGTGGGTGAAAACCTACAATCACTGGTTGGAAAATATCCGCGACTGGTGTATCTCCAGGCAGCTGTGGTGGGGCCACCGGATTCCGGCATACTATTGCAAAGATTGCGGGTACATGGTTGTTGCACGGTCCATACCAAGCGAATGCGAACAATGCGGCCACACCGAGTGGCGCCAGGACGAGGATGTGCTGGACACCTGGTTCAGCTCGTGGCTCTGGCCGTTCAGCACTATGGACTGGCCTGAGGAGACGCCGGAACTGCAGTACTTTTATCCGACCAACACACTGGTAACCGCACAGGATATCATCTTTTTCTGGGTTGCGCGCATGATTATGGCCGGGCTGGAATTCATGGACGATATTCCCTTCGATTCGGTTTACTTCAACGGCATTATCCGCGACGCACAGGGCCGGAAGATGAGCAAATCCCTGGGCAACGGCATCGATCCGCTGGAGATGGTAGAGGAATTCTCCGCCGATGCGGTGCGGTACTCGCTGATTGTACTCTCCACCGAAGGGCAGGACATCAATCTGGCTGAAGAAAACTTTGAGATCGGCCGAAATTTCTCCAATAAACTGTGGAACAGTTTCCGGTTCGTGGAAATGCAGCGCGAAGACGAGGACATTTCGCACGAACTTCCGGATCGGGAGAGCTGGGAACTGGCAGATCGGTGGATCGTTTCGCGTCTGCAGCGGGTTACGGAACGCTACAAAGAAGCGCTTGAGAACTTCAAAATTCACGAGGCGCAGGATACGGTGCACAAATTCTTCTGGGGCGAATTTTGCGATTGGTACCTGGAGCTGATTAAACCGCGACTCTACGGCGAGGATGAAACCGCAAGAGCGACAGCGATGAATATCGCAGTGAATGTGCTGCGGGAAACCCTGCAACTGCTACATCCGATTATCCCGTTTATCACCGAGGAGATCTGGCAGCACCTAAAATTAGATGACGATCCTGATATCATCACCAGCGAGTTTCCGGTTGCCGAAGCGTCTCTGATGGACGACGATGGGGAATCGGAAATGAATCTGCTGCAGGATGTCATCGTTGCGATCCGGACAATGCGCAGCGAGATGAACGTGCCGCCTTCCAAGTATGCGGAAGTGTTCATCAACGGTGCGAAAGATGGCAAAGCGGACCTGCTCAATTCGTATAACTCCTATATCGCTAACCTGGCCAATCTCGAGACAATTACCATCGAGGAGTCGGTCGATCAGCCTGATTCCAGCGCGACCGCGGTTGTCAGAGAAATGGAAATCTTCATGCCGCTGGCTGATCTCATTGACCTGGGCAAAGAACGCGAGCGCCTGGAAAAGGAGATCGAGGATACAAAAGGCCGGCTCCGTAAGGCGGAATCGAAACTCGCGAACGAAAACTTCGTTGAAAAGGCGCCAGCTGATGTCGTGGCGAAAGAACGCGAGAAAAAGTCAACCTATCAGGAAGAACTCAAAAAACTCCAAAACAACTATGAAAAACTTATCCAGCTGGATTCGTAGTACACTTTTTCTGCTCATTGCAACCTCGCTGGTTGCGGCAGACAATCCAACGGTCACCATTTACAACTCCAACCTGGGTCTGGTGCAGGAGCCGCGGACGCTGGAACTGGAAAAAGGGCGGCAGGAAGTGTCCGTTACTGATGTGGCGGCGAGAATTCAGCCGGCGACAGTGCATCTGACATCCATGGGAAAGGGCGGATTCTCTTTACAGGAGCAGAATTTTCAGTACGATCTGGTGAACTCCAGCAAAGTTTTCGATAAATATATTGGAGAACGGATCAGCGTCATCACGGAAAACACCGGGGGAATCTCCGGCAAGTTACTTTCCAGAGACGGTTCGATTTTGATGATCCAGAATGAAGACGGTTCACTGCGGCTCATACAGACAAAAAATATCCTGGAGTACTCCCTTCCGGAGTTGCCCGATGGACTGATTCTGAAGCCGACGCTCCAATGGGTGATCGAGTCGCAGAAAAAAGGTTCAACGCCGGTTGAATTGTCATATCTGACCGAGGGCATGTCCTGGGAAGCGGAATACATTCTGCAACTAAAAGAGGATGACGAATCGGGCGTGCTTTCGTCCTGGATTACACTGGAAAATAACGCCGGGGCTACGTTTGAAAAGGCAAAAGTGAAGCTGGTAGCAGGTGACATTCAGCGTGCGAAACAAAGGCGGCGGGGTGGACCTGCTTTGCAGGCTGAAATGGTGACGATGGCGAAACCTTCAGTTTCAGAGCGGGAGATCTTCGAGTATCACCTCTACGAAATTGACTTTCCCACCACCTTATATCAGAATTCCATCAAGCAGGTCGCGTTTCGGAATCCGACGGAAATCAATTACGACCGGAAATATACGTTCGAACACTCCGAACGCCAGAACGCCGAGCAGGAAAACGTGAGCGTAGATATCGTATTCGAGAACTCCGAGGAGAACAATCTCGGTATGCCGCTGCCTGAGGGCGTTATCCGGCTGATGCAGGAAGATACGGACGGCAAGGAAGTGCTGGTCGGCGAAAATAATATCCCGCATACGCCCA
>JAANXI010000051.1 GCA_018263365.1 Fidelibacterota bacterium | reverse complement strand
AAGGCTCCGTGAAATCCTCGACAGACCCTCCGGGTATGCCTTCGGTTTCCCAAAACCCTTTTCATCTCAACATCTTGGCACATCTCATCCACAACAATCGCTCAATTTAGGTTGGTGTAGTTATATGACTAAGCCGATTCCGCTGGAAGAAGGGAATTTTTACCACATCTACAATCGCGGCAATAACGGTGAAGTAATATTCTACGATGAGGAAGATTATCAGCGGTTTCTGAAAAAGTATATTCAGTATTGCTATCCAGCTCTGGATACATACGCTTATTGTCTGATGGGAAATCATTTTCATTTACTTGTCAAAGTTCGGACGGAGGGCGAGCGTAGAACCCTAATAGCTAAAGACCCTTTCAGGGGTCGAGACCCTGAAAGGGTCCATCATTTGACTGTATCCAGGCAACTTTCCCACCTCTTCAACTCCCATGCGCAGTATATCAACAAAAACTATGAGAGAACCGGCAGCCTCTTTGAAAAGCCGTTCAAAAGAAAACGAATTGACCATCGAAATTATTTAAAAAACGTTATCCAATACATCCATTGGAATCCGCAATTTCATATTGCTGCAACAGATTTTGCGGAGTATCCGTATTCTTCGTATCAAAGATATATCTCCGACGACTCAACCCGCCTGAATTGCGATTCTGTATTCCACATCTTTGGAGGGAGCGCAAAATTCATTGAATCGCACCAGAAGATTGCGTTGCCGCCCGGGGATGATTATACTTTTGACCTAAATTGAGCGATTTTATATGGCGATCTGCACCAATCTGTTGAGCGCTAAGGCACCGCGGAAATCCTCGACAGCCCCTCCGGGTATGCCTCCGGTTTCGCGAAACCTTTTCATCTCAACATCTTGGCACATTTCATCCACAACAATCACTCAATTTAGGTAAAAGTGAAATTCGGAGTTGTTTAATGAGCAGGATTTTCCATTATCTAAAAAAGAACAAAGTCGATTTAGCAATACTCTGGCTGCGCGTCCTCACCGGACTTGGAATCATGACCCACGGCTATCGCAAAATATTCCTCGGGAATATGGTAAGATTCATCGAGAGCATCGGGAATATGGGATTCCCCTTTCCGGCGTTCTTCGGATGGGTGGCAGCTCTCTCGGAATTCGTCGGCGGATGGATGCTGGTCTTTGGCCTTGGAACCCGGATTGCAGCTGTATTCCTGGTTGGGACAATGTTCGTGGCGGCCTTTATCCGGCACGGAGATGATCCGTTCAGCGGAAAAGAGAAAGCGCTCACCTACCTGACGCTGGCAGGCGCCGCAGGTATCCTGGGAGGCGGGAAATATTCCCTGGACTTCCTGATAAAACAGAAGATAGCAGGATCTCGTCAGGTCTCATTTCAACCTGAGTCGGAGGGATAAGATAACCTCTCGAGTGGGCTGTGGCCTAGCGCGGGAGCGCTTGGAGTGTACAATATTTACTTGACAACATCACTCACTCCACGTAAACTAAATTCGCATTTTCGAGGTTCTCATCCAACTTTGCATAATACATCAAGGAGTAACCGTGAAAAGGTTTAATTCTGCAAAAATAATCGGGTTAATCTCTGTGATTCTATGTCTTGTGACGGCATCAGATACTCTGGCAGAACAGAAAATGTTTGCGGCCGCCCAGCAGGTGTTTGAGGCGTACAGAGTTGATGTCTCGTCGGTGGATATGAACATAGAACAGCGGGATAACTCAGAGATATTCGTACTGCATGTCAAAGCTCGTCGGAACAATTTCGATATGGCTTTGATGCTAGGATTTATGGCGGCTGGCACGGCTGTTCAAAAAAGTAACAATACCGGTGTGACTGGTGTAAGAGTGATAGTGGAAGTGCCGTATAAAGAAACACTGTTTGTGGAAGCATCGAGTACCATCGGCAACGTAAAAAAACTCGTGAACGGGGAAACCAAACCGGAAGAGTTTATGCGTAAATACGTGATTTTTACTTAAAATCGAGAAATCAGGAGGAAAGAATGGAAATGGATCCTTTTTCATTTTGGGCAAGATTAGCAAATATGGGATATGCGGTATTGTGGTCGATTGCAGCGGCTGTCGGATTCTCTTTCGGCATCGGTCTCGCATTAAAGGTCTTCGATAAATTGTCAGTCGATATTGACGAGTGGGAACAAATCAAGGACGGCAACATCGGCGTCGCTTTGATTTTTATCTCCCTTATCGTCGTGGTGGGAGCCCTTGTTTATAAAGTAATTTAACAAAACAAAGATACCACTGAAGCGCGGAAGGTGATCACCTTTCGCGCTTTGTTGTAAATTTTCATCCTGTTAGCGCTGATAGTCCCTCGAGTATAAAAATTCATTAGTCCTTATTCTCCCCTGGGATAATATCCCGGAGATAATGCAGAATCGTTTAACTAAATGCGGAGATTGTCGTATCTTTTACGTCGGAAAACCAATGAACGTGGCCAGCAGAGAGCTATGAAATTTATCGATTATGTGAAAGTAAAGGTTGCCGGCGGACACGGCGGCATGGGATGTGTGAGCTTCCGGCGGGAGAAATACGTCCCGAAGGGCGGCCCCGATGGCGGCGACGGCGGAAAAGGCGGCTCGGTCGTTTGCCGGGTGGACCCACAACTGCAAACGTTGCAGGATATCCGGTACCACAGTACGAACAAGGCCCCCGCAGGGGAACACGGCGACAGCGCCAACAAAACCGGGGCCAGCGGCGAGGATGTGATTCTCCGGGTGCCGCCGGGTACGGTAATCAAAGATATGGAGATCGGTATAGTGCTTGCTGATATGCAGGAGCCGGACGATGAAGTCGTGGTGGCAAAGGGGGGCAAAGGCGGCAAGGGAAATACCCGGTTCAAATCGTCGACGGACCGTGCGCCGCGGAAGGCAACGCCAGGCTATCCCGGTGAAGAACGGCAGCTCAGTCTCGAACTGAAGTTGCTCGCCGACGTCGGGCTGGTCGGTTATCCCAACGCTGGAAAATCTACTCTGATATCAAGGATATCCGCAGCCAAACCGAAGATCGCAGATTATCCGTTTACGACGCTTACGCCGAACCTTGGTGTGGTGAAATACAGCGATTTTAAATCGTTCGTCATGGCGGATATCCCCGGATTAATCGAAGGTGCGCATAAGGGCAAAGGACTGGGAGATCAGTTTTTGCGCCACATCGAACGAACCCAGGTACTATTGTTTGTCATAGATGTTAATGCAGAGGAAATACTGGAAAAGTACGAAAATTTGCTCACTGAGCTGGAAGAATACGATCCATTGCTGGCGAAGAAGCCGCGTTTTCTCGTACTCTCAAAAACGGATACTGCTCAGGAAGTACCGGAACTGGACTCCGTACCAAAGGATATTGCTGAGGTGTTACCGATATCGTCCGTCTCAGGCGAGGGACTGGACAACCTGCGTAATCAGGTTGGCAAAACTCTGGATACCATTCGACACCATACCATTGAAAATTGATCTGACAATTGACGAATTGGCGGCGATTTATGCCCTGATGGAGTGCCCGAAAATCGGGGTACAGCGGAGTCGTGCGCTACTCTCGAAATTCCACAGTGCGGAGACAGTCCTGGGGAGTTCCCTGAACCAGCTAACGGATGTTGCGGGCATCCGGGAAAGTCTGGCTGCGGCTATCATAGAGTGTGAAATCACAGAGGAACACCGGTCAAAATCTCGCCGGATTCGGGAGCATGACGTACAGGTATGCCATTTTCTGAATTCCAATTATCCCGATCGGTTGCGGCAAATACCGGATGCTCCCATTCTCTTGTACAGTGTCGGCGAATTTAAACCTGCCGATGACCGGGCGATCGCTATCGTTGGAACGCGTTCCAGCAGTAAATATGGCCACCAGGTGACCCGGGAATTAGTTCAGGAGTTGGTGCAAAGCGGATTTACGATTGTGAGCGGCCTGGCGCGAGGCATTGATACAGAGGCCAATACGGCAGCCCTGGCAGCCGGTGGCAGAACGATTGCGGTCTTGGGGAGTGGTATTGATTGGATTTACCCGCAGGAGAATACCGGACTGGCGCGCAAAATTGCGAACCAGGGCGCTGTGTGTACGGAGTTCTTCCTTGGAACCGCACCGGATGCACAGAATTTTCCTAAGCGGAACCGGATTATCAGCGGGTTATCATTGGGAACAGTCGTCGTCGAAGCCGGTCACAAAAGCGGAGCCATTTTAACTGCGCTCATTGCCCTGGAGCAAAATAGGGAGGTCTATGCCGTCCCCGGGCGTATCGACAGTAAGCGGAGCGTCGGGACGAACCGATTGATCAAACACGGGGCGAAACTCGTTCAGACTGTAGATGATATCCTTGAGGAACTCTCCGGCCAGTTACAGTTTGACGACACCACACAGAAAGACATTCCACCGCCTGACCTCTCCGATGAGGAGGAGCCGATTTATCGTCTGTTAAGCGATGAACCACAACACGTGGATGCCATTGCGCAAGCAGTGAATCGGCCGACAGCAGCAGTATTGACCACGCTGTTGAATCTGGAATTGCGGTCAGTGGTAGAGCAACTGCCGGGCAAAAATTTCCGTAAAAGCCGCTGACTGATAAAATCGCCGGGAAAAGTAAAGACCCTTTTTGAAAGAATTCATTTTGCTTTTGGAAAAGAAACAGCCTAACTTGATTTTATGGTAAAGAAAAACACCGCAGTGCATGATGTTGCTCACATCCTACAGAGGAGGTTTTTGTTATTTTACGGGTACGATATTAAAAATAGTGAAGCCCTCTGGATCGAAGTGAATATTTCGTACATCTGTTAAAAAACAAAGGAGGAGTCATCAATGAGGAAGTCGTTTCGAGTATTTGTCGGTATGGTCGCTATGATAGTGGTGGTGGGTTTAAGTTTACAGCAGTGCGGTTCCTCGCGTTCAGGCAGTACAGAGGAATCCGCCATGAAGGATGCGCCTGAATGGTTTCTGGTGCAACCGCAGGCTGAGGATGCGATTTATGGGGTTGGTATGGCCAAAAAACAGAACCCGTCTTTGGCCCGGAAAGCTGCCATCGCCCGCGCCCGTGACGATATTGCATCCCAGGTGCAGACCAAAGTACAGTCCATGCTGAAGGACTTTATGCAGGAATCCGGTGTCGGAGAAACCGCCCAGGCGCTTGAATTTACCTCGAGTGTTAGCAAGCAGGTCACTGATTTGTCGTTGCAGGGCAGCAAGGTGAAAGAGGTCTATCCTGCCAAGGATGGCACGTTATACGCGCTCGTTGAATACCCGCTGGAATCACTTCGGCAGTCAACATTGAGTGAAGCGCAGAAGCAGGAAGCGCTGTACAACGAGTTTAAAGCCCAGCAGGGATTCGAGGACCTGAAAAAAGAAATCGAGAGCATAGAATAACCAACAAAACTATATTTTGTGGTGAGCATCACGGGGACAATTCGAAAGTTTTTCCACTGGGGGCTACTCCTGTGTGGACTGATGCTTCTGGCGAGTCCCGGTAACGCCCAAAAATCCCCCGAATGGCTGTTTCATCCACCCCGGGATGCTCATCATCTGTATGGCGTTGGTATTTCTCCCAAGTACGTCGAAGATTCACTGACAGTTATCGTTGCGAAACAGAACGCGATTGCAAGCCTGGTAAAACAGCATACCGTGACCGTTGAGGCAAAATTCGCCGAATCCGGTGACGCCATGGGTATCCTTTCCAAGGGCCATGTAAAAGAGATGGTTGATTCAGCGGACGTCTGGCAGTGCAGAGACGCTGCGGAAATTGTTGATAGTGTGCGTACCAAAGATTACCTGTTTCTCCTGATGCGCATCGGGAAAGACTTGAGCCGGCCTGATGGCGCTCTTGCTCTCAGTTCGAAATTAGTCAAAACCTCTCCAAAGGAAGCGCCAGACTGGATAGGCGATTTGCCGCAGCGGGAACACACCGTTTACGGACTTGGCATTAGCAATGCCTATACAAATGTCGGTGATGCCTGGAAAACCTCTGCCCGAGAAGCCCGACGGGAGATTGCTATGACATTGTCAGCCGAGAGTTCAACGTTATCACGGGAAGTTATCACCGGGCGGAGAACTTACCACCAGGAATTGTCTGAGGATATCACCAAAGTGACCTTGCGATACTCTGTAATCGAAAAACGCTGGTTTGACCCGGAGAAGAATTTATACTATACGCTCGTTTTTTATAATATTCCGAAGCCCGATTAATCCACTCTTCGCAATTCACCTGAATTTCGTATATTTCACCTTGTTTATCTGAAAAAAAGCAAATAAATACGGGATATCATGGCGTCTCGATCAACGAAATTTTTCCGAAATTCATCGGTAATCCTCGTTTCCTTCTTCCTCTGTATTCAGCTCAATGCAAACGAATATTGGCAGCAGGACGTGCAGTACTCTCTGGATGTAACTCTGGATACGAAAGAGCACGTTATCAACGGCCAGGAACACCTGACCTACATCAATCACTCCCCGGATACGTTACAAGGTGTCTATTTTCATCTGTACCAGAACGCCTATACTAAAGACAGTTACCTGGACGCGGAATACCGGAAGCGCGGGAGCAGGCGCATCAAGCGACTGAAGCCATCGGAAGAGGCGGGAACATTCATCCATTCATTCACCGATAATTCCGGAAATGCGCTCAGATACACGGTCGATAATACGGTTATACGGGTTGACCTGCCAAAGCCGCTGCTTCCCGGAGACTCAATAAAATTCCAGATAGACTTCACCACCCGGTTTGGCGGCATCAACCGGCGGATGAAGCGACAAGGGAATACCTATACGGCGGCGCACTGGTATCCCCGGATTGCAGTATACGACGCCCGTCGCGGCTGGAACAAAGACCAACATCTGGGCAGCGAGTTTTACGGCGATTTCGGTGATTTTGATTTAACCATCTCTGCGCCAGCCCATTTCATCATTGGAGGCACCGGAAAGTTGCTTAACCGGAATGAAGTCCTGCCGGATTCACTGCGTGAGCGGCTTGATGTCCGAAATTTTAAGGACAAACCCTGGGGCGCGCCCGCCTCCACAGTTATTGAACCGACCTCTGACATGAAAACCTGGCGCTATCATGCCGAAAATGTACACGATGTCGCATGGATCGCCTCCCCGGATTTTCGGATCGGCGAAGCCGAATGGAACGGAATTAAGGTATATTCCTTTGCAAAAGAGGCACACGCCAGCGGCTGGCAGGATGCGGCTGCGTTTACTGCAAAACTGCTTGCGTATTTTTCTGAGACATTTGGCAAGTACGATTATCCGAAGATAATCGTTTCGGATGTGAATTCCGGGATGGAATATCCCATGCTCACAGCCGACGGTGGAAAAAGCCCTACCTATTACGGGCTACTTGCCCACGAAGTGGCGCATAATTGGTTTTATGGTATGGTAGGCTCCAATGAGACATATCGGGCAATGATGGACGAGGGATTTACCAATTTCGCCGCATCCAACGCGATGGACGAGATCGTCGGTGGAACAACCTATTGGGATTCCACCGGTAACTGGTACCAGCGTAAATTTTATCCGGATTATACACGGAAATATTACCGGAACGATTTGCAGTATCTGCAAATGGCGCATACCGGCTACCTGGTAAGTCCGCTGGCGACGCACTCCGATAAATTCAATGAATACGGGGAGTACCGCCAGGTTTATTTCAAGACTGCCGAAATGCTTTACAACCTGAAATATGTGCTCGGGGATTCGGTTTTCAGCGAAGTGATGCAGCGATATGTGGAGAAGTGGAAATTCGAACATCCGTATCCTGATGATTTCGTAGCGGTCGTGGAAGAGGTCACCGGTGATGATTTTACCTGGTACTTTGACGAATGGATTCACGGGACTTCCACGATCGACTATAGTATTCGGCAGATGAGGAATGAACGTCTGGATACCGGTGATTATCAAGTCAAAATTCGGCTCAAGCGAAAAGATTTTATGCCCATGCCGATTGACCTGGTCGTTGATCTTGAAAATGGCGAGACTCGCAAATATATCATCCCGGTAACCGACGGCTATGTCAAACAAGAGGATGCGAGCACAACTATGAAGCCGTGGTTCGGCTGGGGAGAGATAAATGATACGTACACCCTAATCGATACACTCCCTGCGCCGGCAGGAGAAGCGCAAATCGACCCCTCCGGTTTGCTGGCGGATGTTTACCGGCTCGATAACGTCAACGGCTTTGGCGTGCCGATTGACTGGCATTTCGACAATATGTTCCATACCAGACCTTCCCTGGATGAGTACGACGTCTGGTTACGCCCCTCATTTCTGTATAATTCGGTAGACGGATTCAAGCCGGGAATTCACTGGCGGAGCAGGTATCTTGAATCATCAGTTTTGGCATTCCATGCACTGGAAGGCGGACTTTGGTACGGGCCGCTGAGCGGCAGTATTGGTTACCAGTTCGATTACCAGACGCCGGTAAAATCGCTGGGACGACTGACCAAATTTCACGCTTCCTCACAAGTACTTGAGGGAAGAAAATGGTATTCTCTGGGACTGTCAGGACAAGTACGGGACAAACTGTACGGACCGCCATATACGAAGTTCGATATTCAGCTACATCAGAATGTTATCACCGGGAGAACGTATCTTCCAGATCGTTCTAGATGGGACATTGGCCTACAACGGTTTTTCTCGATGGCGATCAATCACGGATATTCGAATTTGGCCGGCGACTACAACATTATTGTACAAGGTGAGGCGGACGTTTTGCCGTCCGATTTCAACTATTCACTGGTTGATGCCCAATTCCGGTACTCCGGATCCTTCTTCGGTTGGCTCGGGACAAAAATCCGGTTGTATGGAGCGATAGGAGAGGGAAATATCCCGGCTCAGCGTGGTGTGTATATCGCCGGCGGAAGTCCAGCAGATGCAGCGGC
>JAANXI010000050.1 GCA_018263365.1 Fidelibacterota bacterium | reverse complement strand
GCGAAGGCACCGCGGAAATCCTCGACAGCCCCTCCGGGTATGCCTCCGGTTTCGCGAAACCTTTTCATCTCAACATCTTGGCACATTTCATCCACAACAATCACTCAATTTAGGTGTTTTTTTCTAATTGTCTTGATCCTCACAGAGCAGGTAAGGTCAAAAAGGCGGAGATTAAACCCTCTATAAGGCAAATTCTTACAATCAAAAATTGTGGTATTTCCTAATCGGGACGTGGGACGTTGCGTAAGATCGCGTTTTCAGTTTTAATGGCTGATTTCCTGCATTTTGAGTTGTTCCGCTCGAGCGGAACACTTGGGCACTTTTTTCAAAAAAGTGCCAGGTAAAAACATTCTGTCGCCCAGTTGGGGCTAATTTCTTATCGCCCCTTTGGGGCTCGAAACACTAACCTCGCATAATGTGTTTTTCGGTCTATCTTCTTAAAAACCGATTAAGATTGAGAGTATCCCGGAAAGGTTCCCTTTGGGATGCTAAAAAAGTACAAATAGAAGGCGTTTTGATTATTTGACTTAAACCAAGGATGTCTTTTGTGCCGCCTCCGCGTGATCTTTAAATTCTTTAGACTTTCTCGAACCCCGGGTTGAAACCCGGGGCTAACCGTGAACGCCCCGCCGGAGCTGTAAAACACTAACACGAGAACACATGAACACTCTAACACTGTTTTTATCGAATTCGGTTTGAAACAAAACGGTACAATCCGTATTATAGTCTGCTGTTGAGAACCAATCGCAATTAGGGGAACCCGGAGAAGAGCTTCTTTGGCTGAAACCTCAAAAAAGGATGTGGCAAAAGTCCTGAATGAAATCGGGACGATGATGGAGTTGAAGGGTGAAAATCCTTTTAAGGCTCGGGCGTATTATAACGGCGCCCGCACCATCGAAACCCTCACTGAAGATATCAACTCGTTGGTGGAATCCGGGGAGATTCGCGATGTAAAAGGAATTGGTGAGGCGCTTTCGGAGAAAATTACTGAGTTGGTGACTACCGGCAAACTGGAATACTACGAAAATCTGAAGGAAGAGATTCCGGAAGGTCTGTTCAAAATGCTGGAGATTCCGGGCCTCGGACCGAAAAAAGCCAAAAAGATCTGGGATGATCTGGACATCACCACCGTCGGCGAGCTGGAATATGCGTGTCAGGAAAACCGGCTGGTGGATCTGGAGGGATTCGGAGCCAAAACCCAGCAGAAGACCCTGGACGGCATCAAGTTCATCAAGAAATACCAGGAACGCTGGCTCATCGATGATGTGGATGAAGCGTCCAAGCCGTTACTGGAATTCGTGAAGAATCATGAGAAGGTCATCCGGGCGGAGTTAGCAGGGAGCTTGCGACGGCATTTTGAGACGGTCAAAGATGTGGATATCGTTGCGAGTTGCGCCGATGAGGACCGCAAGCAAATCATGAAGGAGTTTACTGAACTGTCCGGAGTGGATACTATCATCGGGAGCGGCGAAACCAAGACGAGCATCCGGCTGGAGAGCGGCATCAACGCGGATCTGCGACTGGTCTCGGATGAGCAGTTTCCATACGCGCTGCACCACTTCACTGGCAGCAAAGAACACAACACGGCGATGCGCTCGCTGGCGAAATCCAAAGATATGAAGATGAACGAGTACGGCCTCTTCCAAGATGAGGACACGCTTGTGGTATGCGAGACGGAAGAGGAAATTTTCCAGGCGCTCGGACTTCATTACATCCCGCCGGAACTTCGGGAAAATACCGGTGAAATCGAATACGCCCAGAACTCCGAAATTCCGGAACTGCTCAAGTTCGAAGATATCCGTGGCGTATTTCACGTCCATACACACTACAGCGACGGCGTGCCCGGCATCAGGGAATGGGTGGAATTCTGCATTGAGCAAGGATACGAGTATCTGGGCATTACGGACCACAGCAAGTCGGCGTTTTATGCTAACGGGTTGGAGTCAGATCGCCTGAGAGAGCAGTGGAATGAGATTGCGAAGGTACGCGAAGAGTTTCCGGAATTTACTCTGTTTCAGGGCATCGAAAGCGACATTTTACCGGACGGGTCGCTGGATTATGACGAGGAAATTCTGGCGAAGTTCGATTTCGTTATCGCATCGGTGCACAGCAATTTCAACCTAACGCCGGAGAAGCAGACCGACCGGCTCATTAAGGCTGTGCAAAATAAGTACACCACGTTTCTCGGGCATCCGACCGGGCGCCTGCTGCTGGCCAGAGATGAATACACCATGGATCTCCAGGCAGTGATCGAAGCAGCAGGCGAGACCGGGACGTTTATCGAAATCAATGCCAATCCGCGTCGGCTGGATCTGGATTGGCGATTTGGCAAGTTCGCGCAGGAGCACGGCATCAAGACTTCCATTAATCCGGATGCGCATAGCCTGGATATGCTTGACGATATCCGCTACGGTGTCGGGATCGCACGGAAGGGCTGGTTCACGAAGGAAAATGTGGTGAACGCACAGGACGTGGGGACGGTGAAAGAATTGTTGCAAATGAAACGGAATGAATAGAACGCGGATGAACACGGAAAGAAAAGGTTAGCACAGATTATCAAAAAGGTTATAGATGCCATCTTTTCGAAAGGATGGCATCTATATGGGTATAATTCGGCCAATCTTTTTCACCAGAGACTCCTTCCGGAGCGACAGGCTCACGCCTGCTCCGATGCATCGGAGAGTGACACTCTGAGGCGTCATCCTGAGCTTGTCGAAGGGTAGACGCCGGGAAAAGGAATTATTTAAAATCTTGATGGCGCTAAGACTATGCCAGAAACAGCAACCACAATAAAAGAACTTACTCTTCAATCGAGCTATGATGTGCTTGGCGCCGAATGGACAAACCGCCACGGGTGGCGTTTACCGTTGCATTACGGCGATCCATCGGGAGAGTTCGACGCAGCGCAGAATAAATGTATCATCATCGATAAGAGCTATTACGGGCGCATCAACGTTTCCGGCGGGACGGCGCAGGATTTCTTGCACCGGATGACCTCCGCGCCGGTGAATGACCTTGAAAATCTCCAGGGGATGGAGACGGTCATCACCACGGCGGAAGGACGCTTCGTCGATTGGGTGACGGTGTACAAGCCACACGACGATCACCTGACGCTCGTTACCGGGCCGGACTCGGCGGAACACATCATCGAACATCTCGAAGGATATATCTTTTTCAAAGAGGATGTGGAGTTCGACAATACCGGTGATTCGTGGTCGCTGCTGCAGGTAAGTGGGCCTGAGGCGGAAGATCTGATTTCTAAAGGTTGTTCGGAGGATATTGCGGATGCAGAATTATATGCGATGCATCCCGCGGAAATCGTTGGAGAGAAAATTTATATCGCCAAAGTCAACGATATCACCGGGAACGATTATCATATTTTTTGCCCGCAGGAGATAGCCGAACAGGTTTGGGAAAAGTTAGCAAGTGCGGGCATCTCATGGCAGCCGATGGGAGTTAAGGCGTACGAATACGCGCGGATTGTCTCCGGTATTCCGCAATATCCGAACGAGATTACTGATGAATACACATTGGTGGAGGCGCACCTGGAGACGCCACTGGATCTGAACAGCTGCTTTGCAGGACAGGAGGTCATCGCGCGAACCATCAATTACGATAAAATCAAGCAGCATCTCTGTCACATCGAAATTGCCGGGGACCCTCCGGATGATAATGCACCGCCATTTGACATCACAAATGGTGAACGTCCCGTCGGAACGATTACGAGTCTGGCGCGTAACTTATCGGGCAATGGATATGCAGCATTGGGGTATGTGAAAACCCGTTATCTGGAGTTTCCGATGGACATGATAATCGAAGCAGCCGGTCAAAACATCACTGGGAAAATTACAGGGAAAACTCAGCCGCGATGAGCCAGTACGATTCCGAATTAAACGCATTGATCGAGCTGCTGGACGATGACCAGATCTACCAGAACGTGCGGGAGCGTTTGCTGGAACACGGATCCAGTGCGATTCCGTATCTGCGCGGCGTGGTGCACCGGAAGGATGAGGAACGACTCTCCCGTGCGACGAGTCTGCTAAAGGAGATCCATGACCAGGAATTCGAGAACGAGTGGATCGATGCGCTATTGGATTATCAGGGACAAGACCTGGATCTGGAGCGTATGGTCTGGCTGATCGTGCACATGGGCTATCCGGCGGTGGATGTGGAATTTTACACTGAAAAACTGGACGAACTGGCAGACCATATCAGGGGCAGGATTCGCGCAACTGACTCGGACGTGGATCAGGTGCGCCGGTTAATCGGCGTCATCGCGAACACGTTCGGCTACACCGGGAACACGGCGAATTATTACGAAGCGGACAACTCATTCCTGAACCGCGTGCTTGATCGCAAAGTGGGGATTCCAATTTCCCTTTCGGCGCTGTATCTGCTGGTAGCGAATCGGGTGGATATCCCGCTGGCTGGGGTTGGTATTCCCGGTCATTTTATGTTAAAATATGTGGGAAGTGAATCGTCCGTGGAAACGCCGTTCATTGATCCGTTTTACGCGGGCCGAATGCTTGGGCGAGCGGCGGTTCAGCGGTTCTGCATCCGGACGGGCGCCGGCTTCCGGCAATATTATCT
>JAANXI010000005.1 GCA_018263365.1 Fidelibacterota bacterium | reverse complement strand
CGGGCGACAACGTAAACATGGATGTGGAACTGATTGCGCCGATTGCGATGGAAGAGGGCCTGCGCTTTGCGATCCGGGAAGGCGGCCATACCGTGGGCGCCGGCGTCGTCACCGATATCATCGAGTAATAACGACAGAGCGGAGTTTTATCTATGCGAACATTAGTCACACTTGAATGCTCGGAATGCAATAACCGTAATTACACTACGGATAAGAACAAGCAAACACATCCCGAGCGCGTAGAATACAAAAAATACTGCCGCTATTGTCGGAAGCATACGATGCACAAAGAAACCCGGTAAAGAGGTAATTGCAATTGCGTCTGATTAGAGTGAGGGAAGATAGGTGAGTAGCTCAACTGGGAGAGCACCGGTCTCCAAAACCGGCGGTTGCGGGTTCGATTCCTGCCTCACCTGCTATCCTGAATCAGGTGTGCGGTTATTTGCTTATTCTAATCGGATGCAGGTTGCAAATAGGGTAAATATGAATTCTCGAACCGACTGTGGGTACATGCTATTATGATTGAAAAAATTCAGAATTACATCCAGGAGGTTATCTTCGAATTCAAGAAGGTCTCCTGGCCCCCGTGGGAAGAATTGAAAGGCTCAACGATCGTCGTCTTGGCATTGACTGCGTTTTTTGCGGTTTTATTGTTTGTCACAGATTTTATTTTATCTCGTTTAATGAGTCTCGTTTTAGGAGCGTAACCGGAGAATCGAATGGATTGGTTTGCCATAAGAGGGTATTCGGGAAAAGAGAAGAAGATCCGCGAAATGATCTTTTCGGAAGCGGAGCGTGAAGGCCTTGATGACATGATCGAGGATGTGCTGGTTCCGTCAGAGAACGTCGTGGAAATGCGCGACGGTAAGAAGCGGGTCCGGGATAAAGTCTTTTTCCCGGGATATGTCCTGGTCAAGATGGAATTGACGAAAGAGACCCAGTATTTAATTGAGAATACCCCTGGCGTATTGAATTTCGTCGGCCCCAAGGGCGAACCGCAGGCGTTACGGGATGGAGAGGTAAAACGCATTCTCGGCGAAGTGGAAGAAAAAGAAGGCAAAGAAGTTGTTGAAACGCCGTTCAAGGTCGGGGATGCTATAAAGGTGATTGACGGTCCGTTTGTAGACTTCAACGGATTTGTGGAAGAAGTCAACGAAGAGAAGCAAAAAGTGAAGGTGCGTGTCAGCATCTTCGGCCGTCCGACACCAGTCGAATTAGATTATCTTCAAGTGGAATTGGAAAAATAAGGTAACCAGATATGGCGAAGAAAGTGATAGCAAACGTAAAACTTCAGATTCCGGCAGGACAGGCGAATCCCTCGCCGCCGGTCGGCCCGGCGCTCGGTCAGCACGGGGTCAACATCATGGAGTTTTGTAAAGCCTTTAATGCCAAAACGCAGGATCAGGGCGGCCTGATTATCCCGGTGGAATTAACGGTCTATGCGGATCGGTCTTTTTCCTTTATTACCAAGACGCCACCGGCGGCTATCCTGTTGAAAAAAGCGGCGAAAATCGAAAAAGGGTCCGGCGTGCCGAATACGGAGAAGGTCGGCACCGTCACGATGAAGGATCTGGAAGATATCGCCGAAACGAAAATGGAAGATTTGAATGCCCACACGATAGAACAGGCTGTCAAGATTATTGCCGGAACAGCCCGGAGCATGGGCATCGTTGTTGAAGGCTAATAGAGACAAATTGAGGCAGAGAGTATGAAGCATAGCAGACGATATAATACAGCGGTTGAGACCTTTGACCGGGACGAAGAGTATCCGGTTGATGAAGGTGTCATGTTACTGAAACAGACCGCCACTGCAAAATTCGATGAAACGGTAGAGTTGAGTGTGAATTTGGGGGTTGATCCCAAACATGCTGATCAAATTGTACGGGGGACGGTCACCCTCCCAAATGGAACCGGTCAGGATGTCCGGGTACTAGTGCTGGCGAAAGGCCCAGCGGCGACGGAAGCCGAGGAAGCCGGTGCGGACTACGTTGGACTCGACGAATACATTGAGAAAATCCAGGACGGTTGGACGGATGTCGACGTGGTCATTGCCACGCCGGATGTTATGGGTGAGGTTGGCAAACTTGGCCGCTTTCTAGGTCCCAGAGGCTTGATGCCGAACCCGAAAAGTGGCACGGTCACCAGCGATGTCACGAAAACCGTAAAAGAAATGAAGGCCGGCAAAATTGAGTTTCGCGTCGATCGGTATGGAATTATCCACTCGATCGTCGGGAAGGCATCGTTTGAGCCGCCGGAACTCGTAGAGAACGTGAAGGCATTTGTCTCTACACTGATGCGGATGCGGCCGCCGGCGGCAAAAGGGCAGTATCTGAGAAAGGTCACGATCTCTTCAACGATGGGGCCTGGCATTAAACTGGATCGCTCTTCAGTTGTAAAATAGATAAAGGAGATTTACTAGCATGCCGACAGCTGTAAAAGAACAATTTGTAACGAATCTGCAGGAAAAATTTGCCGATTCCAGCGGGATCTATTTTACCGATTTCCTGGGGCTGGACGTTGAGCAGGTGAATAATCTGCGGAGCCAGTTTTTTAAGGCATCAGTGGAATACAAAGTGGTTAAAAACCGGTTAACGAAACTTTCGGCGAGAGAGGCCGGATACGACAACGTCGATGATCTGCTGACCGGACCGACTGCGATTGCCTTTACCAACGATGACCCTGTGGCTCCGGCGAAGATCCTGACAGATTTCGCAAAGGAAAACGAAAAACTATCGCTGAAAGGATGCATTTTCGAAGGAGAGCGTATCGAACTGGAGCGCATCAACACGATTGCTAATCTGCCCTCGCACGAAGAACTGTTGCAGAAGCTTTTGGCAGGATTGCAGTCCCCGATGCGCAATTTGGTGAGTACGTTAAATGCTCCCATGCAGAATTTGACATTTGCCTTGACGCAATTGAAAGAACAAAAAAATCAATAGACAGAAGAACCCGAAGGAGGAGTTAAAGAATGGCTGAAATTACACGCGACGATGTCCTCAGCTATCTTGAAAACGCGAATATGCTTGAAGTATCGGAACTTATCGATGCCATCGAAGAGAAGTTCGGTGTAACCGCTGCTGCACCGGTTGCCGTTGCAGGCGGCGGAGCAGCTGGCGGAGGCGAAGCTGAAGAGGAAAAAGATGAGTTCGATGTGGTGCTGGCAGGCGCTGGTTCGCAGAAGATTCAGGTTATAAAGGTTGTTCGCTCGCTGACCAATCTTGGTCTCAAAGAAGCCAAGGAACTCGTGGACAACGCACCGAATCCGATCAAAGAAGCTGTGACGAAAGAAGAAGCCGAAGATATAAAAAGTCAGCTGGAAGAAGTAGGCGCAGAAGTCGAACTGAAATAGCGGTGAGTATCACTGCGCATGGTAAGACTCCGGTCTTTAGCGATCGTTAGATTGCCGTTGACGAAACCTGGGATTTACTCCTCAGGTTTTGTCATATATATGTCATATTTGATAAAGAGGAGGTGTACCTCTTGAGTACATTAAAATCGAATCGGATTGAACGGGAATCCTTCGCCGGTATTTCTGAAGTACTGGAGATGCCGAACCTGTTGGATATCCAGTTGGAATCAATCCGAGAGTTTTTACAGTTTCATTTGTCACCGGAACAGCGCCGGAATGTCGGGCTGAACCAAGTGTTTAATAACCTATTTCCCATTGAAGACAGTCACGGGAACTATCTACTGGAGTATGTCAGCTATTCGGTTGGCTCTCCCAAATATTCCGTCGACGAATGTGTGGAACGTGGCGTCAGTTATGAGCTGCCCCTCAAGGTGAAATTGCGGCTCCATGTGGCCGAAGAAGGGGCGGACAAAGGGGAATACAGCGATACGATTGAACAGGATATTTTCTTCGGAAATATCCCGATGATGACGGATCGCGGTACGTTCATTATTAATGGTGCAGAGCGTGTAATCGTTAGCCAGTTGCAGCGATCACCGGGGGTGTTTTTTGATCAGAACGTCCATCCGAATGGTACCAAACTCTACACCGCACGAATTATTCCTTTCCGCGGCTCCTGGATTGACTTTACCACCGATATCTACGATGCGCTCTACGTTATAATCGATCGCCGAAGGAAATTCCCCGTTACCACGCTTTTACGAGCGCTCGGCTTTCCGAATAACGAAGATATCCTGGAGGCGTTCGACCTGATTCAGGAGAAAGAAATGGATAAGGACGGCATTAAAGAAGTTGCCGGAAAATATCTTGCCGCTGATGTGGTGGACACGGAAACCGGCGAAGTCCTGGCAGAGTGGGGCAAAGTCTTCGATATCGAAGATGTGGAAGAATGGGCCGAAGCCGGCATTGAATCTGTGAAGGTGTTGGACGCCAAGGATGAACTGGTCGTTGAATTGTTACTGAATACCCTGAAAAAAGATCAGTCCGACGATGAAGAGGGCGCGCTCAAAATTATTTACCAGAACGTGCGCTCCAGTGAACCACCGAATATCGATACTGCCCGCAAATTCGTGGATCGGATGTTCTTTTCCGAAAAGAAATACGATCTCGGAGAAGTCGGCCGGTATCGCATCAATAAAAAGTTTGACCAGGATATTTCACTTGAGCAGACCACGCTGATGAAGGATGACTTCATCACCATTTTGAAGCATCTTATCGACATGCGGCTCGGGCTGGCGGAAACCGATGATATCGATCATCTGGGGAACCGTCGCGTCCGGACCGTCGGCGAACAGATGGCCAATCAGTTTACCATTGCGCTGACCCGGATGAGCCGCACGATCAAAGAGCGGATGAACATGCGGGATACCGAAAACCTGACTCCCAAGGATTTGGTGAATTCCCGGATCGTGAGCTCGGTTATTAACTCCTTCTTTGGAACGAGCCAGCTCTCGCAGTTTATGGATCAGACGAATCCGCTGGCTGAGATGACGCACAAACGGCGCCTGTCGGCGCTCGGTCCGGGCGGGTTGACCCGTGAACGCGCCGGTTTTGAGGTGCGAGATGTGCATTATACGCATTACGGCCGCCTCTGTCCGATTGAAACGCCGGAAGGTCCGAACATTGGTCTAATTTCCTCGCTGGCGACATACGCAAAGGTGAATCGCCTGGGCTTTATTGAAACCCCCTANCGGAAGGTTTTTTCCGATAATGGCTCGACGAAGGTGACCGGCCAGATCGATTATCTGTCGGCTGATGACGAGGGACGGGTGACTATCGCGCAGGCAAACGCGCCAGTCGATGACAACGGTGAATTCGAAAGCGAGACAGTACGCGCCCGCATCCGGGGGGAGTTTATTAAAATCACACCTGACGAGGTCGGTTATCAGGATGTTTCGCCAAACCAGATTGTAAGTGCGGCGGCTGCTCTGATACCGTTCCTGGAGCACGATGATGCGAACCGCGCGCTCATGGGTTCGAACATGCAGCGCCAGGCAGTGCCGCTTCTGATGCCGGAAACACCGATTGTCGGAACCGGGATGGAAAAGCGCGTCGCTGTTGACTCGAAGGCCGTTGTAACATCTGATGTCAACGGCGAGGTCGTCAAGGTCGATGCGAATAAGATTATAATCAAAAAGACAAATCCTGAGCGCAAGGATGATGAAGTCAGTTTCGCGGAGCAGGATGATTTAATTGTCTACAACCTGCATAAGTTCCTGCGCACAAATCAGGACACCGCAGTCAATCAGAAACCGCTGGTCGCCGAAGGCGATAAAGTGAAAACCGGCGACCCGATTGCCGACGGTTGCGCCACCGAAAAGGGCGAATTGGCACTCGGACGGAATGTCCTCTGTGCGTTTATGCCCTGGCGTGGATACAATTTCGAGGATGCAATCGTCATTAGTGAACGCTGTGTAAAAGATGACGTTTTCACTTCCGTACATATTAAAGAAGTGGAGATGGAAGTCCGGGATACCAAGCGTGGTGAAGAGGAACTGACCCGCGAAATCCCGAATGTCAGCGAAGAAGCGACCCGCAACCTTGATGAGAACGGTTTGATCAGAGTTGGTGCGGAAGTGGAACCCGGTGATATTCTTATCGGAAAGGTCACGCCAAAGGGCGAAACCGATCCGACGCCGGAAGAAAAACTGCTGCGCGCTATTTTTGGCGAAAAAGCCGGTGAGGTGAAAGATGCATCCAAGAAAGCCGATCCGGGCGTCAGTGGCGTCGTCGTGGATACCAAACTGTTCCATCGCAGGACGAGTGAATCCCGCAAGGAAGAAGAACGGAAAGTTGCTCAGATCAAGAAAGAAGGGGAACAGCAGAAAGAACGGCTGGCCGATCGCCGGATTGAAAAGATCCTGGATCTCGTGGAAGGACAGAAAACCGTTGGTATCAAGGACAAAGCCGGAAAGAGTTTGCTCCGGGCAGGTACAACGCTGAATGAAGGAAACCTGCGCAATTTCAACCTGGATGACGTTGGCATCGAATACCCGTGGGTGGAAGACGAGGAAGCGAACGAAAAAATCCGGATGATCTTCAAAAACTACGAGGAAGCCTACGAAAGCATTGAAGAAGACGTAGAGAAAGAAATATACAAGCTCAAGGTTGGAGACGAACTCCAGCCGGGCGTGTTACAGCTTGCTAAGGTGTATATCGCCAGCAAACGGAAGATCTCCGTTGGTGATAAAATGGCAGGTCGGCACGGAAACAAGGGCGTGATCGCCACCGTGGTTCCGGAAGAAGACATGCCGTTCATGGATGATGGCACTCCTGTGGATATCATACTGAATCCGCTGGGCGTTCCGTCCCGGATGAATCTTGGCCAGCTGTATGAGACCATGCTTGGCTGGGCTGGAAAAGCACTGGACGTGCATTTCTCGACTCCGGTCTTTGATGGTGCATCGCTCGATGACGTACATGAAAAGTTACGGGAAGCCGGACTACCGGAAAACAGCAAGGTGACGTTAAAAGATGGGCGTACAGGCGAGGACTTCAGCAATCCTGTAACGGTGGGACACATCTATATGATGAAACTCTCACACATGATCGAAGACAAGATGCACTCTCGATCCACCGGGCCGTATTCACTGATTACGCAGCAGCCACTGGGTGGGAAAGCGCAGTTTGGCGGCCAGCGATTCGGTGAGATGGAAGTCTGGGCGCTCGAAGCGTATGGCGCGGCGCATGCACTCCGTGAAATGCTGACCGTGAAGTCAGATGATGTGGAAGGCCGGTCACGGGTGTACAACGCCATCGTCAAAGGTGAGAACCTGCCACCATTCGGGGTGCCGGAATCCTTTAATGTGCTCCTGCGCGAACTTCAGGGGCTCGGTATCGATATCGCATTGAATTAAACCTTCAATTGAAGGGGAGGTATATACTTTGGTTTATTTAAATCCAAAACAGCCGCAGACAAAATCGGACTTTGACTCAATCCAGATCAGTTTGGCATCGCCTGAACTGATTCTCTCGAAGTCTTACGGCGAGGTCACCAAGCCGGAGACTATCAATTACCGGTCCTACAAGCCAGAGAAAGATGGCTTGTTCTGTGAAAAGATTTTTGGCCCGGTCAAGGATTGGGAATGTCACTGCGGCAAATATAAACGGATTCGTTATAAAGGAATAATCTGTGATCGCTGTGGTGTGGAAGTTACCCGCAAGAAAGTCCGCCGTGAGCGGATGGGCCACATTAATCTGGCCGTGCCGGTGGTCCATATCTGGTACCTGCGGTCGATCCCCAGTAAACTCAGCTACATTATGGGGCTGAGCACGAAAGATTTGGAAAAGGTTATTTACTACGAGGAGTACATCGTCATCAACGCCGGTGGTTCGGATGTGGAGGTCGGCAGTCTGGTGGACGAAGAAGAATATCTCGAGCTCCGCCGGGAATACGGTCCGCCCAGCGATGGAAATGGCAATCCGAACGAGGAGTATTTTAAGGCCGGCATGGGCGGCGAAGCCATCCATGAAATTCTGGCTAATATGGATCTCCAAAAACTGGCGGACGAACTTCAGCACGCCGTTGATACCGAAACCTCCAAACAGCGCAAAAATGATGCGCTGAAACGTCTGAAGGTAGTCCGGGCATTTATTCGGAATGAAGATGAAAAGCCGAATAATCCGGAATGGATGGTCTTGAGCGTATTGCCGGTAATTCCGCCGGAACTGCGTCCGCTGGTGCCGCTGGATGGCGGTCGCTTTGCGGCGAGTGACCTGAATGACTTGTATCGCCGCGTGATTATCCGAAACAATCGTTTGAAACAGTTGATCGACATTAACGCACCGGACGTCATCCTGCGGAATGAAAAACGGATGTTGCAGGAGTCCGTGGACTCACTGTTCGACAACAGCCGCCGCAGAACAGCTGTCCGGAGCGGGACGCGGCGTCCGCTGAAGAGTCTGAGCGATATGCTCAAGGGCAAACAGGGACGCTTCCGTCAGAATCTGCTCGGAAAACGCGTCGATTACAGTGGCCGTTCCGTTATTGTGGTTGGGCCGGAACTCAATTTAAGCGAGTGCGGTCTGCCGAAGGAAATGGCCATTGAACTCTTTAAACCCTTTATCATTAATCAACTAATTACACGGGGGTACTCAAAGACCCCGCGCTCAGCCAAATTGATGGTGGAAGAGAAACAGCCGGAGATCTACGAAGTGCTGGAGTATGTCGTAAAAGACCATCCCGTGCTGCTGAACCGTGCTCCGACACTGCACCGCTTGGGTATCCAGGCGTTCCAGCCTGTGCTCATCGATGGAAAAGCTATCAAAATTCATCCGCTCGTATGTGCGGCGTTTAACGCTGACTTCGACGGTGACCAGATGGCTGTTCACGTACCGCTCGGACCGGAGGCGCAGATAGAAGCACGGACGCTGATGCTTTCCAGCCATAATATTCTGCATCCGGCACACGGCGCGCCGATTGCAATTCCGTCCCAGGATATGGTGCTTGGCGTCTATTATCTGACGCGCGCGTTGCCCGGTGACAAGGGCGAAAGTATGGAGCTTGCATCAAAGGATGAGGCGCGCGTCGCCTATGATAACGGCGCCGTCGGTCTGCATGCCAAGGTGAAGCTGCGGATGGAAGACGGTGAAGTAATCGACACCACAATCGGCCGGATTCTGTTTAACGATATCCTGCCGGAGGAAATGCCATTCATCAATGAATTGGTCGCAAAGAGATCATTGGAAAACATTGTCGGTGAATGTTTTGAGCGGGCGGGCAATTTCCGGACGGTGAAGTTCCTTGACGATCTGAAGGACCTTGGTTTTCATTATGCGACCTCAAGTGGGCAGTCCATTGGGCTTGACGATGTCATTATCCCAGAAGAAAAGCACGAATATATCGACCGGGCGATGGCCGAAGTTGATGATGTGAACCAGAAAGCGCAAAACGAAATCCTGACCGAAGGTGAGCGCTATAACAAGGTCATCGATATTTGGACGCACACGACGAACGCGGTGGCGGATACTATGATGCGTCAACTTGCCAGAGATCGGACCGGGTTCAACAATGTGTTTATGATGGCCGATTCCGGCGCGCGTGGCAGTAAGGATCAGATCAAACAGCTGGCCGGTATGCGTGGATTGATGGCGAAGCCACAGAAAAGTATGACCGGACAGGCCGGAGAAATTATTGAAGATCCGATTCTGTCGAACTTCAAGGAAGGGCTTTCGGTGCTTGAGTACTTTATCTCGACGCACGGTGCCCGGAAAGGTCTGGCCGATACCGCCCTGAAGACAGCTGATGCCGGCTATCTGACCCGGCGTCTCGTGGATGTTTCCCAGGACGTAGTGATCTCTGAACAGGATTGTGGTACTATTAACGGTATCCAGATTACTGCGCTGAAGGAGGGCGAGGAAGTCATCGAGCCGCTGGAAGACCGTATCCTCGGGCGATTTACTGTGGATGATATTTACAATCCGATTACCGATGAGCTGATTGTTGAGGCAGGCGAACTGATCGACGAGGATGTGGCCGAGGAGATCAGCCAGACCGCGCTTGAAGAAGTGCGGATTCGTTCTGTGCTCACCTGTGAAACCCAGCGGGGTGTCTGTATAAAGTGCTACGGACGTCATCTGGCAACCAATAAAGTGGTGAATATCGGTGAGTCCGTCGGAATTATCGCTGCACAGAGTATCGGGGAGCCGGGTACGCAGCTGACACTGCGGACGTTCCACATTGGTGGGACGGCCAGCCGAATTGTTGAGACGTCTGAAATGGCGACCAAGCATTCGGGTAAAGTCGTGTTCTCCGATAATATCGAACTGTCCGAGCGTGAAGACGGTGACCGGATTTGCCTTGTCCGGAATGGACGAATCGACATTATCGATGAGAATAACCGTGAACTGGCCCATTACAACGTGCCCTACGGTTCAAGACTGCTGGTGGAAGATGGCGATGAAGTCGAGAAGGGCGAGACCTTGTTCGCCTGGGACCCGTATAGCGACGTGATCCTGGCGCGGAGAAGCGGTTACGTGAAGTTCGTTGACCTCATCGATGATGTCACCTACAGCGAAGAGACTGATGAACTGGGCCGGAAACAGAGTACGATTATCGAATCCAAAGATCGCAATCTGAGTCCGCGTATCGAAATCGTTGACGAAGATGGAGAGACGGTTGCGCCTGGCATTATTTTGCCTGTTGGCGCGAATCTTGTCGTCAAAAACGGTCAGGAAGTGGAAGCTGGTGATACCTTGGTGAAGATCGCCAAAGAGATTGGGAAAACCCGCGACATTACTGGTGGCCTCCCACGTGTGGCCGAACTCTTTGAAGCGCGGAAACCGAAAGATCCGGCAGTGGTCAGCGAAATTGACGGCCGGGTCAAATTCGGAAAAATCCGCCGCGGTGTCCGTGAAATTATCATCGAAAGTGATGCCGGCGATGAAAAAAGTTATAAGATCCCGTACGGCAAGCACGTGATTGTACACGAAGGCGACCGGATTACAGCCGGTGACCGCCTCTGCGACGGTGCTGTTGCGCCGCATGATATCCTCAGGATTCTCGGTCCGGGTAAGGTACAGGAATACCTGGTAAACGAGATCCAGGAAGTGTACCGTCTCCAGGGCGTGCGAATTAATGACAAACATATTGAAGTGATTGTGCGCCAGATGATGCAGAAGGTGGCGATCGAAGATCCCGGTGACACCAAATATCTGGAAAAAGATCGGGTCAATCGCTACGAGTTTTTCGAAGAGAACGAACGAATCCGGAATATGGCTGTGGTGGAAGAGCCTGGTGATTCGGGATTACACAAGGGCCGGGTCATTAAACGGAACCGTCTGGAACAGATCAATGAGGAAACCGAAGAATCCGGCGGCGAACCTGCGAAGATTCGAGAAGCCCGGCTTGCGACATTCCGTCCGTTGCTGCTTGGAATCACCCGGGCGTCGCTCAATACGGAGAGCTTTATTTCCGCGGCCTCCTTCCAGGAGACCACGCGGGTTCTGACCGATGCGGCTACCTCGGCCAAGATCGATCATCTGCGTGGATTGAAAGAGAATGTGATTATGGGACGACTGATTCCTGCCGGCACCGGCCAGAAACAGTACAGAGATATCATCGTGGACTCGGAGAACGATGTCCTTGTCGACGAACGCCTGGCCAGAAAAGAGCCGGAAACGGTGGAAGAAGAAGTGGAAGTGGAAGAGGCGTCGGAGACAGTGGAAACTTGATAAAAAAGGCAGAAAACGAGTTGACAGCTCTGTAAAATCTGCCTAATTTACAAGGCTTTTTCAATAAGGGAGATTCTATGCCAACGATCAACCAACTCGTCCGAAAAGGGCGGAAAAAAGTAGAGAAGAAAAAATCAGCGCCCGCGCTGAAGGGAAACCCCCAGAAACGCGGTGTGTGTACCCGGGTGTACACGACCACACCGAAAAAACCGAACTCTGCGCTGCGGAAAGTTGCGCGTGTGCGGTTGGTGAACGGGATGGAAGTGACGGCGTACATTCCCGGTGAGGGACACAACCTGCAGGAACACTCGATTGTGCTGATTGAAGGTGGTCGTGTGAAGGATCTTCCTGGAGTGCGGTATCATATCGTACGCGGAACACTG
This sequence comes from Fidelibacterota bacterium, assembly GCA_018263365.1. GTDB lineage: Bacteria > Fidelibacterota > JAANXI01 > JAANXI01 > JAANXI01 > JAANXI01. The sequence continues at coordinate 2,836 of JAANXI010000005.1, read as the reverse complement.
GATACTGCCGGCGTGACCGACAGAAAAACCAGTCGTTCCCGGTATGGTGCAAAGAAATCTTAATAACGAGGTAAAGCGAAGTTATGGCGCGTCGTAAACGACCTGAAAGACGAGAAATTCTGCCGGATCCGGTATACGATAGTCTGCTGGGGGCAAAATTCATTAACAATATTATGCGCGGCGGAAAGCGCGGGACCGCGGAACAGATTTTCTATACCGCTCTTGAAAAGATGGAAAAGCAGTCCGGCAAAGACGGCCTGGAGCTTTTTGAAAAAGCGATAGAAAACGTTTCGCCGATCCTGGAAGTCAAATCCAAGCGAATCGGTGGTGCAACATATCAGGTGCCTGTTGAGGTCAGCAATGACAGGAAAAAGGCGCTCGCTATGCGCTGGCTTATCAGCGGAGCCATGGGCCGGGGCGGCAAACCGATGTCTGATCGCCTTGCAGAAGAATTTCTGGCGGCCTCGAAAGGCGAAGGCGGCGCGGTGCGCAAAAAAGAGGAAGTGCACAGAATGGCGGAAGCCAACAGAGCTTTTGCGCATTTTAGGTAAGAGAATTTGAAAATCAGAATACAGATAGAGAAGAGATTTAGATAAATACAGTGGCTCAGAAAAAAGCAGATTCATTAGAGAGGACGAGGAATATCGGCATCATGGCGCATATTGATGCCGGAAAAACGACGACCACCGAGCGTATACTCTATTATACCGGACGACTGCACCGCATGGGGGAGGTCCATGATGGCGCAGCGACGATGGACTGGATGGAGCAGGAAAAAGAACGCGGTATTACGATAACCTCAGCCGCAACCACCTGTTACTGGCAGGATCATCGAGTTAACATTATCGATACGCCCGGCCACGTCGATTTTACGGTAGAAGTTGAACGTTCATTGCGGGTACTGGATGGAGCGGTCGCTCTGTTTTGTGCCGTCGGAGGTGTTGAACCGCAGTCGGAGACAGTCTGGCGCCAGGCGGATAAATATACGATTCCGCGAATCGCCTTTGTCAATAAGATGGATCGGACGGGCGCCGACTTTTTCAACGCGGTCGAAATGATGCGGGAGCGACTAGGCGCCAATGTCGTTCCTATTACCCTCCCGATCGGCGATGGCGATATGTTCAATGGTATTGTCGATCTTGTTCACAATCGCAGTATTATCTACAACGAAAAAACCCTTGGTAAGCATTTTGAGTTTGGCGATATCCCCAAAGATATGGTGGAGCAGGCCCAGGAATATCGCACACACATGCTCGAAGAGATTTCCATGTACGATGATACCCTCTTGGAAAAATATCTCGAAGGTGAAGAAATTGATCCCAGAGATATTAAAGCGGCATTGCGAAAAGCCACACTGGATGTTTCGATGACGCCTGTGATGTGCGGAGCTGCATTCAAAAATAAAAGCGTCCAGTATCTGTTGGATGCCATTGTGGATTTTCTGCCATCGCCGGTGGAAGTACCTCCTATTAAAGGGGTGCATCCGAAAACGGAGGAGAGATTCAGCCGGAAGTCTGACGAAGACGAACCCTTTTCAGCCCTGGCCTTTAAAGTAATGACCGACCCGTATGTCGGTCGTTTGACTTTTTTCAGAGTCTATTCCGGAAAAATTTCCGCAGGATCTTACATTTATAATCCCAACAGTGACAAACGGGAACGGTTTGGACGACTGCTCCAGATGCATGCCAATAAGCGGGAAGAGCTCGATTACGTAAAAGCAGGGGATATTGCTGCTGCGGTTGGCCTGAAAAATACATCGACAGGTAATACGTTGTGCGATGCGGATCACCCAATTATTCTGGAGCAAATGGAATTTCCGGAGCCGGTGATCAAGGTATCGATAGAGCCGGAATCCCGGGCCGATTCGCAGCAACTCTCCGATGCGCTTGCCCGGCTCGCCGAAGAGGATCCTACATTTCAAATTTCTACCGATGAAGAAACAGGCCAGACCATCGTGGCTGGGATGGGGGAATTGCATTTAGAAGTGATCATCGACCGGCTGAAACGTGAATTTAAGGTGAACGCCAAAATTAGCAAACCGCAGGTCGCTTACCGCGAATCTATCCGCAAAGAGGTGGATGTCGAAAAGAAATTTGTCCGCCAGAGCGGCGGACGTGGGCAATATGGCCATGTGGTAATGGAGGTCGAGCCCAACGAAGCAGGGGCTGGCTACGAGTTTATTGACAAGATTGTCGGTGGCTCTATTCCGAGAGAGTATATCCCGTCTGTGGATAAGGGGATCCAGGAAGCTATGCGAAACGGACCGATTGCCGGATATCCTTTGGAAGATGTCAAAGTAACGTTGTATGACGGCTCGTATCACGAAGTCGATTCTTCAGAGATGGCTTTCAAGGTCGCAGGATCAATGGCGATGCAGGATGCGATGCGAAAAGCGAGTCCTGCGCTGCTTGAACCGACAATGGGACTTGAAGTCGTAGTCCCGGACGAATATCTCGGCGATGTGATGGGAGATATCACGGGACGTCGCGGCGATATACAGGGAATGGGCCAGCGAAACAAAGCGCAAGTGATAAATGCAACGGTACCGCTCTCTGAAATGTTTGGGTATGCCACTGATCTTCGCTCAATTACACAGGGACGGGCTGTTTTCACGATGCAATTTTCGCATTATGAGGAAGTGCCGAATAACATTAAAGACGATATCGTTGAGAAAATTCACGGTAAAGCATCATAAAGGCCGCGTACTAACTTAGGGAGGACTCATGTCGAAACAGAAATTTGAACGAACGAAGCCGCATGTCAATGTGGGGACGATCGGGCATGTGGATCACGGGAAGACGACGCTGACGGCGGCGCTGACGTTGTACCTGTCCGG
>JAANXI010000049.1 GCA_018263365.1 Fidelibacterota bacterium | reverse complement strand
CTGGTCAGGTTGCGGGTGGGATCATCGAGGAAGTGCGAAAAATTGCGTCCCGGCAATCCGAAGAGGTGGGCAGTCACCTCCGACAAGCCTTCGGCCACCCAGACACTTTCGTCTTTATCGGCGGCGTAATGCAACAGGTGTTGCAGCTCGTGCGCTGCCGTCATCATCGTATTCAGGAAATTGCCGGATTGCAAACCCGGATTGGTATCTATATAAAGAATATCACTGAAGTTAGCGAACCCTTTCTGTTGATCAGCAGGGTCAAAATACCCGGCGATGTAGCTTCCCCCATCCTGCGGATCATAATTGTCCCGAACATCGATCAGAAGGATAAACACCTTGCCGTTATTATCAATATCGGGCGGCTCCCCGAACAGATCAATCTCCGTCTCAAAAATCCCCTGGTTCGGATACACAGAACCGGCCGGCGTCTCCTCCAACATGGCTTTTCTCAGGTCTTCCACCGTCTGATCGGTCACTCTGTCGGAGTTCCACTCATCCGTCTCCACGTAGATGACAATTTCGAGACCGGAATAGACTTTGGTAAATTCAACACCATTGATAAAACTGTTGGACTGATCCGCCACGTTTTCCCGGATGGAAAAGGTCGTGTCCGAATTGACAGCCGGCTTTTGCAGGGATTGTGTAAACGTCGGATTGGTCACAGGTCGGCTTGTCGCAGGATACCCGCAGAGCCCTTCCTGATAATTTTGTCCCAAAGCCATCTGTGACAACACAGCAGATGCCAATAACATATAGCGAATTAAACGAAACACTCTCAGGAGTATTTTCCCGTAAATTTGTTGATATCTTTCTCTTTCCCGACAATAACCAGGATGGTGTCGGGTTCCAGTATTGTCTGGCTTGTGGGAACGGCCTCATGTGTCACTTCTTCGGTCGTATCTTCCCCCTCAGGAATCTGTTTCTTGTTTATACTGATAATATTCAATTGGTAGTTCCTCCGAAAATCAATTTCGCCCAGGGATTTCCCCACGAGGTCCTGCGGCGTCTCAACTCGAATCAGCTTATAATCTTCTGCCACATCGATATAATCCACCAAATTGGGCCGAAGCAACCGATGCGCTGTTTTCCTTCCTACTTCATCTTCGGGAGAGATAATCTCGTCAGCGCCGATTTGTTCCAGGATTCGCCGATGGATCGGGTTACTGGCCCGGGTAATTACCTTTTTAACCCCCAGTTGTTTCAGATAGGCAGCCGTCAGGAGATTGGCCTCAAAATCTTCCCCGATTGCCACTATTCCCGCCTCCATGTCCTGTAATCCCAGTGATCGCAGGGCGGACGGATCTGTGGAATCAAGGCGAACGGCATACGCAATATAATCGTGGATCTCTTCCACTCGCTCCATATCCGAATCCACAGCGATCACTTCAGCGCCTTCCTGCGCCAGACTCAGTGCTACCTGCCGGCCAAACACACCCAACCCTATGACGACAAATTTGCTCATGTGATTCTCCTATCCAATCATAACTGATTCTTCCGGGAATTCATAATTCTGTTTTTGCTCGGACTTACCAAATGCAATTACCAGCGCCAGCGGACCGACACGTCCGATGTACATTAACAGGGTAATAATTATCCTGCCCGGATCAGAGAGTTCAGGGGTAATTCCCATAGATAGCCCTACGGTCCCGAAGGCGGAAATGGCCTCAAACAACAGGGCGATTGGCTCGGCGGTTTCGAAGACTGCCAGCGCTAAAAACCCAACCCCAATTACCAATTGCGCAGATAAAATGAGCAACAGACTTCGCCGGAGGATGCTCTGGGGAATCGTGCGGTGTCGGTGTTCCACCTGCTGTCTGCCCGTCAGTTGGGTCCGGATTGCCTGGATGGACAGATAAAACGTGGTCGTCTTTACCCCGCCGCCAGTTGAACCGGGACTCGCGCCAATAAACATCAACGCCATCATCCCCACGAGTGCAGGCAAAGCCATTGTCCCAATATCCACGGTATTAAATCCAGCCGTTCGCGTGGTTATCGACTGGAAGAGACTGTCCGAAACAGACTGAAATGTCATCGTCCAATGACCTGCAATACCGTAATTAGCGAACCAAATCCAGCCCGCTCCAACCCCGATAAGGATTCCGGAAATCCATAATACGATATGCGTCTGCGAGCTCACGCGGGGCTTCTTTTTACCTAAGGGCCCTCTGGTGCCAAAAAAACGATATCCTAACAAATTTACCAGGACCGGGAAGCCGACGCCTCCCAAGACTATCAAACCGGCAAAGGTGCCGATCAGCATTGTTTTGCCGGAAAATCCCATGAGACTATCGGAGAAGGTGGAGAACCCGGCGTTACAAAACGCCGATACCGCGTGAAACAGGCTCTGGAACAGGCGATCGCCTTCCGGAAACGCATCAGCCGGAAACAGATCATACATTGTCACTACACCTATGGCTTCGATGAAAATGGTCAACCCGAGTACCTGCCATAGCGTCTGTCCGATTTTTGCCATATTCTCATCGGAGAGCAAATCTTGCATGATGACTCGCTGACGCACACTCATCTTTGAACCGAGTACCACTGCGAAAAAGGCTGTCATCGTCATGATTCCCAGACCACCTACCTGCATTAACAACAGGATAACCCAGAGTCCGAATTGAGTAAAATATGCGCCTGTATCCACAACTATAAGACCGGTCACACAGGTGGCGCTGGTCGATGTAAACAGCGCATCGACAAAGGTCATGCTGTGACCAACTGTGGCCTTAGGCAGGGACAATAATCCAGCGCCAATGAGAATTATCCCGGCAAAACTCCCCAGGAGGATGGGAATGGGTTGGAAATGTGAGAACGCAACTTTTTGACCGAATTTGAGAGTGGAAAATACCGTGGCAACTAAAATGTAAATCTGAGTTAAAACGATAAAAATTTTGGCGATTTTCCTGACGGGCACATTTCTGAATTCCTCTGTCAGTATCGGCAGTTGCCACCAGGGATTATACACCAAAAAGAAAAGTAACAATGCAGCGAAAAAGAAAAAATTCAGCCAATTGTATCGTAAAAAGGATTCCTTGTTTTCGACAATCGCCAGTTTGAAAAAATCGTGGAAGATGAAGTAAAACAGGACGCCGTAATCGTAATAATGCAACAGGCGCAGCGTGGAATCAGAGATGTAAAATCCGTACTCCAAAATCAGGGAGGCTATAACGCCAATCCCCAATACGAGCATAATGTTGTTTACAAGGGAGAGGAGAAATTCTCGTCTGTCGGGGTCCATTACCTGTTTCTTGCGTTTTGCTGCTCTACATGGAATGTCGCTCGTGTACTGGCTCTCTGGTCATCAAGTCCGTGACCGCAGCTTCCGGAGGCTTGTCATGAAATAACACTTCATACACCTGCGCGGTAATTGGCATATCAACGCTGAATTTCCCGGCCATTTCCTGCACGGATTCGGTGGTTTTCACCCCTTCCGCTACCATCTTCATCGCCCCGATAATTTCGTCCAATTTCCGCCCTTTTCCGATCTGCTCGCCCACATACCGGTTCCGGCTGTGCTGACTCAGGCATGTAACAATCAGATCGCCTATTCCTGATAAGCCAGAAAATGTTTCTTCCTTGGCGCCGGCAGCCAGCCCTAGTCGGGTAATCTCGGCGATGCCCCGGGTCATCAAAGCTGCTTTGGGATTGTCGCCAAACTCCAGGCCATCCAGGATGCCGGCTGCGATGGCTATAACATTTTTCACCGACCCGCCAAGTTCGGCGCCGATAATATCATTATTTGTATAGACACGGAACGTTTCATTGTTGAAAGTTGCCTGTGCTTTTTCTGCCGATCTTAGTGATGTGGAGGCAGCCACGACTGCAGTCGGAATATCTCTGCTTACTTCCTCAGCATGGCTTGGGCCGCTCATTGTGACAATTTGATCTACTGTCACACTGCTTAGTTCTTGGTTTATCACCTCGCTCATGCGCTGTAAAGTGTCGTTTTCAATACCTTTGGCTACATTAATGATCAAAGATGGCGAAAATTCCAGTGATTCCATTTGCTGGACCACGGTTCTCACGGCGTGAGACGGTACAGCCATGACCAGCTGGTCAAATTGGCGCAATTTTTCGAGAGAATGCGAATATTGCACAGAGTCTGGCAACTGCACACCGGGAAGGTAATCCTGTGACATACCTGTTTCGATGAGTTCTTCATACTCGTCCTTCTCGAAGACCCACACTGTCACGTTTTTGCCGGACAATGCCAGTTTTCGCGACAGCGCCAGCCCCCAGCTTCCCGCTCCGATTACTCCGATATCAGTCATAGAATTTCACGAATTCAGTTTGATTTTTCTATCCGGCCGATGATAATGGATTCCAATTCCCTCGAATGAAAATGTTCCTGAAAATAGTCAACGTCAGCCTCCGGTACTACGATAACTAATCCAATTCCGCAATTGAACGTACGCCGCATCTCATGGTCCGAAATATCTCCCGTCTCCTGGATTAGTTGAAAAATCGGAGGGAACTCCCAGGCATCCCAGTCAACCACTAATTCCATTCCTTCAGGTATGATACGCCGGGAATTGCCAAGCAGCCCTCCGCCGGTGATATGGGCAATCCCTTTAAGCCTGCGGTCACTAATCAGCGGGGCAATTTCGCCGAGATAGGATTTATGGATTCGCAGGAGTGCTTCCCCGACAGTTTCCTCTAATTTAGCCAGATGTTTATCAACATCATACTTATCAAGTAACACTTTACGCGCCAGGGTGTATCCATTTGTATGTAAGCCAGTTGAAGGTAATCCCAACACTACATTCCCAGGTCGGATAGTGCTTCCGTTGATAATATTATCCCGCTCCACGGCTCCGACGATTGTCCCGGCTACATCGTATTCGCCCGGCGCATAGAATCCTGCCATTTCCGCCATCTCCCCGCCGATGAGCACGCAGGCATTTTCTTTACAGGCGGCGGCAAACCCCTCCACGATCCCGTTCACGGTCTCTTCATCCATGGCGCCGATTCCGATATAATCGAGGAAAAACAAGGGGGTTGCGCCGCTGGTAAGAATATCATTCACGCAGTGATTGACCAAGTCCTGGCCAATCGTGGTATGAATGCCGGTTTGGAATGCAATCCTGAGTTTTGTGCCTACCCCATCCGTGGAAGACACGAGCACCGGATCGGCATATTCATCTCTGGGAAACCGGTAAAAACCACCAAACTGCCCCACATCACTCAGGACGTTCTCGTTATAGGTGGCCTTCACAGCTTCCTTAATCTTGTTGACCGCGGATTCCCCCGCATCGATATCGACGCCGGCATCTTTGTAGGTTATGCCCATATCCGTTTCGTCAGTCCTTTCGAGTTCTTGATAAGCCAGATATTTCGTCGCACAATTCTAACGTATTTCAATCGCAAACCATAATAGAATCTATATAGATTTGCACTGGCATTATTTGAAATAAATGCGATAGACTTCTGAACAACTACCGCTACCAGCGCTTGGGGCGCTGGCAGCGATTACAGACTAATCTTCGTACATCGAATCAATCAGATCCTTATACCGATTTTCAACCACATGACGCTTAATACTAAGCTTCGGAGTAAGGGTACCATCCTCAATAGTAAATTCCTGTGGAA
>JAANXI010000048.1 GCA_018263365.1 Fidelibacterota bacterium | reverse complement strand
ATGCAGGAAAATCCTTCCTACGGGGATGTAATTGAGGATATATTACAGTATTTTAAAGATCAAATTGATTATGCACGCTCGCAGGGGATCGCCGACGAGCAAATTCTGATCGATCCGGGTATTGGATTCGGAAAAACCGTGGAACACAACTACCGGATAATCAAAGATTTGCGGCAGTTTACTTTGCTGGGATTTCCAGTGGTTGTCGGAGCCTCCAGAAAATCCTTTATTGGGAAAACGCTGGATCTGCCTGTTGGGGAGCGTCTCGAAGGCAGTCTTGCGGTAGCGGCGCTCTCCATATGGAACGGAGCCGCCGTTTTGCGGGTGCATGATGTGAAAGAAACAAAAGAGGCAATAAGCATGGTAGACGCTATTCGCAACGCTGGCATGACAGGATAATCCATGGATCTTTTTCGCATCGGTTTTATTACAGTGACGCTGATCGATGTCATCGATATTCTGGCGATAACGTGGCTGTTTTACCAGTTGTACCAGATTTTTCGCGGGACCCGCGCCGCACAGATGCTGGTGGGGTTGATTGTTATCATGTTTGCCTCCTTCATTTTCCAGGCGCTGAATTTCAGCGGGATGTCCTGGCTGCTGCGTCACCTGCAAACGGTCTGGGTAATTGCCTTTGTTATCCTGTTTCAGCCGGAGCTACGCCGGGTTTTGAGATACATTGGCCAAAACCAACTCTTCCAAAAGATTATCCCCTCACAGGTCTCCCGCACTGTGGATGAGGTGGTCTCTGCAACAACCGATTTGGCCAAGCGCCGGTGGGGCGGACTAATTGTGATGCAGCAGGATGCCGGTCTGAAAGCGATTATCGAAAAGGGCGTACCGATTAAAGCCACCGTGTCCAGCAATCTTATTGTCTCTATCTTCAATCCCAGTTCGCCGCTGCACGATGGCGCCATTGTGATTCACGAGGATACGATTGAAGCCGCCAAGTGTATTTTACCGTTGTCCGAACGCCTGGAAATCGATCCGAACCTTGGCACGAGGCACCTGGCTGCGCTGGGCCTTTCCGAAGAGTCTGATGCGATGGTCGTGGTCGTCTCAGAGGAGACCGGCCGAATTTCCCTCGCACACCAAGGCATTCTGAACCGAAATCTGGACGAAGACCTCCTGAAAGCCAAACTCTCAAGGACATTGATCAGTGAAAGCGCGTCCTAAAACATGGCTGGCTAGTTTTTTATCTGTTCTGCTCGTTTCGACCAGTGTGATTGCTCAGGTACCATCAGCGAAAAAGATACAATTTGAGCGCACTCACGCAGAAGAAGCCGGGCTCAGGGAGGAGAACGTTCAGCAAAGATTTGATAAAAAGAAGCGTTCGGTAACAATTCAGCGCTTGGGGAACCGATATCGAATTACAGTTCGGGTACCGGATATCCGATGGGAGTCATTTTCCTCGCATCCTGAGACCGTGTATCCCTCCGTGGAAGGGTTTGATCTGTCGTCCGAATTGGGAAAACCCGTATTGCCAACGATGTCTTTACCGATCGCGCTGCCAGGTGGAAATTTGCCTGGAGTACAAGTCACGATAGATTCAACAGCGATGTTGGAACCGCCTGCGCTGCCCGCTGTCTTTTACGACACTCCTAAGGGGTACTCTGAGGTGACAACCCCAGAATACGAATATCCCCAAACCAGTTTTCCAAACCAGCAGGTTTTTGTCTCAAGGATAACGGATGAGGGGGAACCTCTTGGCGTGCTCCGCATTTTCCCGGTACGATGGGACGTGGAACAGAGCCGATACGAAGTGACACAAACCATTGATATCACTCTGAACTTTCCCGACGATTCCCACCGTCCTGACGCTCCGTTAGAGAACAATGCACTATTCAAATCTCTGGTACTCAACCCGGAAATGGTGCAGGTGGCCGAGGGACAATCAAATCAATCGGCAATGAGGCAATCATCGAAAGCCGCTGTCCCGATTGAATACAGTGAAGCTGTCCGTATTACTGTTCCAAAAGATGGAGTCTACAGAATTACTGCCGCAGAACTACGAGACAGCATTGAGACAAACGGAACAATTGAGCCGAATTCAATCCGGCTATTTCACCGGGATGAAGAGCAGCCGATATACGTCAAATCAGCATCCACAACCCGGTTCAGAGGCTCCGATTATCTCGAATTTATCGGCAAAGTTCCACGAAAGACCCGACCAAACCAGTACTGGGATCCGTATAACGCCGATGGTGTCTACTGGCTGGTGTGGGGCGGAGAATCCGGCAGCCGATTTGCAGTCACCTCTGTGGAACCGGTGGATCCGAACCCTACTTACCTGCTATCCTTCCGGGAGACACTCCATTTTGAGGACGAGCAGTATTTTGATAGACTGGGCGGATTGCATACCAATCAATATTCCGATCAGTTAGACTTATGGCTTTACTCATCGGCGCTGTCGGCGGGCACGCTCACGGAATTTCCGTTTTCGGTTCCGTCACCGAATCCCAGCTCTTTGTCGGATATAGACCTGACCGTCGGTTTACAGGGATTATCGACCGGAAACGCCCGCAAACACCAGGCGGAATTTTTCCTGAATAATCAGGTCGTCGGGAGAAGCGGTCAATTTAGCAGCCTCGGATCGGCGACTGTCACCGCTGGCATGGATTTCGAGACCCGGGAACTCGAGGACGGCGAGAATTCGCTGGGCATCTCTGTACTTGAAGTCGAAAATGAGTTTGAATCATTAGCGCTCAACTGGTTCGAAGTTTCCTACGATCGCCTGTTTGAGGCTAAGGATGATTTCCTGAAGTTCACGCCACCGTCATCGGTTGTACTCGGCGAGGTGTATGAATATTCCATTTCCGGTTTCGAGAGCGAGAATATCAGACTTTACCGGGACGACGGCGTGATGCTGCGGGACTTTTCCCTCGCCGCGGATGATGCGGGACTGTATGAAATAACCTTTCAGACCCGCCATCACAATCCGGAGTTACTCTACTATGCTGCCAGCGATGCCGGGGTGATTGAGCCACTGGATTTGGAGTATTTCTTGTGGGAGGAAACTCCCGATGGGAATACGCCCGTAGATTATCTCATCATTACGCCTGAAAAATTTCGCGAAACGGCCGAATCCTGGGTAACCTATCGCGAGTCAAATGGATGGAACCCAAAGATTAGTACCACCGAAGAAATTTACCGGGAACACAGTTACGGATACACATCACCTGCTGCAATCAGAGAGGTCATTCGCCGGCGCGATGCCGACCTTTCGGCAAATCAGACACTGCATGTCCTACTCATTGGGGATACTCAGGGTCGACTTCGAACAGCAGATGATATCATCCCGATGCGTTTTTACCAGACGGAGAACTACGGCGCAGCCGTCACAGACTACTACTATGCGAATATTGATACTACCAATTTGATACCAGAAGTCGCCGTCGGGAGAATCCCGGTTCAGTCCACCGGGGAACTAGAAACCGTCTTCGCAAAAATTCAGGAATACGAGCAGAATGCTCCCTACGGCGAATGGAGAAACCGAAGCCTGTTTATCGCAGGATACGGTGCTGTCTTTAAAAACCAGACGGAGGAACTGCTTCGGTACCAGACAGGCGGCTCTATATTTCCGGAGCGTTTGTACATCGACTTAACGTTCCAGCAAAGCCGGTTTTACGGCGGGTCAGCCGATCTGATTCAGTATTACAATACCGGCGTATATCACGTGAACTTCATGGGGCACGGCGGCGGCGCGGTCTGGGCAGATCGCTCCCTGTTTTTGCGGGAGGACATTGGGCGGCTGCACAATGCGGGAATGTATCCCTTTGTGACCAGTATGACGTGTTTTACCGGGGCAATCGAAACTGCCCGGGGATTGGGGGAATTGATGCTTCGAAAATCGGACGCCGGAGCGATTGGCTGGTACGGATCATCCGGTTTGGGCTGGCTTTGGAATGATTTCCTGTTGATGTATGATCTCCCGGAATACCTGCAAAACAAGGAATATACGCTTGGGGAAATTGTCAATCTGTCACGGATCAATTATTTAGCGCGTGCACCGCGATTTGGCTATTCCTATTTGGTCCCGACGATGGTGCATCAGTATAACCTGATTGGGGATCCTGCAACCAGGCTTGCGGCGCCGGAACAAGGGGAGAGCGTGTCACTCGAAGCGGGTAACATCCAGCCCGGAGACCAGCTTCGGTTACAATCGGAAGAGGATTTACCCACTCTAATCCAGATCTATGATTTGAACAATATCCCGTTGTTTCAGGACGGGAACAGGCCAGTGACGTGGGAAGTAGGGGGCTCGGAATACGAATATTACGTCGATATCCCGGATACATTTGCGGCCGGACAAGGGCACCTAGCCTGGTATCAATTTTCTGAGAACGGAACACAGCATGAACATGGCTCGCTGTCGTTTGCCATTGATGCGCCGATTGTAGAGAATATGCGGACAATTCCCGCAGCGCCCAAAACAGGTCAACCGATTAGGTTTGAGGCGGAGGTTCTGCCGACGCAACCGATCGACAGTATCCGGGTGTATTCCACTCACTCGGCATTATCGCTCCCAATGCATCAAGTTAGCGGTACGACATGGGAGACGCAGGGCGCATTCAGCGGATTCAGCGCCGGAACACAGGTACAGTGGTGGCTAAAGGTCTACCAATCGGATGGAGATGTGATTGACAGCCCGCGAGAGCAGTTTCAGGTGGGATTTTTGCCGGATCTGGAAGTACGGGCTGCTGATGTTATCCATGGGACGGTACCGACATTAAGCATCGTGGTTCATTCCTCCGAAATTATCCGGGGAAATCCTCAGCCCAATATTTACGTACGGCTGACCTCCGGAACCGGAGATACTTTGATTGATAAATCTCAGGGATTAGATTTTGCGGCTGCTAATTACGATACGGTACGTCTGCCGTTTTATAATCCCGGAAGGGCGCTGAATCTCGCCGTTGTTCTGGATTCAGACGAAACAGTCGAGGAAGAGGATGAGTCGGATAATAACTATACCACTACCGCAGAGTCGCCGATCTTTGCGGTCATTCCGGAATTCGGATTGACATACGACGGGGAGACACATGCGGTTTTACAGCAGGACTCCATCTCTGTGACAGTATCAGGAAATCGGGTCGGTACACCCCAAACAGTCTCTCTGGAATTCCGGGAGTTTGCCTTTGATTCGAAGAAGTGGCAGATGAATCCGAAATTGTATACTGACGACAATCCGCTGGGTATTGCCATAGGTTATCCACCTGGTAACACGCAACCCGTACCGGTGGGAATCACGAATCAGAAGGTAAACCAGGATACTACAGTCCACTGGTATTATTTGACGGACAGCGAGAGGAAAACCTGGCTCAGAATTAATGGCAGCAATCCGAGTATCATCGCTGAAAAGGAAGGCTTCCACTCATTATTTGATCCCAGGGATACCACGCCGCCTTTAGTTGAAGCAAGTGTTGGCGACCAGCCGTATCTGCCGGAGATGTATGTGGGACAAAAGCCACGATTGCGGTTTGTGGTTGAAGATAGCGTCGGAGTCGACATCCGAAGTGAGGCATTCGATGTACTGCTTGATAATCAGCCGGTATCGAAAGAGAAAATGGATATCAAAATCGCGGGCACCAATCAAAGTGCTATTGTTGAGCTGCAACCTGAGTTAACAAAAGGGCCGCATACCATCTCCTTTACTGCCGCTGATATCCATGCCAACCGTACTGAGGAGTCCGAATATTCGATTCTGGTTGCCGGGGAGAATACTCTGATCGATTACGGCAATTTTCCCAATCCGTTCCAGTCGGAGACCTACTTTTATTACGAGGTAACCAACAGGGTATCCGATTTCACCCTGGATATTTTCACCGTAGACGGACGTCGAATTACCCGGTACTCGCCATCGGATGTATTTATGGACGGAGATATCACGGCGCCCGGATTTCATAAAATTCGCTGGGATGGCAGAGATCGGAATGGCGAGTTTGTCTCGAATGGGGTGTACTTTTACCAATTCACCGTGAAAATCGGCGGGAAAACACACAAATCCGTGGGGAAAATTGCGAAGGCTCGCTAAATATTACACGCTGATAGCGCTGATTCTATGGCAATCCGTCGTATTCGGAGGACGGTACGCCGACAGTATGCTTCGGCTTGGCGTAAGTCCGAGGGGAAGCGCGCTTGGGAACGCTGCCGGAGCATTGTTTGAATCCGGAGCGGCTTTCATGCACAACCCGGCAAATCTCGGTTATGTAAATAGTTCAGAGATTCGGGCGCTGTATATCTCGCAATTTGGTCTGGCGAATTATAACTATCTGGGTGCGACCCAGCCCGTCGGGGCGGATTACGTTTTTGCCGTGAACTGGATGCGGCTGAGCGTGGATGATATTCCACTCCGGCCCGACTTAAGCGACCTGACCCTGGTGACGCAGCGGGATTCGGCCCGGACCCTGTTACACGATCCGCTTGGTACGTTTACCGACCGGGAAGACGCCGTCTTTCTCTCGCTCGCAAGGATGTTTCGGTGGAACCTCGATTTGGGCTGGCGGTATTTTGCCTTTCCGGTCGAGACGCCAATCGGGGTAAACATCAAGTATCTGAACCGGCGAATCCACACCGTACAAGGAAGCGGACTGGGCATTGATGTGAGCGTGGGGGCGAAGTTTTGGCTGAGTGACCTGCTCGACGTCAAATGGATGGGGCGGCTTGGCAATGCATTGCTTATTCAGGATCTGACTGGTACGCCTATTTCATGGAATACGAAATCACAGGATGTGATGCATCCGAATCTACTCTGGAGTTTGTCCTATGAACAGCCGATTCGTCGATTTGACGGTCAACTCAATTTCGTCTTTTCTCGGGCATCCAGGTACGGAGCCAAGTCATCCTGGGGAATAGAATATAAGATACAGGACGTAGCAGCAGTACAAATCGGGACCACCGCTGAGCAGTTCAATGCTGGTATTGCATTTTATCCAACTATGTTTCAGATGCCGTTTTCTATTGAGTATTCATTGGGAAATCATGTCTTAGGGTATTCTCACCGTCTTGGATTAAGTGTTTCGCTTTCAAAGCCAATATAAATTCTGTGATTAGGTGTTGTGCTTAGAAAAATAAATACTTAAATTACTCCGAACGGGAAAAAATTAATAAAGTTATGATTGAGTGCGGAATCTTTATTTATTAAAAGAAAAGAAATGATCTGTTGAAGTTGCGCAGGAATTTTGCATGAAGAAGATCGAGGCCATCATTAAGCCGTTTAAACTGGATGAAGTCCGCGAAGCGCTTGCGGAAATTGGCATCCATGGGATGACGGTAAGCGAGGTGAAGGGTTTTGGACGGCAGCGGGGACAGACGGAGTTGTATCGGGGCAGTGAATACCACATCGATTTTTTGCCCAAGATAAAGGTGGAGGTGGTTGCCACTGATAACCAGTACCAACAGATCGTGGATACTATTATTGAGCGGGCTTCCACGGGGAACGTCGGTGACGGAAAGGTGTTTATATATGAGGTTGACGAGGCGATTCGGATACGGACTAAGGAAGCCGGTGATGCTGCAATTGAGTAAATAATTAACCAACCATTTGGAGG
Source organism: Fidelibacterota bacterium (assembly GCA_018263365.1). GTDB lineage: Bacteria > Fidelibacterota > JAANXI01 > JAANXI01 > JAANXI01 > JAANXI01. Next base: position 26,105 of record JAANXI010000048.1, on the reverse strand, counting down.
TACAGCCATGCCGAAGAAATTAGACGACATAAACCGGAAAATTTTATCCTTGCTCCAGCAGGATGGGCGAATGAAACGACAGGATGTCGCCAAAGAAGTGGGACTGTCCACGCCTGCCGTGAGTGAACGTATGAACAAACTGCTCGACCGCGGTATCATTGAAAGATATACGGCTGTGGTCAATCCCGGAGCAGTCAATAAAAATGTAACGGCGTACATCACACTGGGTATCGACAGCGCGAAAAATCAAAGTGATTTGGCAAATCGGGTTGAAGACACCCCGGATATCCTGGAATGCCATACGATTACCGGCGTGGCCTCCCATCTGTTGAAAGTACGCGTCTCGAGTATCTCGGCGCTGAATGATCTTATCTACGAGATTAAACAGTGGAAGATGGTCACAACCGTGGAATCCAATGTGGTATTGTCTACGATGAAGGAGACGAACATTCTGGAGACAGAGGACAACGGGTAACGCATTCTACTGCTCTTTTGCCCTGGACTCCGAAGCAGCAGGCTCGCTGCTTCGGAGTTTTTATTTTGCCCGGTGATGGAGTATGTATTGGGGAGTTCAGGCTCGTTGACAATTGAGGCGGGCTTGCATAAATTTCAGGATTGCAATAATAAATAGGACTGCATTAGATGTTTGATGATATCCGAAACAGTTTTGAAGACCTGGAAGAGCGCTTTCAGTATCTACGTGGCGTGTTCGATATCGATGCGCTGCGCGAGAAGAAACAGGCGCTCCAACAGGAGACGACCGCCCCGGATTTCTGGGCAGACCAAGCCAGTGCACAGCAGATTTTGCAGAAGATCAGCCGGATTGATGAGCAACTGGAGAAGTGGGAATCTGTCAGCGAGTCCCGGGAAGAGCTGGAAGTAATGCTCGAACTGGCGAGCGAAGCCGAAGATGAATCTATGCAAGCCGAGCTGGACAACCTGTTGGAGCAATACCAGAACGCATTGGCCCAAATAGAATTGCAGGCGATGCTGAACGAAGAGGACGACGAGAAAAACGCCATCATGACGATTCATCCGGGCGCAGGCGGCACGGAATCTCAGGACTGGGCCTCTATGCTGTATCGCATGTACTCCCGCTGGATCGAGCGCAGAAACTGGCAGTACAAAGTCATCGATTATCAGCCGGGCGATGAGGCCGGACTGAAAAACGTTACCTTTGAAATCCTTGGAAATTTCGCCTACGGATACGTTAAAGCAGAGGCCGGCATTCACCGGCTGGTGCGCATTTCGCCGTTCGACTCCGACGCGCGCCGGCATACATCTTTTGCCAGCGTTTTTGTCTACCCGGAAGTGGAGGATGACATCGAAGTGGAAATAGACCCTGGTGATTTGCGCATTGATACTTACCGCGCCAGCGGCGCCGGCGGACAGCATGTGAATAAGACCGATTCGGCGGTGCGGATTACGCATGAGCCGACCGGCATTGTTGTGCAGTGCCAGAACGAGCGATCCCAGCACAAGAACAAGGCCAACGCCATGAAGATGCTCCGGGCGAAACTGTATCAGAAAAAGCGGGAAGAAGCCCAGGAGGAACTCAACGAACTTGAGGCCAACAAGAAAGACATCTCCTGGGGGAATCAGATCCGGTCGTATGTTTTTCACCCGTATAATAAAGTGAAGGATCACCGCACGGATTTTGAGACCGGCAACGTGCAGGCCGTGATGGACGGCGACCTCGACGAATTTGTGAAGGCCTATCTGTTGGAAACTATCGAACAACCGCATTAAGGAGATTTTGTGACTGAAGAAACACAAAGTACGCTGGAAGAACTTATTGCCACCCGGAAGGAAAAACTGGAGCAACTCCGGGAATTGGGTATTAAACCGTATGCATACGAATATGATGTCACCCATTATGCCGAACAGATTCTGAATGATTATGACAAATTTGCAGAAACCGTCGATGTCCGGTTAGCCGGACGGCTGATGTCCATCCGGCGGATGGGAAAGGCCAGTTTCGCCCATATCCAGGATTCCACCGGAAAAATCCAGATTTACGTGAAAGTGGATAACATCGGCGAACAAATGTACGAAGCGTTTAAACTGCTGGACATCGGTGACTGGATTGGAGTCGCAGGCAAGGTGATGAAAACCCGCACCGGAGAGATCACCATTCTTACGGAAGAATTATCGGTTCTGTCCAAAGGGTTGCGCCCGATTCCTGTAGTCAAGGAGACCGACGACAAGGTCTACGATGCGTTCTCAGACAAGGAACAGCGCTATCGCCAGCGGTATCTCGATTTCATCGTGAATCCGGAGGTGAAAGAAGTGTTCAAAACCCGGAGCGCCATTATCCGGAATATCCGGCATTTTATGGACGAACGCGGTTTTATTGAGGTTGAAACGCCGGTATTGCAACCGATTTACGGCGGCGCGTCGGCGCGACCGTTCAAAACGCACCACAACACGCTGGATACGGATTTCTATCTGCGTATAGCGGATGAATTATATCTGAAACGGCTGATTGTCGGTGGGTTCGAAAAAGTCTACGAAATCGCCAAGGATTTTCGCAACGAGGGGATGGATCGGAATCACAACCCGGAGTTTACCATGCTGGAGTGGTACCAGGCCTTTGTGGATTATGAGCATGAGATGGAGATGGTAGAAGCCCTCATCAGCGAGGTGGCGGCGAAGACCGGCCATGCGAAAATCCAGTTCGGCGAGCCTGAGATCGATTTGACACCGCCTTTTGCCCGGAAAAAGATGTTCGAACTGTTCGAAGAATACCTCGGTACTGATATTAAGGACTATGACCGGGATGAACTCTTCGATTTTGCTACGGAGCAGGGCATCGAAGTCGACGACGATATGAATTACGGTAAAATTCTTGATTCCATCTTCGGCGATGTCGTCGAGCCGAATCTCATCAGGCCGACGTTTGTGATTGACTATCCGCGGGCGGTCTCGCCGCTGGCCAAGGTAAAACGTGATGGTGATGAACGCATCGTGGAACGCTTCGAACTCATCGTGGCCGGGATGGAAATGGCGAATGCCTTCTCAGAGTTAAATGATCCCATCAATCAGCGGGAACGTCTGGAACAGCAGGCGCAGTTGCGTTCTGAAGGTGACGACGAAGCTCAGGTCGTGGATGAAGATTTTCTGACGGCTATGGAAATCGGGATGCCGCCGACCGGTGGTGTGGGCATCGGCGTTGATCGCCTCGTCATGCTCCTGACGAACCAGCACTCTATTAAAGACGTCATCCTGTTTCCGCAAATGCGTCCACAGAGCGACGACTAAGCCGGTGGGTTTTCCCTGGTACATTGCCAAACGGTACTTTAAAGCAAGACATCGGTTTGGATTTATATCTACGATTAGCCGTATTTCCATCGCTGGGCTAGCCATCGGCATCGCGGCGCTTCTGATTACGGTTAGTATTCTCTCCGGTTTTAAGCAGACCCTCGAAGAAAATATTATTGGCTTCGACGGACATATCCGTTTGCGGTATTTTCATCACCGCGCCATGAGTGATTTGCCCCAGGTAGTAGATACACTTCGCCAATTCTCGGAAATCAGCCAGGTTGCTCCGTACATCTCGCATGAAGCGATGATTCGCGCCGGCAATGCCACGGATGGCGTGGTAGTCGAGGCGATGCCGGATTCTGCCCTGACCAGGATGCTCAAAGTCGGGAAATTTGTCAGGAAAGGAACCATCGATTTTGGGGCCTCCGGCGATCGTCCTGGACTGGTAATGAGCGAGCGACTGGCGCAGAAAATTCATGTCTCACTCGGTGATAAAATTACGCTCTTTAGCATAGATGGAGTTCCCGGGCCGCGAAATCATCCCAGGGCGAAACAGTTTCGGCTACAAGCTCTCTACCATACCGGGATGAGTGACTATGATGACGTGTTCGTTTACACCGGATTATCTGCTGGTCAGGACCTATTTAAACTACCGGAACAGGCGCACGGAATGCTGGTCATGCTGCACGATCCAGGGAAGGTGGAGCCGTTCTCTGTCCACCTGCAGGAATCGTTGGGCTATCCGTTTTATCCGGTTACCTGGTACGAGCGCCACGCCAGTTTGTTTGCCTGGCTCCAGAGCCAACAGTTTCCGATTATCATTGTATTCGGACTGATTGCACTGGTTGCCATCTTTAATATCGTCAGCACCTTGATGATGATCGTAATCGAGAAGACCCGGGATATCGGCATTCTGAAAGCCATCGGCAGTTCGCTGAGCGGCATCTTGCGTATTTTTATCTGGAACGGTCTCATCATTGGGATATTGGGATGCGTGTTAGGGTCCGGCCTGAGCCTGATATTGGGATACCTACAGATGGAATTCGAACTGATTCACATCCCGGCGGATATCTATTTTATGAGCAGCGTCCCGATTGCCTTTCACTGGGAGTATTTTGTTATCGTGAATGGGCTGGCGCTGCTGTTTGCAATGCTGGCCACGATTTATCCGGCAATTCAAGCGACTCGCAAGGAACCGGTTGAGGCGATCGTCCATGAATAGCACCGCATTTATCAAGAAAGTTGCCTGGCGCTATTTTCGATCCCGCCGATCGGGCGAGCGTTTAATCGGGATTGTCTCAACCATCTCGGTCATCGGCGTGGCCATCGGCTGTTTTGCGCTCATTGTGACCCTCTCAGTGTTGAACGGATTTCGCTCGGAAATTACCAACCGGATGATGCGGTTTGAGCCGGCGATTACCTCCGAGCAGTTTCCCATGGATGATTCTACGGCCACGGCACTTGTAAACTGGGCTGGGGAGCATTCGGGAGTTGAGCAGAGTGTTCCACTCATCGAACGCAAGGCAATGCTCGCCACCGAAAACAGTACAGAGGTTGTCTACGTGAAGGCGTTGGAACTGCGCAATGAAGCCTATCCGCTACACACGGAGATTATAGGAGGGTCGTTCAATTTGGGGAGCAGTGATGCGCCGGGAGCCGTCATCGGTTTTCAACTCTCGGACAAATTGGGAGTTACAGTTGGTGACACTTTGTCAATGATCAGCCCGTTGGAAATGTCAGGGCCATTCTACACCCCGCCGGTGGAGCAGGCGGTGGTTACTGGCGTCTTTCGGGCGGAATTGTTTCAATACGATCAAATGTATGTTTTTACGAATATCGGGACCGGGCAGCAGCTTTTTCGCTCGCGGAATGAATATACTGGTGTGGAATTTTTCCTTTCCGACTTCGAGCAGGCCCCTATGGTTGCGGAAGAGATAAAAACGACTTTTGAGGATACGGCGATCGCAGCTTCAACCTGGTTTGAGCGCCATCAAACATTGTATGGCGCCATGCGGATGGAAAAGTGGGGCAGCCTGATTGTCTTGACGCTTATTATTGTGGTGGCGACGTTTAATCTCATTAGCTCTTTGGTGATGCTGGTGCTGGAAAAAATCCGCGATATAGGCATCTTGAAAACGCTTGGCGCGGAAGATGAATCCGTGCAGAAGATCTTCCTTCGGCAGGGCTGGTACGTCGGCGGCATCGGCACGCTCATCGGCATCTCACTGGGAATAATTTTAGTGCTTATTCAACAGTTTACCGGATTGGCGCCTTTGCCTGGCGATGTTTATTTCATCGATGCTGTACCAGTCGTGCTCAAGCCGCGTGACGTGGTGATCGTCATTGGAATATCAATACTATTAAGTGTGCTGTCGGCCGTATATCCCGCGAAGCAGGCGGCAAAACTACAACCGATCGAGGCGATATCTTATGACCGATAACCCCTTACTACGGGTCACAGATCTGAAGAAATTATATATGTCCGGCCCGACTGAATTGGAAGTCCTTGCCGGTGTCACCTTCTCCGTCTATCCAGGTGAAGTTATAGCCCTGATGGGGCCAAGCGGCGTGGGAAAAACCACGCTGCTGAATGTCATCGGTGCATTAGACAAGCCGACTGCGGGCACAATTGAATTAGAAGGACAGAACATTGCCGAGCTGTCCCAAAAGGAATTAGCGAACGTGCGAAATAGATCAATGGGATTCGTATTCCAGTTCCATCATTTATTGCCGGAATTTACTGCCAGGGAGAACGTACTAATCCCCGGGCTGATCCAGCAGAAACCGACAGAGGCGCAGGAAAACCGTGCTTCGGAGCTTCTGAAAGAGTTTGGCGTTGATTCCCGTTCACACCATTATCCACATGAATTGTCCGGGGGAGAGAAACAGCGGGTGGCACTGGCCCGTGCATTGATGAATAATCCGGTGCTGGTGCTGGCGGATGAACCCACCGGCAACCTGGATCGGAAAACCGGCGCGAAACTAATAAAATCAATCCTGTCATTTTCCAGGGAACATCGGCAGACGTTTGTCATTGCAACACACGACGAGGTAATTGCGCAACAGGCGGACAGGGTACTTCTGCTGGAGGGCGGTATGATTCGTGAGACGGACATCACAGAATAAACGGCGTTTGGGAAGTTTGCGTTGATCGTCGTAAACGCCGTTTTTATATTGAAATCGACTGAGCATGCAGTGTAAAAAAGATGAAACACAACTTTTCAAAACGTGTCCAGCTGGTTATTCAATACGCCAAGGAAGAGGCGATCCGGCTGGGACACAATTACATTGGCTCTGAGCATTTGCTCTTGGGCCTGCTCAGGGATGAAGACTCTCAGGCGATTGCGCTTCTGGAATCGCTGGGTGTGGATATCGAGGAACTTCGCCAGGCGATCCAACATGCGGTACACTCCTCCACCAGCACCATTACACTCGGACATTTGCCACTGACGAAGCGCGCAGAACGAATTTTGAAACAAACGCACCGGGAAGCGCATTATTTTAATGCAGAGAGTGTTGGAGGTGAACACCTCCTGCTGGCAATTCTGAATGAGGAAGCCGGAGTTGCCTCAGATGTACTACTGAATTTTGGTGTAAATCACGAAACCTTAAGAAACGAGTTGGAAGATCATATGGAAGGTAAACAATTCACAGGAAGTAGCAGTAGCAGCGGAACCAAGAAGAAAAAATCGAAAACCCCTGCGCTGGATCACTTCGGAACCGATATTACCCAGATGGCCTACGAGAAGGAATTAGATCCGGTCATCGGCAGGGAAAACGAAATCGAACGCGTCGCACAGATCCTTTCGCGCCGGAAGAAAAATAATCCGGTGCTCATTGGTGAGCCGGGCGTTGGGAAAACCGCAATCGCCGAAGGGCTCGCCAGTCGCATCGTGGATCATCATGTGTCGCGCGTCCTTTATAACAAGCGCATTATCTCCCTGGATTTGGCGGCCATCGTCGCCGGTACCAAATACCGGGGACAGTTCGAAGAGCGCATGAAGGCCGTCATGTCCGAATTGCGGGAGCAGCAAGGGGAGATCATTCTCTTTATAGATGAGCTCCACACGATTGTCGGCGCCGGTGGCGCCTCAGGGTCGCTCGACGCATCGAACATGTTCAAACCGGCGCTGGCGCGCGGCGAAGTCCAGTGTATCGGCGCAACGACCATGGATGAATACCGGAAATACATCGAAAAGGATGGCGCGCTGGAGCGGCGATTTCAGAAGATTCTGGTGAATCCGCCGTCGGTCAACGAAACCGTGAAAATTCTCCATGGATTGAAAGACCGTTACGAGGATCATCATGGCGTCAGCTTTACCGATGAGGCTATTGACGCATCCGTACAACTGAGTCACCGGTATATTTCTGACAAGTTCCTGCCCGATAAAGCGATCGATGTAATGGATGAAGCCGGGTCGCGCATCCATCTGAAGAATATTGTGGTTCCGGATGAAATTCTGGATTTGGAAGATCAGATCGAGGATGTCCGCCGCGAAAAGGAAGAAGTAGTGAAAGCGCAGCAGTTCGAGGAAGCGGCCGAATACCGTGATCGCGAGCGTCGGCTGCGCAGCGAACTGGAAGAAGCCCGGAGGCGCTGGGAAGAGGAAGAAGAACAGAATATTATTGAGGTTTCCGAAGAGGATATCGCTGATGTTGTCTCAGTCATGACGGGCATTCCGGTGAGCAAAGTTGCCGAGTCCGAATCACAGCGGTTACTCAGGATGACCGACATTCTGAAGAAGCATATCGTTGGACAGGATGAAGTGCTTGAGAAGCTAACGAAGGCAATTCAGCGGGCACGCGCCGGATTGAAAAATCCCCGGAGGCCAATCGGTTCGTTTCTGTTCCTTGGACCAACAGGCGTTGGAAAGACCGAAACAGCAAAACAGCTCGCACGATACCTGTTTGATACGGAAGATGCGCTGATAAAAATCGATATGTCGGAATACATGGAAAAATTCGCAGTGTCGCGACTGGTAGGCGCGCCTCCGGGATATGTCGGGTACGAAGAAGGCGGTGAGCTGACAGAGCGCGTGCGCAGGAATCCGTATTCTGTTGTGCTGCTGGATGAAATCGAAAAGGCACACCGCGACGTCTTCAATATCCTGTTACAGATTCTGGAAGATGGCGTTTTGACCGACAGCCTTGGTCGGAAGGTTGACTTTAAAAACGTGGTTATCATCATGACCTCAAACATCGGAACGAACAAGATGAAGCATCAGACCTTTGGATTCGGGGGCACGGATGAAGAATCGGTGTATGAGGCGATGAAGTCCCGGGTGGAAGACGAAGTGAAGAAAATCTTCAATCCGGAATTCCTCAATCGTCTGGATAATACCATCATATTCCGGCCGCTCTCGCGTGAGGACCTGCTCAAGATTGTGGATAATCTCGTGGAGGAAATCCGTGAGAATACGCAATCCAACGATTTTGATGTGGAACTCACCCAGGAAGCGAAGGAGTTCTTGATTGGCAAGGGATACAACTTCGATTACGGGGCTCGTCCGTTGCGGCGCGAAATCCAGCGTCACATCGAAGATCCCATCGCTGAGCAGATTCTGAAAGGTGAACTGTCCGATCACGGCCTAATTAAAGTTGATGTGGAGGACGGTGAGTTAACCTTTGAACAGGAATCACTTGATACTGAAAAAATCGCAAATGATAAAAACCGGATGAACTAATCCCGGTAAATTGACAATCGAAATACAAGCCCTGCTGCTGGAGAGGCGGCGGGGCTTTTTTCTTCCGTTACGTAAATTATCCTTTTCCCGGTAAGTATTACCGGCCTTTCTGCTGTCTTGTCAGGAACTGTCACAATCGCCGATCAGAGGTGCGTAACTCTGCCAGATTGTACGACAAACAGGACAATTCCTGTGTTGGTATGGTACTTGTAATAATTGAAACAATGAAAATTAGAAAATAATCAGGATGTAGAGGAGGCGAACGAACCATGGGAAAAATTATTGGAATTGATTTAGGGACGACCAACTCCTGTGTTGCCGTCATGGAGGGGGGCGAACCGAAGGTGATACAAAATGCGGAAGGGAACAGAACCACCCCGTCCGTTGTGGCATTTACCAAGGATGGCGAACGCTTGATCGGCCAGGCCGCAAAACGCCAGGCAGTGACGAATCCGGATAAAACGGTGAGTTCCATTAAGCGGTTTATGGGACGAAAACACGGCGAGGTTGGTGAAGAAATTAAGGAAGTCGCATACAAGGTGGTCAAAGGCGAAAATAACTTGGCGCAGGTAGAAATCGATGACAAATCCTATACGCCGCAGGAGATTTCCGCAATGGTGCTGCAAAAGATGAAGCAGACCGCCGAAGAGTATCTGGGCGAAAAGGTGACGGATGCGGTGATTACCGTTCCGGCATATTTCAACGATTCTCAGCGGCAGGCCACCAAAGATGCCGGAAAAATCGCCGGACTGAACGTACGGAGGATCATAAACGAGCCGACCGCCGCTTCGCTGGCCTACGGGCTTGAGAAAAAAGACGACGAACGCATCGCGGTTTTTGACCTCGGTGGCGGAACATTTGATATTTCCATCCTGGAACTTGGCGATGGCGTCTACGAAGTCAAGAGCACCAATGGTGATACCCACCTGGGCGGCGATGACTTTGACCAGCGTGTGATTAACTGGATTGCCCAGGAATTCAAGAAGGACGAAGGTATTGACCTGACCAAAGATCCGATGGCACTGCAGCGTTTGAAGGAAGCCGCAGAGAAAGCGAAGATTGAACTTTCCGGTACGATGAAGACCGAAATTAACCTGCCGTTCATCACCGCAGACAGTTCAGGACCGAAACACCTGAATCTGGAACTGACCCGCGCTAAATTCGAGCAGCTCGTGGAAGACCTTATCGAAAGGACTCGGAAACCGTGCCAGAGTGCCCTGAATGACGCTGGTGTTACCGCAGGTGATATTGATGATGTAATTCTGGTCGGCGGTTCCACCCGTATTCCGGCCGTGCAGGAAATCGTGAAAGAAATTTTCGGCAAAGATCCCCATAAAGGAGTCAATCCTGACGAAGTGGTTGCGATTGGTGCAGCCATTCAGGGCGGCGTACTTGGCGGCGATGTGGACGATGTGCTATTGCTGGATGTCACACCATTGAGCCTTGGTATCGAAACGCTGGGCGGTGTGTTCACCAAACTCATCGAACGGAATACCACCATCCCGACCAAGAAACAGGAAATCTTTTCGACTGCGGCAGACAACCAGACGTCTGTGGAAATTCATGTGTTGCAGGGCGAGCGTGAAATGGCCAGAGATAATAAGACCATTGGTCGTTTCCATCTGGACGGCATTCCGCCGGCGCCGCGCGGCACACCACAGATTGAAGTGACGTTTGATATCGATGCAAACGGTATTATGAATGTCTCTGCCAAAGATAAAGCGACGGGCAAAGAACAGAGTATTCGCATTGAAGCTTCAAGCGGACTGGACGAGGACGAAATCGAAGAGATGGTACAGGACGCGAACGAGCACGAAAAAGAGGACAAGAAGAAACGCGAACTCATCGAGGCGAAGAACCAGGCGGACAACCTGGTCTACCAGACCGAAAAGAATATCAAAGAGTTCGACGAACAGCTCTCCGAAGATGACAAATCCAAACTAGAAGAGGCCAAAGATAAGCTGGCCGAAGTGAAGGATAGCGATGACCTTGACGCCATTAAACAGGCTACCGAAGAGTTGAATGAGACCTGGAGCACCATTTCCAGCGGCATGTATGACCAGGCCAGAGACCAGCAGGGCGCTCAGGGTGCTGCTGCCGGCGGGCCCGCCGGAGGTGCACAGGCTGGTGAATCCGGAGCGAACGGTGAACAAAGCGACGATTCGGATATCGAAGATGCGGACTTTGAGGTCGTAGACGATGAGGAGAAGTAAGTAGCCGGCTCAACTTGCTGACATAAAACACAGAACAAAATGAAAAGCGGCGGAATCCTGTAATTCCGCCGCTTTTTTTGTTTTTTTGGGAAAAAATATCCATAGATTCAACTTATGATGTTTCATATTATACAGGGATTCGATTCAGTGGGGCTGAGATAACTGATCCGCCATGAGAAGACGACTACTCTTTATCACATTTGTACTGTTTGCGTTGTTTGTGTTTGCAGCGCTTATTCTCGTGCGTCCNACCCTCTGGACCAACCAGCTCCTGTCGTATTTCAATACGCAACTGGAAGAACGGTATAATATCGAAATTACCGCAGAGCGGCTCACTGGTAATATCCTGAACCAGCTGTCCGGCGATAATGTCGTGGTGACAACAATGACCGACAGCGTACTATTTACGGCAAACAGTCTTACACTGCAATACGCCCCGTGGAAGGTGGTAATCGGGGAGTTTGCCATTGATGAAATCCACATCGATAAGCCGGTAATCTATTACAATGAGGGGTTAGAGCTCTTGGCCCGGCAGATTGCGTCACCCAAACCGTCAGGAACTAAGACCACGAAGGTCGCTCCCCGTGCACAGTTCACTATTGAAAAGCTGCAAATTAATGAGGGCCGATTTGTTTACGGGGCTGCGCAGGACAAATTAAATGTCAGCAAGATTACCGGCGAAATGCGTATAGATCAGGGAGAACAGGCACTCACTATTACCGGGGATTTCAGCTCCATCGAAGCGGTTCAGCCCGAACAACAGCTTCGGAGTATCAAATTTTTAATTCACCAGTATCCGGATTCGATACGGGTTAAGAATGTGGAATTTATGTACGATTCGGCCTTTGTGTTGCTGGATGGGAAAGTAGATATCGCGCCGGAAACGATGGTCGATATGCACTTCCGGACTTCGCAATTATCGCTGGGCTCGATTTTGCCACGCTACGGAATCACATACTTTAGCAACGACCAATGGGATATCGAAGGAAAAATCCGTACCGATTTTCAAACATATCACATCCAAACTTCTTTTGACGGACGGTTAGATGAGAATACCCCTGCCGCCGGAGAAATAGATCTATCAACCACCGGACAATCGTTCGATGTAAGGTCCGGAAATATTGCGGTTGGAGGCGGGCGCATCGGATTTGACGGGGATTACGTGATAAATAAGGGGGGCAAAGCCAATTTCCATCTACAATCCGTGGATTTACGCGATTTTACCGAAGAATTCCCGGCAACCAATCTGTCGGGAAATATGACGCTTGTGGATAGTTCCGGGCATATTGCAACGCCGAAAATGACCGCCGATATCGACCTCCAATCCTCGGCAATTGATGAGTACAAAGTCTCAGGAGTCCTGGGGAAAGTATCTTTCGAAAATGATACCCTCGCTGTGCGGGACAGTTTGTTCGTCGAGTTCGCTACTGCGGATTGGCGACTCCACGGATGGTATACGCTTGCGGGCGCACTCAATATTGACCTCCGGTTGGCAACGGAGCGCTTCGATTATCTTTCCACAGCCCTTGACCTGCCAAAAATCTATGGAGAAGCATACGGTATGGTGAATCTGTCCGGAACGGTCGACAGTACGGCACTGGATAGCCGGATCAAGTTGCGGAATATTGGCTTCCGTACATTTCACTTTGATACGGTTGCAGCATATACATCGATGGAAAATTTGCAGGATTTGCGGGGCGGGCGGCTATTTGCCGAAGCCCGGCATGGACAGGCGTGGGGAAAAGATGTGACCTACGGAAATTTAGCGGCTGAGACGATCGGGGACTCTATCGTAGTTCAAAATCTGCGTTTCTCTGCTCAGGATGATCACCTTTACGTCTCCGGAGGGATTTCGAAGGATTTACGCGGAAGCCTCAGCAAAGTTGAGCTCCAATACAAAAATGCTTTTGTGCATAATCGCACGCCATTACCATTTCAAATCCGTGAGAATGGTGTGAATATTCCACAGGGTGTCTTGGGAGTCAATGACGGATTAGTCACCTTCTCCGGCGCAGTCAAAGATGCAGATACCCTGCGAACCCAGGTGGATTTTACAAACATCGACCTGGGCCCGTTGAATAGACGGGAGCCCATACCTTTTACCGGGGTTTTTAATGGCTCTGCGACCTTTACCAGTAAAGGAGACCAGAAGAGCATTTTTTCCGATATTGAATTGGCAAATGTGGTATGGCGGGACTTGCACTATTCGACGGTACAAGCCCAATTAGATTACAAGAAAAAAACCATCGCGATCACGGATGGAGAGATTCGTAGTCAGGAAAGCGGGACGGTCACGTTTAACGGAACTGTGCCATTTGATTTGGGGGCAATATTGCAGGCGGATACAGTACAAATTCGTCCGGATCAACCAGTCTCTGCAGATATTCAACTGAATGGTATGTTCCTGGAAGATTATGTCCAGTTTATAAAAATGAAGCAAAAAATGGCCGGAGAAGTTTCCGGAACTATCTCAGTTGGTGGGGATCTTGATAATCCAAACCTCTCGTTTGATCTGGAAGTTCACGAACCGCGGTTTGATGCCATTGAAGGGTATCATCTGACTTCTTCCGGAACATACGAAAACAATCGACTGACCTTTGATGACATCCGGCTTAGCGAAACAGCGGAGAGCGGCCGATATACCGGAAGCGGGTACCTTCCACTTGAAATCGATCTCCTGCACCCACTTTTCCGGTTACGACGTGACAAGCCAATGCAACTGGATTTTCATGCCAATACCCCCAGACTCCAGTTCATCAGCAAATATATGGCCGATGTGGATGCGGTTACCGGTGATTTTGTGCTTGATCTGCGCGTATCCGGTACCCCTGATGCTCCTCGCAGAGACGGTCAAATTACTATCAAGGATGCCAATATCGAGGTTACATCTCTGGAAAATGAAATTAATGCGGTCAACGGACAGGGGATTTTACGGAATAACCGGATGGAAGTGCGTGACTTTACCGCGAAAATGCACAGTCCCGGCGATCGCGAAATCATTGAAGGCACTTTTAACCGGATAAAACATTGGTTGAGTAACCTGTTTAACAGGGAAGTACCGGACACGGACCCCAATCTCGAATTATCCGGCTCTCTCGATTTTACTCGGTTCTTCGAGCCGGGATTACATCTTCAGCTGGATGGCGAAGATCTCTATATTCGCACGTTACTGGGTGAAATCGAAGGCGTTACGGACGCCAATATCAGTCTTACCGGCCAGGATTCTTTGATGATTGTGGGAGATCTCCAGCCGGATGAAGTCGTCCTCCGCATGGATTTTGCAAAAGATGATACGCCGAAGGATATTTCAACCACCCGAGAAGGCGAACGGTACGTTGAATATAATTTACACACGACTTTTCCGGGAAATTTCTACATTCGAAATAACCAGGTAAATGCCGAGTTCGAGGGCGACCTGTGGATTGTCCGCCACGGAGCGGAACCGGTGAATTTATCCGGTTCCATGAATGTGATCCGCGGCAAATATTACTATTATAACGACACCTTTACCATCCAGGAGGGACAGATTTTCTTTGATCCGGTCGAATTTAATCCCCGGCTTAATATTGTGGCGACCACGGAGATCGAGGATCAGGTGGATGTTACAATAACCCTCTCCGGGGAATTGGATAACCCCAAAATCTCTTTGGAGACCCCGGAAGAAGAGACCGGATATAGCGAAGGCGAAATATTATCTATCCTGACTTTTAACTCGCAGATCGAACAGGAGGGACTGACTACACCGGAAATTCAGTCCATCTTTACTACATATCTGGAACGGCAACTCGAGCAATACGGCAGCCAGTTAATGGGGCTTGAAACCTTTGATCTGGAAACGGAAGGCCAGAATATCCAAAATTTGGAAAACGTCACAATTACTGTTGGCCGGCGTGTAGCACCGAACTTATATTTTACGTATGGCCGCGGCTTTCTGGCGGAGAATCCGACGAATACTCTTGGGCTGGAATATCAGCTCAACCGTTATATGTCGTTTGTGGGCGAAGTAGACGAAGCAGGCTTATATCACTTTAAATACCGGTTAAAATACAATTATTAAGCGCCCTGTGTATTCCAAAACGTTATCCATTGTTTTTGCGATATATTGCCTGTTCTTCTGGATTACTCCGGCCTTTTCTCAACAGATGATTTCGCCCTCCACCTACCGGGTAAAAAGTATCGCAATTAATGGAAACAGTGTGTATCCGGACGAGGCGATCCGTGAGGAAATGAATTTGCATTCGGGGAAACTTACCACTTTCGGACGGGGAACCGAGTTTAATAAGCGCGTTCTCAGGCTGGACGTAATCCAGATAGAAGCCTTTTACCGGCAGCACGGCTATACCAACGTCTCTGTATCAGATTCTTTTCACATGGGTGAAAATCGCCGGGTTGCGGTTTATCTCAACATTTCCGAAGGAGAGCAATATTTTCTGGAAGAGATGACAATCGATGGGAACGTGGTTTTTCCGATACACCAGGTTCGCCAGTATTTCGATGAGGTCTCAATCGGCGAACCGTACAACCCGTATGCACTTCAACAGGCGATCGAAGATTTGCAGAAAGCCTACGAAAATGCCGGAAAGCCGTTTGCGAATATCCAGTATCAAATCAATGCCAAAGGTCGGGAAACTTCCGCAAAAATTACGATTCAGGAAAATCAGACTGTTACGGTGAACAATATACGAATTAACGGAGCGTCGGAAGTACAGCCGTATGTAGTCAGACGGGAAATAACACTTCAGAGAGGCGATCAATACAGCGGTGAGGAAATACGGGAGAGCCAGCGCCGAATTTACGAAACAGGTCTCTTTGCCGATGTGAATATCCGACCTGCGCCGACTACCCCTGATTCGCAACAGGTGGATTTGCAGGTAAGTGTCCGGGAACGGGAATTCAGGACGGTGCGGTTTGATATGGGCGCCGGGCAATACCAAACCACCCCAAGTGCGGAACCGATCCCGGCGCTGGAAACCTCGGTTGAGTGGGGGCATCGAAATTTGATTTCATCCGGACGACAGCTGAGCGCATCAGCCGGACTTCTGTTTAACATTACTGAGCCCGGAAATTCGTACCCTACCACGGAACTCAGATACACGGAACCGTGGTTGGGGCATTATCGCGTACCGACAACTTTGCGATTTTTTTATGAAAGAAAGACGTACGATATAGCAAGTCAACCACTTGATCGCTGGGGAACTGACATCACATTCCAACATACACAGCGCAGAGAATTGACGTTACGTTCTATTTTAACGTGGCAGCAGATCTCATTGCCTGAAGGTACTGCTTTGGATCCGGCAGCAGAAGGTGGGCAAGAACGAAGCATTGCATTTTTATTTCGCCGGGACACCAGAGAGAATTTTCTCTACCCGAGGCAAGGATTTGTTCTAACGGTTGAACCGAAACTCTTTGGTGGAATTTTGGGAGGACAATCAAACTTCTACCGTGTGGAGGTTTCTGTAAGCAAATACTGGCCGGTCTTTTCCAATATGACGCTTGCTGGACGAATCAATTTAGGAAGCCTGCACAATTATTCAACTAACGGAGATAGCATACCTGATTATGAATTGTTTCGGCTGGGTGGGGCCACTAGTGTAAGAGGATATCAGACGGATATGTTTGAGAGACAATGGAACAGTACCAATGAGAATTGGATTCCGCAGGGAGATCGGGTAAAACTTATTATGAATCTTGAATTACGGTTCCCGATTATATGGCAGTTTGGTGGGGAAATATTTTTTGACGCTGGTCAGATTGCTTCAAACTACGGTGGCCAGTATGGACTTGATATTGTGTCAATAAGTCCGACTTTTGGATTTGGAATAACCTTTGCAACCCCTTTAGGGCCAGCTCGGTTAGATTTTGGTCGGAAACTTAGACCAGAAACATATGGTAAAGACGAACAATATGAGTATGATGAACGTGATCACTTATGGCGTGTTAATTTAGGTTTGCAGTACGCGTTTTAAGTAGGAGGTTATGACATTATGATTTCGTTTGATAAACTGACATTAAAAGTGCAAGAGGCGCTGAAAGGCGCAATTGAGCGCGCCGAATCCCAGGGGAATCCGGAAATTCATCCGGTCCATTATTATGATTTTGTGCTCGACCAGTCCGAGAGCGTGATAAAATCGATTTTGCAGAAAATCGGTGTGGATGTCTCTGCTATTCAAGCGCAAATACATGACGAACTGGAATCGCTGCCAACCCAGCAGGGCGGCGGTATCGGTCAGGCTCGATTATCACAGGAGTTTAACAAGATATTTGATGCAGCGCAGAAAGAGGCGCAGCAGCTTAACGACGAATATATCAGTAACGAGCACGTGCTGATCGGAACCGTGGAAGCGGGAACCGGCAAATTTGTGCAGTACCTGAAACAGCAAGGCGTGACCAAAGATGTCATTCTGAATGTGCTCAAGGATATTCGCGGCGGACAGCGGGTGACTGATCAATCACCTGAGGAGAAATACGAATCACTGAAGCGTTTTGGGCGGGACCTGAACGAATTGGCCCGCCGGGGCAAACTGGATCCGATTATCGGCAGAGATGAGGAAATTCGACGGGTGCTGCAAGTGCTAACGCGCAGAAAAAAGAACAATCCTGTATTGATCGGCGATCCGGGCGTTGGAAAAACCGCCATCGCCGAAGGTATCGCCCAACGGGTAGTTGAAGGCGATGTGCCGACGAATATGCAGAACAAACGCATTGTCGCACTTGACATGGGCGCCCTCATCGCCGGTGCGAAATTTCGCGGCGAATTCGAGGATCGACTGAAAGCAGTATTGAAGGAAGTCAGCGAAAGCGAAGGCGAAATTATCCTCTTCATAGATGAGTTACATACCGTGGTCGGCGCCGGGGCAGCGGAAGGGGCGGTTGATGCGTCGAATCTGCTCAAGCCGCAACTGGCGCGGGGTGAACTGCGTGCCATCGGTGCGACAACCATTGATGAATACCGGAAAAACATTGAAAAAGACGCGGCATTGGAACGGCGTTTTCAGCCCATCACCATCGAGGAACCGTCTGTGGAGGATACTATTTCCATTTTACGGGGACTGAAGGACAAATACGAAGTGCATCACGGGGTCCGGGTTCTGGATGAAGCGATAATTTCCGCTGCAGAACTGTCACACCGGTATTTGACCGACCGATTCCTGCCGGATAAAGCTATCGATCTCATTGATGAAGCGGGGAGTAAACTCCGGAGCGAAATCGATAGCCTGCCGGCCGAACTGGATGAAGTCGAACGTCGCATTCGGCAGTTGGAAGTGGAATCCCATGCGCTGCAAAAAGAAGATTCGGATGGAGCGCAGAAGCGGCTGGAAAAAGTGCAGCAGGAAATGGCCGATCTCAGAGAGGAATCTGACGAGTTGCGGGCCCAGTGGGAACACGAAAAGGAGATGATCCAGGACGTTCAGCGGCTGAAAAAAGTCATCGACGAGACGAAAATGGCGGCAGAACGCGCCACCCGCGAAGGCGACTGGGAGAAAGCCGCCGAATTACAGCACGGTAAATTAGTGGAACTCAGGGAGACACTGGAAAACAAAACCACAGAATTGGACGAACTCAGGGAATCAGGCGATACGCTCCTGAAAGAGGAAGTCACGACCGAAGACATCGCTGAAATTGTCTCGAAATGGACAGGTATTCCTGTCAGCCGGATGATGGAATCGGAGCGGGAAAAGCTGCTGAAAATGGAAGACCGGCTCCATCAACGGCTCATCGGACAGGACGAGGCGATTACGACCGTATCCAATGCCATCCGCAGAGCGCGGGCTGGACTACAGGATGAAGCCCGTCCCATTGGCACATTCATCTTTATCGGCTCAACCGGTGTGGGAAAGACGGAGCTTGCGAAATCTCTGGCAGAGTTCTTATTCGACGATGAAGATGCTATGGTGCGCCTCGATATGTCGGAATACATGGAAAAACATTCAGTGGCCCGGCTGGTCGGTTCGCCGCCGGGATACGTCGGATACGATGAAGGGGGACAACTGACTGAGGCTGTGCGCCGCAAGCCGTACTCCGTGGTTTTACTCGACGAGATAGAGAAAGCGCACCCGGATGTGTTTAATATTTTGTTGCAGGTGCTGGATGACGGCCGCCTGACTGACAACAAAGGGAAGACCGTCAATTTTCGGAATACCATCATTATCATGACCTCGAACCTCGGTTCGCAGTTCATCATGCAAAAGATGGAGGAGATCACCCCGGAAAATCGTGAAATCATCTGCGAGGAGATGAAAGAGGAAGTCCTGCACCAGCTAAAGCAAAATGTGCGTCCGGAGTTCCTGAACCGCATCGATGATGTAATCGTCTTCGAGCCCCTGACGCTGGAGGACATCCGAAAGATCGTCCGGCTGCAGTTTCAGCGGTTACGCAAACGCATTAAAAATATGGATGTCCGCGCAGAACTGTCCGATGATGCGGTACAGCAGATCGCTGAGATGGGATATGAACCCTCCTTCGGCGCCCGGCCGATTAAGCGGGTATTGCAAAAGCAGGTGGTCGACCGACTGGCAACTGCTGTACTCGAAGAGAAAGTCCGGCCCGGGGACACCATCGAAATCGATTACGCCGATGGTGAGTTCCGGTTCAACAAAACCGGTTCTCAAAATGTCTCAGATGAAGATACGGACGAAGTGATGGAAGGGGAGTTCGAAGAAGTTGAGGAACTCGAATAGATTTGCCGCATTAAACTAATCTGAATTAAAGCGCATGGTTGTCGGTTGTGTCAACCACGCTGCTTTACTATATTTTTAACCTTTGTAAGATTTCGACAGGAAAACACCAGGAGGAATGCATGGTAAAACGGATTTTATTATTGTCAATTGCGATCGGGGTGCTGGTCGCTTGTGGACGGCAGACTCCCACGCAGATGTGGGACGAGGCACGGCAACTTTCCGAGCAGGAGAATTACGACGAAGCGATGAGTATTTATAAAGAGATTCTGGCACAGGAATCTCTGACCGATACCCTCCGAGCCAAAACTACGTTTACCATGGCAGATTTGTACCTGAATCATTTTAAAAAGTATAACACTGCATTGGAAAATTATCGCGCGGTAGCAAAGAATTACAGCGGCACGAAGTGGGGTCCAAAAGCCCAATTCATGATCGGGTATGTCTACGCAAATCATCTCCACGATTACGACAAAGCTGAAGAGGAATATCAGGCATTCCTGGATGTGTATCCCACCCATGAGTTGGGAGAAGCCGTTCAGTTCGAGATGACCTATTTAGGCAAAGACCTGGATGAAATTCAGGATCTGGGATTCTTGGATTCTGCTGAAGAACAGTAATCGGACGGAGAGGACGTAGCATGACAAACGATATTTCTCAGGTAAACGAACAGATCCGCCAGGAAAGTGCATTTCTCGACGATATTTACGCCGAAATCGGGAAGGTTATCGTTGGCCAAAAATACATGATCGAGCGGTTGCTGATTACGCTCCTTACCAACGGACACATCCTGCTCGAAGGTGTGCCGGGATTGGCAAAAACTCTTACCGTTAATACCCTCTCGAGGGCGATTAAAACAAAATTTCAGCGAATACAATTTACCCCGGATTTACTCCCCGCTGACCTGCTGGGTACGCTCATTTACAATCAGAAGGAAGGCGAGTTCACCACAAAGAAAGGCCCGATTTTCGCCAATATCATTCTGGCTGATGAAATTAACAGGTCGCCGGCGAAGGTCCAGAGTGCTTTGTTGGAAGCAATGCAGGAACGACAGGTCACTATCGGGGAAGAGACATTTCCACTGGATGACCCGTTTCTGGTGCTCGCGACCCAAAACCCGATTGAGCAGGAGGGAACGTATCCGCTGCCGGAAGCGCAGGTCGACCGGTTCATGCTGAAAATCACCGTCGACTATCCAAACAAGGATGAAGAGAAAGAGATCCTCCGACGTATGGCGCATACCGAGACCCAGCCTGAAATGGCGCCCGTGGTACAGCCCGAGCAGATTATCAAAGCCCGCAAAATTGTAAACGAAGTATACATGGACGAGAAAATCGAGGATTACATTATCGATCTCGTCTTTGCAACAAGAAATCCGGCGGATTACGGCATCGAAGAACTGACACCTTTAATTCAGTACGGCGGTTCTCCGCGAGCCTCCATTTATTTGGCGCTGGCTGCAAAAGCCCATGCATTTTTGCAGCACCGGGGATACGTAACGCCGGACGATGTCCGCGCTATCGGACGTGATGTTCTGCGACACCGGATTATTGTGACATACGAAGCCGAAGCCGAGGAAATTACGTCGGAAGATGTGATTCAACAGGTTTTTGCGGAAGTGGAAGTGCCGTAGATTTACAGAAGTGAATTCACTCGCTGGGAATTCATCGCAGCGAGTATAAACAAATAATCGAACGAAAATGTGACGAATTAGACCTGTGATTTCGCAAGAAGTTCTTCGAAAAGTCAGACGTATTGAGATCCGAACCAGGCATCTGGTGAACGATGTCTTCAGCGGAGAATACCACAGCGTGTTCAAGGGGCGTGGTATGGAGTTCGCCGAAGTGCGGGAGTACCAATTTGGCGATGACATCCGTTCTATTGACTGGAATGTGACCGCCCGGAACCAGCGCCCGTATGTGAAAGTGTTCGAAGAAGAACGCGAACTCACGGTGATGCTGCTGGTGGATGCCAGCGCATCCGAAGTGTTCGGATCAGTAGAACAGTTGAAGATTGAAATCGCAGCAGAACTGGCGGCTTTGTTATCATTTGCCGCAATCAAGAATAACGATAAGGTCGGATTGGTTATGTTTACCGACCAAATCGAAAAATACGTGCCACCGCGCAATAGCCGGACGCATATTCTGCGGTTAATCCGCGAAATTCTGGCATTCGAACCGGAATCCACCGGCACGGATATCTCCCAGGCCGTGGAATATTTTCTAAATGTCCAACGCCGCCGGTCCGTGGCGTTTTTGATTAGCGATTTCTGGGACCAGGGTTTTGATCAGCCGTTGCGAGTCGCCGGGAAGAAGCACGATATGATCGGCTTCTGGCTCGTCGATCCGAAAGAGCAGGCTCTACCGGATGTGGGGCTGCTGAGAGTCCGCGATCCAGAAACCGGCGAGGAAATGGTCGTGGATACCAGCGACCGGGAGTTGCGCACGCTGTTTGAATCCGCGATGCAAAGCCGCGAAGAAGAATTGAAGAACCTCTTTACCTCGATGAACCTGGATTCCGTGCAAATTCGCACCAGTGAATCGTACATTGAACCGGTGATGAAATTTTTCAAAATGCGGGAACGTCGGCTGCGGTAACCCGATGGCATCCTGATGATAATAGAGAAATGAACGTAAGATTACCGTGAGAAACAGGCAATTATCCACGAGACAATTCACTTTTTCAGTCATACTTGCAGGATTACTGTTTTTCCTGCCGCTGCAAATTTTTTCACAGGTTCGGGTCAATACATCAATCGATACAACACAAGGATACATCGGTGATGTATTCCACCTTTCCATCAATGCTGAACATCCCAAAGGATATACGTTAAACGCTCCGACTGATGTGCAAAACCTCGAAGATTTTTCCGTGCGTGATGTGAAGCGGAAATCCGGGAGGACGCAGTCGAGCGTCACATATTCTCTCGCTGTCTACGACACCGGCCGCTACACAATCCCCTCAGTCAATGTGCAGGTCGTCCCGCCGGATACTGCCGAAAAGCCGCTGAAGTTTTCGTCCGAACCCATTTCGATTACCATCCTCTCGATGGTCCCGCCTGATGCGCAGGGGTTGAAGGATATCAAACCGTTAATGGATTTGCCTGCGGAAATCCCGTGGCTGTGGATTAGCATAGGCGCAATTTTACTGATCTTTGTACTCCTCGCTGTATGGTGGTGGCTCCACAGACGCGGCGCCGAGCCTGAACCGGAGATGACGCCGGCAGAACGACGGCAATCCGCGCATGAAAGAGCGTATAAGCGTCTGAGGAAAATAGAGAAAGCGGAGTATCCGGAAAAGGGAGCAATGAAGCAGCACTTCAGCGAAATATCCGAGACTATTCGCGCCTATTTCGAGGATCGCTTTTTCATTCCGGCGCTGGAGATGACCAGCACCGAAGTCATCCGGGCGTTTCCGGAACATCGCATTGAGCCGGACATCTCTGAGGAAATGACGGATCTGTTAACTACCTCCGATCTGGTGAAATTTGCCAAGTATAAACCATCATTGGAAGAGGCGGATCGCGTATTATCCGAAGCATATCACATTGTCGATACCACCAAAATTGAGATAACCACATCCGAGGATGAAGACGAAGCATCTGACACCGATGAATCAGAAATCGAACCAGAACATGCATTCACAGAAAACAAAGGAGAGTCACCGTGATTGAAGTGCAAAACGTGACGAAACGTTATGGACAGACTCTGGCTGTGGATGATGTCTCCTTTACTGTGGAAAAGGGAGAAATTGTGGGGTTTCTGGGGCCGAATGCCGCCGGGAAAACCACCACAATGCGTATCATCACCAGCTATATGCCTGCGACGGCCGGAAAGGTGAAGGTCGCTGGCTACGATGTGTTTGAGAACGCCATGGAAGTGAAAAAACGGATCGGGTATCTTCCGGAAAATCCACCGTTATACCTGGATATGAAAGTGGAAGATTACCTGGCGTTTACCGCCGCAATCAACGGCGTTGACAAATCTGCTATTCCCAGGGAAATCGATCGGGTGGTGGAACTGACAACCCTGGGCGATATGCGATACAGACTTATCCGCAAATTGTCCAAGGGATTTCGGCAGCGAGTCGGCCTGGCGCAGGCGCTGATACACGATCCGGAAGTGTTGGTGCTGGATGAACCGACGGTCGGCCTGGATCCCAAACAGATTATCGAAGTCCGGGACCTGATCAAGGAGCTCGGTAACGATCACACCATCATCCTGTCCACGCACATCCTGCCGGAGGTGAGCATGACCAGTGAACGCGTGGTCATCATAAACAAAGGGCGCATCGTCGCGGAGGATACGCCGACCAATCTGATGGCAAGTCTGAAGAGCGGCGAAACAGTGCAATTACAGGTCGAAGCACCGTTTGACGATGTAAAAGCAACACTGGAGACGATGGACGGCGTGACCAGCGTGTCGCTGGACACGGAAACCTCTGTCGGTGAAAATATCTGTGCAGTGCGGGTGGACAGTGAGCCTGGCAAAGACATCCGCAAAGATGTGGCCAGAGAAGTCGTGAACAAGAACTGGGGACTGCTTGAACTGAAGCAGATCTCGCTCACGCTGGAAGACATTTTCCTCGAACTTACGACGGAAGAGGAGGTGCAGGCATGAGAAATACATGGGAAATTTTCAAACGCGACGCTCGATCCTACTTCTCCTCACCGATTGCATACGTGGTCATCGCACTGTTTATTGCGATTTCCGGGTTTTTCTTCTACGCATTGCTCTCCCGGTTCCTGAATCTGCAGATGCAGGCGATGATGCAGGCCCAGCAGATGGGGCGGTCCATCACCATCAACGTGAACCAGATGATGGTGCGGCCGCTGCTCGGTAATATGAGTATCATCGCGCTGTTCATGATTCCGATGATTACCATGCGATCATTCTCCGAGGATAAAAAATCCGGAACGATGGAGCTGCTGTTGACCTCGCCGATCAGCAACACTCAGTTGATTGTCGGCAAATTCGCAGCGGCCTTCGCACTCTACACATCTATGGTCATCATTGCGCTGGTGTATCCCGTGGTATTGATGATTTTCGGGAATCCGGAAATCATGCCCATGCTCATGGGATATCTGGGATTGCTATTGTTGGGAGCAGCAACGGTCTCAGTCGGCGTGTTAATCTCCTCCTTTACGGAAAACCAGATAATCGCTGCGGTGGGCACATTCGCCATTATGATGTTGCTCTGGATGATCGGATGGCTCGGCAGCGGAAGCGGTGCGTTCAGCGAGCTGGCGTCCTATCTCTCGATCATCGAGCACATGGACGACTTTACCAAGGGCGTATTCGACACCGCGCACCTGGTGTATTACGCCAGTTTTCTGTTCGTCGCCGTCTTTCTGACATATCAATCCATTGAATCAACAAAGTGGAGGGGATAAACCGATGGATTTACTGAAACGATACGGATTTTGGATCGGTATTGCGCTCGTACTCATCGGATTTGTCCTTCGCTGGATTTTGGGAGTCTGGAGCGCGCCGGTACTGATTTCGCTTATTCTGGGCGGAATACTCACTATCGCTGGTATTGCGGTCAACTGGTCAAATCTCTTTGAGTTCTTTGGGCGTAAAACGACAAAGTATGGGATGAGCAGCCTGCTTGGCATCGTTATCGTGCTCATCATCGTGATTTTCGCCAATCTGATCCTGAATAAATTCAATTGGCGTAAAGATACCACCGCCGCCGGGCAGTACTCCCTGGCGGATCAGACAGTGAAAGTCCTGAAAAATCTGGATCAGGAAGTGACGGCGATCGCTTTTGACGTGGAAAACAATCGCCGGCATCTGGAAGATCGACTGGGGGAATACGAGCAGTATTCCGGCAAGTTCAACTGGCGGTTTGTCGATCCGGATAAAAGTCCGGAAGTGGCCAAGCGATATAATATCCGGAATCTCGGGACGATTGTAGTGGAATCGGGTGTAAAAACCGAACGGATCGATGAATACACCGAGCAGAACCTGACGAACGCTATTATCAAGGTGACCCGGGAGGAGACCAAAAATATCTATTTCACCTCGGGACACGGTGAAAAATCGATTGAGGACAACGGGAACAGTGGATTAAAGTCCGCGGCTGACGCCATTAAAGAACAGAACTATGTTACCAACGATCTGTTTCTGGCGGGCCAGGATTCCATTCCCGGCGATGCTTCTGTTGTAGTGATCGCCGGTCCACAGACTGAGTTCTTCGATAAAGAACTCAACATGCTCGCCGAGTATATCGGATCCGGCGGAAGTGTACTATTTCTCGTTGAT
>JAANXI010000047.1 GCA_018263365.1 Fidelibacterota bacterium | reverse complement strand
GGTCGTACTTTTTTTGCCATTGGGTGTCACTCCTTTGTGGTTATTATTCTTCATGCATTCAAAAATACAAACGGCGTGACACCTTCTCCATTTTTACACAAAGGTAGGGACATGACCGCAGGAAGATGTGATAAGAAAACTAAAACGGTGGTAAAATGACTCTTCAACTCGATTTCGCGAATATTTATCCGTTTATTGAGGAAAATGCATTTGAAAAGATAGGAGAACAGACTCGCCCCGCATTACGCACGGTGCTGGACAGGAGTGGGCCGGGCAAGGAATATTTAGGGTGGCTGGATCTGCCACAGCAGGAGCCCGGCACGCTGGAAAGAATTCAGGAGGTCGCCAGCGGAATCCGGGAAAAGGACGCCACACTAATCTGCATAGGGATCGGCGGATCATACCTGGGACATAAATCTGTAATTGAGGCGCTGCAACCGTACACCGATAGCGTATTATACGCCGGGCAAAACATCAGCGCAGATCACCTGCAGCATATTTTGGATATTATCGATGAGCGAGAAGAAGTGTATCTGAATCCGATCTCCAAGTCGGGGACGACGACTGAGCCGGGTATCGCATTCCGGGTACTGCGGAAGTGGCATGAGGAGCGATATGGCGAACAGGGATCGGCTTCGCGGATTATTGCTACAACAGATAGTTCAAAAGGTGCACTCAGGGAACTATCTGATCAGAAGGGCTATCAGACGTTTGCCATACCGGATGATGTGGGAGGACGGTATTCAGTGCTGACTCCGGTGGGGCTCTTTCCCATCGCCGCGGCCGGGATTGATATTAAGGCGTTATTGGGGGGCGCCGGCGCTATGCGGAAACAGGCCACTTCTGATTCCCCGGAAAATCCTTCTCTTCGATATGCTGCAGTTCGCAACTCACTGTATGAACAGGGAAAAGCCATTGAGATTCTCTCGACCTTCAATCCCCGGTTACAGTATTTTACCGAATGGTGGAAGCAACTCGCAGGCGAGAGCGAAGGAAAGGACCGCAAGGGGCTCTTTCCGGCATCGGCGGTGCTCAGCACCGACTTGCACAGCCTTGGCCAGTGGATTCAAGACGGCCCGCGCAACATCTTCGAGACGTTTCTTACGGTTAAAAACTCTGATCATACCATCACAATTGAGGCATCCAATGAAAACGCCGATAACCTGAACTATCTGGCCGGTAAAGATTTCGACGCGATTAACGAAAAAGCGTATCAAGGCACCGCTCAGGCCCATACCGACGGCGGTGTGCCGAACCTCACCGTTTCGGTTGACAAGTTGTCCGAAGAGACCGTCGGGGAGTTGATTTACTTCCTCGAAATGGCGGTAGCAATCACCGGATATAGAATGGACGTCAACCCGTTTAATCAGCCTGGCGTGGAGGCGTACAAGACGAATATGTTTCGGTTGCTTGGAAAACCGGGTGTCGGATAAATAGCACGCCCCGGGAGGGGCTCCTCCAGAAACAAATTAAAGCGGAAATAGTGGAAAACCACAGATAAAAAAAATACCGCAGAGCCGCAAAGACGCACGCAAAGAAAAAGCAGATTAAACACTGAAAAACACCGAAAACACTGAATATCAAACAACGAACAAAACCCGCTAATACGGGGAGTACCAACAGGTGAAGCGTTTTAAATTCATGACTGAAGACAACGGAGACAGGACACATGACGGTGTTAACTATAACAGGGTAACACAATAACACTTCAACATATGGCCATCCGAAAAACGACCGCCCTCTTCTTGATACTACTCCCGTCTGTAATCTTCGCTCAACAGTCGTTAACTGTATTAACCATCAACGTCTGGTCGGGGCTGGATTACGAAGGCGTCTGGAAAATGGGCGAGTATGAAACCGAAGCCCGGCGGAATCAGCGGTACAAAATATTGGTCAGCGAATTTAAAGAACTTTCTCCGGATGTTATCTGTCTGCAGGAGGTGAATCCTGTTCCGGATTATGCCCGAAAATTGGCGAGTGAAATTGGCTACACTGCCTATGGATTTGTTGGCATGGGCGGCATTCGCGTTGGCCCGATCGGTCTTCCGGTGAATTACAGGGAAGGTGATGCGATCCTTGTGAAGCCCGAGTTCGAAGTGGAATCACTGGGACGAATTCAATTGTCCGGTGCAGGATTTTCCACAAACTGGGTGACATTTCATTTTGAGGAGATTAACCAGGTGATGGGGGTCCGGATCTCCCGGGACGGAGATACAGTCGATGTTTATAACACCCACCTTCATGCAGGGCCGGATTATGCAACCGGACTTCGGGATAAATTACGGGCGCTGTGGAAAAGCCGGAAAATATCGACGGCGGAATTTACTTCTCTGAGAGATCGATTTCAGACACATCAGGATCGGCGGATGCAGGAGATCGGCAGAGCGGCCAGGTTTATTTACGGACATTCCAGGGATGGCTTCCCGGTCATCTTTGCGGGAGATTTTAATTTTACACCGAATTCCGGAGAGGCGGATGAACTGGCATCGCTGGGATTTATTGATACGTATAAACAAGTCGGACAGAAACCGATGTACACCTGGAATCCCATGGAGAATACGAATATTCGGGAACACTACCATCGCCCAGCCCCTGACGCTTCTGTAGCGGAAAAAATCCGGTGGGAGGCGGACATGACCACCCGGCGGATCGATTATGTGTGGTACAAGCCGAACGATGGCCAATTGGAGATCCGCAAGGTCGGTTTATTCGGCGATAGAGCACAAAATGGCGTGTATCCGTCGGACCATTTCGGATATTATGCCGTCATGAGGCTGGAGTAACAAGCGTAGAAGGAAAGGACTTTTCCATGAGCAAAGCACCGTTCACCGCAGAAGATCTGTACCAGTTGCGTTTCATCAGTTCGCCGGAGATTTCCCACGGCGGCGATGAAGTGGTGTACGTCGATAAAACCGTGGAGCAGGAGGAACATAAAAAGTACTTCTCCCACCTTTGGATAGTAAAAACCGACGGGGAATCGGAACCCAGACAGATGACCTACGGGAAATCGAAGAGTTTTTCGCCGAAATGGTCGCCGGACGATTCAAGGATCGCTTTTATCTCCGACCGGAACGAGGAAATACCGCAAATATATCTCCTCCCCAGAGATGGCGGTGAGGCGAAACAACTGACAGAGCTCGATCGGGGAGAAATTCGGGAGTTCACCTGGTCGCCGGACGGAACAAAAATCGCCATCGTCTATGTGAAATCCACCGCCCCCACGGATGACGACGGGAAACCAGAAGAGCGGATTGTCCGCCGGATAACCAAAAAGTGGTACAAGATGCAGGGCAAAGGTTTTATCGATGATGAATATGGTCAAATTTACATTGTAGACACTGATTCCGGTGAAGCAACCCAGCTGACGGATACGGAATCCAACCATAATTCCCTCTCGTGGATGCCGGACTCCGATGCCATCGTCTTTGGAGCGAATCCGACCGAGTCGGAGGACTTTGATTTGAACGGAGACCGGCTCTACATCCAGCGCCTGGATGAGGAGTCGGCAACCGAAATTCCCAGTCAGGAGGAAGGCCCGGCCTCTATGCCGCAGGTCTCGCCGGACGGGCAAACCGCGGCGTATGTGGGCCACACCGATCCGGAAGAGGCGTGGGGAGCGGCGCATTATCATCTCTGGCTGGCGCCGACTGACGGCAGCGAATCTCCACAAAATGTCAATCCTGATTTTGACAGAACTATCGGTAATAACCTGATTCATGATATGGGAGGCGCGTCGTTTGAGGGCAGACCAGTCTGGTCGAAAGACGGGGAGTATATCTGCGTTCCCGTGAGCAATGAAGGGAGTATTCACATCTACAGATATGCCGTCGCCACAGGAAGTTTTGAGCCCTTTCATATCGGGAACGGCGATATTAATTCCGTCACGTTTGATGATGACCACTCGATGCTGGCGTGCATCAGGGCAACAGCTGTTAGCCCCGCTGAGGTTCATTTATTAATTATGGATGATGAAATTTGGCAAAGAATCACCTTCCATAATGATGATCTGTTGGAGAACAGAGGAGTGGTCAAGCCGGAGGAGCATTGGGTGGAAGGCCCGAACGGAAAAATCCAGAGCTGGCTGATGAAACCGGTGGGTTTCGAGGCGGGAAAGCAGTATCCGAATGTGATGGAAATCCACGGCGGTCCGCGGGGTATGTACGGAGACTCATTCTTTTTTGAGTTCCAGCTGCTCACTTCCCGGGGACATGCCGTGTACTACTGCAATCCCAGCGGAAGCCAGGGCTACAGTGAGGAGTTCGCCCGCGCCATCACCAACGAATGGGGCGTAAAAGATTATGTGGATTGCATGACCGTGGCAGAATATTTCAGCGAGTTTGACTTCTTCGATGCTGCACAGGCAGGTGTGACTGGCGGCAGTTATGGCGGGTACATGACGAACTGGATTGTGGGTCATACGGACCATTTCAAAGCCGCGGTGACACAGCGGAGCGTAGTGAATCTGGAGAGTATGGCTGGCACGTCAGATTTTGGTTTTGCAGATAAGATGGAATTCGGCGGGTACATCTGGGAAAACCCGGAGGGTTATCGCCGGATGTCGCCATTAACGTATGTCCACAAGATTGAAACGCCACTGCTGATTATCCATTCGGAAGAAGATCTGCGTTGTCCTGTAGAACAGGCAGAACAACTGTACACTGCCCTGAAAATGCAGGATAAGACTACAGAGTTTTTACGGTTTCCTGAGGAGTCGCACGAACTTTCCCGGAGCGGCCGCCCGGATCGGCGAGTGGGACGTTTGGAGGCGATTTGTGATTGGTTTGATGAGTATGTAAAGTAAATAATAAGTGGAATGGTTTTATAAATTGACAAAGGAGGTTCGTTATGCCAGAACTTTTAAGCGATGATGCAATTAAGAAAAAGCTTGATAATCTCGAAGGGTGGGAACGTCAGGATGAGACGATTACCCGCACATTTGAATTCGGGAATTTCATCGAATCCATGGAATTCGTCAATAAACTCGTGAATCCCGCCGAGACCATGAATCACCATCCGGATATCGAGATCAGTTATAATACCGTAACCCTGTCCCTGACCACTCATAGTGAGGGCGGACTGACGGAGAACGATTTTGAACTGGCCGGCCAGATTAATGAGATTGCCGGGTGAATGTTAGCGTCGAAAAATATTCAATAAAAAGATGCCATCATTTCGAAAAGATGGCATCTTTCGTTATCTCGTCTCTACTCGTCAAAACTTTAAACTAATTCAATATAGGAGCCCACCATGCAAAAAACCATCATGGGAATTGACATCGAAACCGTGCCTCAGAGAGAATACGCCGATCTTTCGCCGACGGTAAAGGAGTGGGCCGATAAAAAGTTACTGAAGATCAACGCGTCCAAGGAAGAGGAGGATGTGTGGGACTACAATAAATTGGCCAGCCTGGATGGCGATCTTGGAAAAGTCATTTGCATCTCCATGGGATTATACGATGAGGAAACCGATTCCATCCGGCTGAAATCCGTGATACATAAAGATGAAGAAGCTGTCCTCACCGGATTTAATGACGTGATCGAAAATTTTCGCGGCGATTATCTTCACTATAACGGGCTGAGTTTTGATATCCCGTTTCTGTTGCAGCGCTATGCGAATAATCGAATCGAAGAAGCGGACGGCCGTCTGAATACACTGGCGCGTTACCGGACGTCACCGCACTTTGATCTGATGCAGATCTGGGCGAACTGGGATTACACCAAAGTGAAGCCGCTGAATGTCCTGGCAAATATCGTGGAAATGCCCAATCCCAAGGATGAACTCGACGGCTCGATGGTTTTCCAGTATTTCAAGGACGGTAAATTAGACGCCATTAAGCAGTACTGTGAGTTTGATACAGCCACCGTAATGAATTTGTATCGCCGCCTCATTGAAAAACAGCCGGTTATTCCGCTGGAACGGTATGAGTTTTCGGGGTAATTGTGATACATAATCAAAGTGTTCCAAAGATGCCATCTTTCCAAAAGATGGCATCTTTTTTTTCCGGAGAATAATTTGTAACCCTCCGTCGCGTTTTCCCTCGAAATCCGTTACTTTACCGATTCGTGAAAAACTGAAAGGATCGAATGGGAACACTCGCTGAATCATTGGGAATTAACCGGGAAGTTCTGGCTCTCTCCTCTGCGCGGTTTGTTGACGCTTTTGCCAATAGTATTTTAATCATCATTTTACCGCTATATGTTGCTGCGATTCCTTCCGAACATCTGCATTTTCCTGTGGAGACATTGGTAGGGATTCTGATTGCGACGTTCGGAGTCATCAGCTCTTTCAGTCAGCCGTTTGCCGGGCGCGCCAGCGATCGGCTGGACCGCCGTAAGATATTCATCGTCGTCGGACTCGGTCTGATGGGGGTGGCGACGTTTGTGTTCGCCGAAGCCGAACAATTCCTGCACCTGGTCATCATCCGGGCGGTGCAGGGGATTGGATTCGCCCTGACCATTCCGGCCACGCTCTCGCTAATGTCCGAGTACACGGAAAAGCGATCCCGGGGCGGCGCCATGGGAATATTTACCACAATGCGGATGGTGGGATTCGCCACCGGCCCTTTACTTGGAGGCGTTCTTCAGGTGCATTTCGGATTTAAAGTCGCGTTTTACGTGGTGGGCGTCTTGTCAATTCTGGGGGCGTTCATTGTGTATCTGATGGTTCGCGAACCGGAGAAACTGGAGACCGATGCATCAAAAGTCCGGAATATACCCAGTTTCAAAGATTCCATTAGCGGCGAGTTTATCATTTTGGGCATTGCCTCGATTATCATGGCTGCCGCGATCTCCATGATGGTCGCGCTGGAGAACGAATTCAATCACCGGCTCTCCCAGACTGCCATCGGATTCGGCGTGGCCTTTTCCGCCCTGACAATCAGCCGGGTATTCCTGCAAATCCCGCTGGGGAAAGCCGCCGATATCTGGGGAAGAAAAATTGTGATCGTGCTGGGATTTATAATTCTGGCTCCGACTACCATCTGGCTGGGATTTGTGGATACGACAGGGCAATTGGTGGTGGCGCGTTTAGCCCAGGGTGTTGGCATGGCTGGTATTTCGGCGCCGATCTTCGCCATCGCCGGAGATAAAGCCCGGGAAGGAAGTTCCGGGACTCAGATGAGCATTGTGACCATGTCTTTCGGACTCGGCATAGCCGCCGGGCCAGTGATGGCAGGGGTGATGTCCGGATTTGTCAGCTTCCAGTCGCCGTTTATACTGGGCGGCGCACTCTGTCTGGTTGCGGCATGGCTGGTGGGGCAGTTCGTCACGGAGACGATTCAGCGGTAGATGTGAATTAAAAATTGGTAATGTATTTCTAACTCAGCACACCCATGAATCCCTCTCCCGGAAACCAACCCGGGATTTACGGCTATCAAAAGAGGGGAACAGAGGTTGAAAACCCCGTTTCCCTCCCGCTTCAGAAAAGGAAGTTAGAGGGATGGAGGTGTGATTATCTCCTCAAAATCCAGATTCACTTTCTAGGTGCTTGCTGTCTGAAGTTCCAGTTGATATAATATAACTAATGAAATTTACCGAATATCTTCACCGACACAAGCCCATTCTCCTGGATGGCGCTATGGGCACATTATTGACTGAGCGCGGCTACGAATTACCCGCTCCGGTCTGGTCGGCGAAGGTGCTGGAGGAACAGCGCGAGGTCATCACGGACACTCATCGGGAATATCTTGAGGCCGGCGCCGAACTGCTGACGACGGTCACTTTCCGGACGACAGAGTATGTCTACGGCCAGATTGGAAAACCGGAACTCGCCCGGAAGTTGAATTATCTGGCAGTTCGATGCGCCAGAGATGCAATCGGTGACCGCAAAAATCGATTTGTTGCAGGTTCGATAGCGCCGGTAGAGGATTGCTACCGCCCCGACTTAGTACCGGACAATGAAACGCTGTATTCGGAACATCGGAACCAGGCTGGCTGGCTCGCGGACGCCGGGGCGGATTGCCTGTTGTTCGAAACCATGAATTCTGTCCGGGAGGCGGCAATCTGCGCGCAGGTCGGTTCGGAGATCGGTCTTCCGTTTTTCGTGTCGCTTATCGCGCAATCGGAAGATGAATTGCTCAGCGGAGAACCGATTCGTGACGCAATCGATGGAATAGCCGAATATAATCCCACCGGGATTTTGGTGAATTGCACCAGTCCGGAGATCATCACTGCAATCCTGAAAAGGTATGCCGGACAAATTCCTACCCAATTAGGCGGATACGCCAACCTGGGATTCTCCGAGCCGGAGCAGGGTGGTGATATTTCGGAGATTCAATCTCCGCCCGACTATGTGAATGAAGTAGATGCCTGGCCCAAAGATTCCCTTATTTTAATCGGCGCGTGTTGCGGATCATCGCCGGAACATATTCGGGAGCTCGCGAAATCCCTGGGAAAATCGGGTTAGAACCCGCACTTTGGATGGAAAAACAATATTTCCGCCACCGGATACGGAAAATTTTATTTTTGTCTTTCTTCCGTGTGACCATACATTACTGCTTTCCTGAGGTAAAACCATGTCCGACATCAAAAGACAACTCGATCAACTGCGATCTGACGGTTCCGGCTCAGATTCTCCGGGCAGTTCCTCGATACGGGACAGACTGAACCGGCTGTACAATCGGGAGAGTTCCCCGGACGATACGGGACAAAAATATTTTGTCGAAGAATCCGTGGTACGGGCGCATGAACGCCTGGAAGAGTTAATCCCCGGCGAATACGTCAACACGCATTACGGGGATATTTACCGGGCGCGCGCCACGTTTCCGTTGGATTCTCTCCACGGGAACAGCCTGCTCGAGGAGTTTTTTCAGGTCCGCCCAGAACGGTTACTGAAACTGGGTAAGGTTGAGACTCCCGCTGACGTCAATCTGAACGAAGCCCTCTTTTTCGATACTGAAGCCTCCGGACTGAGCGGCGGCACCGGGACCTATGTGTTCATGATCGGACTGGGATACTTTCACGACGATCAGTTTGTGGTCGACCAGCTGTTTGTGGACAGTTATGCCAAGGAAGAAGGGATGCTGGACCTGCTGCGTGAGTGCGTCCAAAATGCATCACTATTAGTCTCGTTCAACGGAAAAAGTTTCGATGTGAACCTCATGAATACCCGCTATGCAATGCACGCACAATCCAGTCCGTTCGATGATATTCCGCATCTGGACTTACTCCATCCCAGCCGGAATCTCTGGAATCTGACGCTGGACAACTGCAAGCTCCAGACCCTGGAACGGGAAATCCTGGAGTTCTCCAGAGAAAATGATACGCCGGGCGAAGAAGTGCCGGGTATTTACTTCGATTTTATCCGCACCGGCGATCCCACGGAAATTGCCGGCGTTTTTGAGCACAATAAACTGGATATTGTCTCCCTGGTTGGCGTCACCACAATGCTCGAACAGAACTTCCATGAAGTCCGGAGCATTCCGCAGGAAAATGGGTTGACGATGTTCAGCCGGGCACGGATTTACGAGCGGTATGATCGGACTGAGAAAGCGCTGGAATGCTATCAAAAGGCGTTGAAGGAGCCGGTATCAAATAACAGGCAACTGGAAATTCTCTCTCGGATGGCATCGTTGGAAAAGCGCCGGGAAAACTGGCACGCCGCGATCCATCTCTGGGAAGAGCAGATGAATGTTATGCCGGTTTTTACTCTGGAGCCGTATGAGGAATTGGCAAAATATTACGAGCATCAGACAAAAAATTATACCAAAGCGGCGGAAATTGTGAAGACCGCGCTGAAGTTGGTCCCTGATCACCGGGAGGACGATGCGGAGGCGTTGCAGTACCGCATGAACCGGCTGGAACGAAGAATGGAGCGGGAGATATGAGCGAATCCAGGGTGCAACACGTGAAAATGATCAT
This sequence comes from Fidelibacterota bacterium, assembly GCA_018263365.1. Classification (GTDB taxonomy): domain Bacteria; phylum Fidelibacterota; class JAANXI01; order JAANXI01; family JAANXI01; genus JAANXI01. The sequence continues at coordinate 1,331 of JAANXI010000047.1, read as the reverse complement.
CAATCCGACGGCCGGGCACGGCAAAGGCCGGAAGGAACTGGAGCATGTGTTACGCGTATTTCGCAGTCATAAAATTACCGTGGATTTGGCGGTGACGGAATATCACGAGCATGCGATAGAGATCGCCGAGCAATCGCAGTTCGGGGAGTACGACGCTTTGGTCGCCGCGGGTGGCGACGGCACGGTGTATCATATCATTAACGGACTGATGTGCCATCCGGAGGCTGATCGCAAACCGTTAGGGATTGTCCCCCTGGGCACAGGGAATGCCGGCGCGTGGGACACGGCCGGCGTCCGGGATATCGAGGCTGCTGTGGAGACCATTGCTGTAGGGCGAACACACTGGGTGGACGTTGGCACCTTTCTGATGGATCATCAGACGTATTATTTTCTTAATGTGATCGGCGTCGGCTTTGTCGCCGAGGTTGGGAATTTTTCAGTGAAAGTAAAGGGCATGGGGGAGATGGCGTATACTCTGGGTGTGCTCTGGGAGTCTATCTTTCTGAAATCCCATCACATGCATTTCGAGATGAACGGCGATCAGTTCGATCTGGAAGGGACATTTGTCGAGTTTTGCAATACGCGGTACACTGCTGCCGATATGCTAATGGCCCCGGATGCGGAAATCGATGACGGCTATCTGGATATGGTGGTCTGTCGTAAGCTGAACCGCAGGAGATTGTTAACCGCTTTTCCGAAGGTGTTTAAGGGAACGCATACTGAAATGGATGAGATCGACGTCTACAAAGTTAAATCGGTAAAATTGTGGACGGAAGAGCCAAAGGTGCTCATCCCGGATGGCGAAATCTTTGGCCGCACGCCCATTGAAGTCGGCATTGAGCCGGGTGCGCTGGAAGTCTACTATCGGGATTCCGCATGACAGATATTATCAAATGGGTGACGACGGGATTGCTGTATTTGTGGGGCGGGTTCTGCGGTATTGTCCTGATTCTGGTGGTGCTCATTGCCGCTGTGCTGTTCCCGGTGGGCAAGTACGAGCAGGTTATTATCCAGGGATGCCGGATTTTTCTGGCGCTCATCGGAATTCATGTCACAACAGAGGGCTATGAAAATGTAGATGAGGATGCCACCTATATTTACATGGCCAACCACGTCAATATCTTTGATGTGTTTGTGCTGGGAGGATTTATTCCCGGTGTGAAGCGGGGCGTGGAGGCAGCAGAGCATTTCAGCTGGCCGCTCTGGGGCTGGATGGTGAAGCGCCTGGGCAATATCCCGATTGAGCGCGCCAATTTATCCGAAGCAAAGCGTAGTCTGGATGCCGCCGCCGCTGCTGTTAAAAAGGAAATTTCCATTGTGATACTCCCGGA
>JAANXI010000046.1 GCA_018263365.1 Fidelibacterota bacterium | reverse complement strand
ATAACTCAGTAGTAACGTATACTGACTCGAATTAAAATAGGTAATCGCGCTCTCATCGATGCGCTCGGATGAACCATCCGGAAACGTATCGAACACGCCGTTGCCCTCCCCGGCATCACCTGTATTCGGCAGACCATCTTTACCGTAATCCTTGAGGGCGTTCTGCGTATTTGGAATATCATCCACTCCGGTGCGCATCAGCGTTAATCCCAGGTGATGATCCTCTGTCGGCAACCGCCCGGCAGCATAGTCAAAGTTTACGGCTCCGGCAAACGATTCGGTATGCATAAATCCGATATTTTTCAGCGGCGCCAGGTGCATCTTCGCCGGATTCCAGAAGCCTGCTGAAACATCATTGACCGTCGCTGTGCCCGCGCCGCCCATGGAAAGGATGCGCACGCCAACGCCCTTGCCGGTGTAATCGGATCCGTACTTAGCCACCTCAATGGCAGAACCAGTGGTCGGGAGAATGACAAGAGCCACCAATGCTAAAACAATATTTTTCAGAGGGAAACGATTTCTCACAGGATTTTCCGATGATATCTATTCTTTTGAAATTGCAATAGGACTTTCAACTTCTTCCAGCCGGTTTTGTTCCTACAGGCCGACTTCCTTTTTCATTTCGTCCAGTTTTTTCAAGGCTTCCATGGGGGTCATTTTGTTGACGTCAATTTCTGACAACTCTTCCCGCAGTTTCTGCTCCTGTTCTTCGAACAGGCTCATCTGCGAGGTCGGGGCAGGCGGAGTAAATTGTTTCTCCGTCTCTATGTTCGCCGCTTCGTGTTCCTCCAGATGATGCAGTATTTCATTGGCGCGGTTGATCACTACATCCGGAACGCCCGCCAGTTTCGCCACGTGGATGCCGTAACTGTGATCGCACCCACCGGGAACGATTTTGCGGAGAAAGACGATCTTGTCGCCGTATTCTTTCACTGCCACATTCAGGTTGATGACGCGCTCCAGCACCTCTTCCAGCTCCACAAGTTCGTGATAATGCGTCGCAAATAATGTCTTCGCCGCTACACTTTCAGTATTATGTAGAAATTCTGTCACCGCCCAGGCGATGGAGAGGCCATCATACGTGGAGGTTCCCCTCCCGATCTCATCAAGTATAATCAGGCTTTGGGGCGTGGCATTGTTCAGAATATTTGTCGTTTCGTTCATTTCCACGAGAAATGTCGACTCGCCGCCAGCCAGGTTATCGCTGGCCCCTACGCGGGTGAATATCTTGTCAACGATGCCAATAATTGCTGACTTTGCCGGTACCCAGGAACCCATTTGTGCAAGCAGGACAATTAATCCAACCTGTCGCAAATACGTGGATTTCCCGGACATATTCGGCCCGGTCACCAGCTGTACCTGTCGCTCGGTGTTGTCCGCGTCATAATCGTTGGCAATGAACTCTTCCCCAGGCGGCAAAAGGTCCTCAACCACCGGATGACGGCCATCGACAATTTTAATATGATCGCTGATCTCCACGTTCGGTTGGACGAACTTTCGCTTCCGGGCGGTTTCCGCCAGTCCGACATAGCAATCCAGTTGGGACAACAATTCCGCCGTCTGCTGGATCTCTTTTGCAAAGGTCACGATGTGCTCGCGGATTTCCTGGAAGATCTCGTATTCCAGGGATTCGATTTTCTCCTCCGCTCCGAGAATTTTTTCCTCGTATTCCTTCAAATCCTCAGTGATGTATCGCTCGGAGTTGACAAGCGTCTGCTTCCGTATGTAGTCCTCGGGTATCTTTTCGGTATGCGTTTTCGTCACTTCGATGTAATAGCCGAAGACTTTGTTATACCCGATTTTCAGCGATGGGATATCCAGTTTTTCCCGCTCCTTCTGCTGGGTTTCGGCAATCCATTCTTTACCATGGTAGGCGACGCTGCGCAAGTCATCCAATTCATCGTGGTATCCATCTTCAATAATACCGCCCTCCTGCAACTTTTGCGGCGGATCGTTCACGACCGCTGTGTCTATATATTCGATGAGTCCGCTCATATCCGGAAATTGATCGATGAAACTCATCAATGAGCCGTTGTCCGTCTCTTCCAGTATTTCGGCCAGCGGCTCCACCTGCTGGAGCGTGCGTTTCAGGCTCACGACCTCCTTCGGATTGGCCCGCCCGGTGCTCAGACGCGACAGAATGCGCTCCAGGTCACTCACCTCCTCCAGATGGTCCTGAAGGTTTTCGCGAAGGGTCTCGGATTCGTAGACCGGCTTGATGACAGACTGACGCTGCTTAATCGTATCCAAATCCTTGAGTGGCTGGGCGATCCACTGGCGCAATTTGCGTCCGCCTGCCGCGGTCACCGTTTCGTCGATGACTGAGAGCAGTGTCCCCTCAACTCCACCGCCGCGAATCGACTCGAATAGCTCAAGATTGCGGATGGTTGCGCTGTCCAGTCCCACGAACATCTCGCTTGAGCGCCGGCTGATCCCGGTGATATGCTTCAGTTGTCGCTGGTAGTTTTCCTGGATGTAATGGAGAATTACCCCACCGGCTCTGGTTGCCAGCGGCATATCTTCGATGCCGAACCCTTTCACCGTGGTGACCTGGAAATAATTCTCGATCTGCTCCATGGCGTAATCCATGGAGAAAATCCAATCTTCGAGATCAGAAAAAATACCGTGATACGCCGGAAGCATCTGATGGAAATCGTCCAGCTGTAGCGCCGGGATGATGAATTCGCTGGGCTGATACGCGGAGACCAGATCGCTAAAGTCCTCTCTGGGAGTTTCGGTCACCTGGAACTCGCCGGTGGAGACATCCACGATGGCGGTGCCGACCCTGTCCTCGTCAATCAGCGCGGCCATGAGAAAGTTGTTCCGCTTGTGGTCGAGGAATTTGTCCGTAACCGCGGTTCCCGGTGTGACGACCTCGACGACATCGCGCTTCACCACGCCCGTAGCCTGCTTCGGGTCCTCCACCTGCTCGCAGATGGCGACCTTGTGTCCGGCTTTGAGCAGTTTATGGAGATACGCCTCCATGGCATGGTGCGGAAATCCGGCCAGCGGCACCTCGGCAGCCTTGCCGTTGGAGCGGGTCGTCAGGGCAATTCCCAACACCTTCGAGGCAACCTTCGCATCCTCGTTGAAGGTCTCGTAAAAATCCCCCATCCGGAACAACAACACGGCGTCCCGGTGCTTCTTCTTGATGCTCTGATACTGCCTCATGAGAGGCGTGGTGTTAGATTGCGATTTCGCCATATTTCAGATTAAGCTATTCGTTCAAGAAATAGAACACAGATATTCACGAAAACAGAAGATTTTCACTGATTATAATGGCTTTTATCTGTGTAAATCCATTGTTTCAGTGTTAATCTGTGTTCTCAAGTTTTTAGAGATTCTGTTTCCGTCGGACTTCCCCGTCGCGCATCGTCCATCCACGCTGGTCCGCATATTCGAGCAGCGGAATAGTATACTTCCGGCTCGATCCGGTGATGTCCTTGAATTCGCTCACCGTCAGCGTCTCGTTGGACTGGAAAAACTCCTCCAGTTCCGCGCGTAATTGCTCCGTCTGTTTAACATGAAAATACAGGTCTCCCGGCAAGCGCTCAACGGCTTTTTCGTAGAGCAAAATTTTTAGGAACTGGCGTAGTTCATTTCCAGAGATGTCCAATTCGTCCTCCAGATCATGAATCGCCGGCGGCTGAAATCCCTGCGCACGGATATAGTTCTCCAACCTCTCTTTGAATTCCATCTCCGAAGACGAAAGCCGGATTTCATGGTCAGGTGTTCTGAGAATCGGTCCCTCTTCAACGATATCACCGGTTTCGATAATTTTCGTAATCAATGCCCTGAAGGTCTCCTCTGGCAGTCCGGTTTCCTGTTCCAGTTGTGATTTTTGTATGCCAGGCTCTTTCGGATGCTTTTGCTGATAGGTTCCAATTCGTTCCTTGAGCCGGAATTTTTCATCTTCCAGCAAATCCCTTATTCCGAATTTTATCGTTCCATCGATTTCATAAGCGGAAATCGCGGATGCATTTTTCAGGTCAGCAATAGAGGGTTCAAGCAGTGCATCCGCGTAGAATAACCGCCGACTTAACTCATCAACAGATAGTAACGCAGGATGCCTTAATTTCAACTGCCCGACTATCATCTCGGGCAAATCCGAAGTGTCTAGCCCATTCAGTAGATCTATTAATCCATTCCGGTTTTTCTCAAGTCGATCTTCCAGAATCAACACCGTTCCGCCACCAATGGTTCGCATCGGCGAATAAAACCGGAGAATAAACTTATCTCCGGATGTGGCAACAGTTTGATCTTCCAGTCGGAGTTTAACAAACCCTTCATCGCCCTGTTTGATTTCCTGCCCATCGATAATTGAGCATCGCGCCAAAATCTCAGTAGTACCTAGATGCACCCGCACCCGCTGATTCTGCTCCAACGGATGTTCCGAGCCGGACAGGATTCGACAGGACGTATACAGCGTATTCGTGACTGTCAGAAATCCGGGGCTCGTCACCTGAAAGCCACGCTCCAGATCGCCGGTTTCCACTCCACCCAGATTCAGCGCCGCACGTTCGCTCATGCCGGCTGTCTTGACAGAGTGTCCGTGCGTTTGTATCCCCCGGATTTTCGATTTCTGGCGTGATGGTAGAATTTCGACGGTATCGTCGGTTTGAAATTTTCCAGAGAGAACGCTCCCGGTCACAACCGTCCCGAATCCCTTCACGCTGAAGACGCGGTCGATGGGTAACCTTGGGATGCCTCGATCCAAACGCCTCGGAAGCTTGGTAGAGATGTCCAGAATTGCATCGCGTAACTGCTCAATGCCTTCCCGCTTCTCTGCGCTGGTCCGAATTATTTGTGCATCCTCCAGAACTGTCCCGGCGACGAACTCGCCGATTGATTCTTCGACCAAATCTATCCACTCCGGTTCGGCGATATCGGTCTTGGTCATCGCAATAATTCCGCTCTGGACATCCAGCAATTCGAGGATCTCCACATGCTCCCGGGTCTGCGGCATCACGCCATCATCTGCCGCGATGACAACCAGCGCCGCATCGATGGTCGAGACGCCGGTGACCATATTCTTCACGAATTTTTCGTGTCCGGGGACATCGATGAAGGAGATTTCATCGGTAAGGAAGGCGAATCCGATGTCGATTGTCACTCCCCGATCCTGCTCTTCCTGCAGGCGATCGGTATTAGTGCCAGTCAGCGCTTCGATGAGCGCAGTCTTCCCGTGATCAATGTGTCCGGCTGTCCCCCAGATAATCGGCTGCATCAGGAATTCATCACCTTTGCTAATTCAGTAAATGCTTTAGTTAAAGGTTCGATTTGACCGGGCAAAATTGCGCGGAGATTAAAGTAACAGAGATCATTTTGGATATATCCGATAATCGGGTAATCACGGCTGCGCATCCATCGCATAATTTTATTCGGTGTCCAGGTATCCGTATGGATGACCAATGCTTTACTCGGCATTTTTTCCGTTGGCAGCGAGCCGCTGCCTGCTTCGGTTTCGGCGTCAACCATTTCCAGTCCCAACGCCATGATTGTATCAGCATTCAGATCGTTCAGGACAGTTGTCCCTATCTCTTCCAATGCTTCGACCGAACGAGTCAGCAACGCGTATGTTTGATTGTTTTGCTTCAGTTCATCACTGGAAGTGTACGTTTGGAGCGCCGCTTCCATGGCGGCGTAGGTAAGTTTGTCGCAGCGGAGCGCACGGGTCATCGGGTTCTTCTTGATACGCTCCAGATATTCTTTTTTGCCAACGATTAACCCACCCTGCGGCCCGCCGATGAGTTTATCTCCGCTAAAAGTGACGACATCAACTCCGGCTTCGACGATATCCGAAACCATGAGTTCAGGTGGGAGGCCGAATTGTTCCATATCAAACAATGCTCCGCTTCCGAGATCATACATCACCGGGATGGAGTGCGAATGTGCCAGTTCGATAAGGTCGGTTAACTCCGGACTGGCAGTAAATCCTTCGATCTTGAAGTTGCTCGTATGCGCAATCAAAATAAGGTGAGTATCATCAGTTATGGCATTCTCATAATCCTTGAGATGTGTTCGATTTGTCGTGCCGACCTCCACCATTGTCGCACCGGACTTTTCCATCACATCCGGGATGCGGAACGAGCCACCGATCTCCACCAGTTGTCCCCGGGAGATGATCGCTTTTTTACCTTCGGAAAGCGTATTGAGCGCCAGCATCACCGCCGCGGCGTTGTTGTTCACCAACAGTCCTGATTCCGCGCCAGTCAATGCGCACAACAGGTCTTCGATATGATCATTGCGCTGGCCCCGTTCCCCGGAATCCACGTCAAATTCCAGGTTAGAATATCCCTGCGCTGCCTCGTGTAAAGCATCAATGGTAATTTCAGACAATGGGGCTCGCCCAAGGCCCGTATGTAAAACAATCCCGGTGGCATTTATCACAGATTTCAGCGAACCAGCGCTTCTACTCTTGCACCACATTTCGACATTTTTGAGTACCTGCTCTCTGAGAGAATCCGGTTCAGGCAAGTCGTCATCAGACTGCAGAATTTCTTCCCGGAGCCGTTGAATTTCGCTTCGAATCACTTCCAGAATATATGCACGAGGTAACCGGTATTCTCCCTCATCCATTCCCTTCAGCACTACATCAACGCCCGGCAGATTTTTTAATACGTTTGGTTTATCCATGCGATCTCGTTCCGGTTGTATGAATTAGGAAAATTACTGGCAGGAAAAATCGAAAGCAAGGAATGTACGTTACCAGCTGAGTCCTGTCAGGAGCTTGATGGCCATTCCCGCCACGGCGATCACCAGGAGAACACGGATGAGCGGCTCACCTTTTTCAACGGCCAGATGACTGCCGACCCAGCCGCCAATGCCCATTCCGATGGCCAGTAAAAATCCGACAATCCAGTCGACTTCGCTGTGAAAGGCAAATATCATCAGCGCAATAAAGGTGAAGAAGCTGTTTATCACCACCTTGTAGCTATTGGTTTTTACTAGGTCAAACCCGTTCACCAAGGTTAACGTTGCGATCACTAATATCCCGACTCCGGCCTGGATAAATCCGCCGTAAAAGCCAACAAACAGGAAGAAAAAGGCGGCCATCCATCTTCGTTTTTTCGTAAGGATTTCGCCCTTGCTGCTCATATTTCGGGTTGGGTTCCACAGGATAAGGACAACCATCACCAGCATGAGAATTCCCAGGACCCGTTCGAAAACCGTATCAGAGATATCGATCGCCACCCATGCGCCTGCGATTGCGCCGATTACTGCCGGAACGGCCAAAAACAGACCGTATTCGATATTTTTAAAGCCTTTCCGACGAAACCCGGCGACAGCAGAGAGGTTTTGACAAAAAACAGCGACCCGATTTGTTCCATTCGCCAGTGTCGCCGGTAATCCTAAAAATATCAATAGTGGTAACGTCAGGAGCGAACCGCCGCCGGCCATGGTGTTTACGATCCCGGCTACGATTCCTATTACTGTCACTAGCCCGAATTCAACGAAAGTCATAAAAGTTTGTAGGTTTGAATATTAAAAAAGCCATCCCGATAGATATCGGAATGGCTTAACAAATCACAAGGCCTGAATCACATTACCGCT
>JAANXI010000045.1 GCA_018263365.1 Fidelibacterota bacterium | reverse complement strand
TCGGCGCCGATGGTAATTTCTTCGCCGGTGCTGGGTATCCGGCCAAGCCGATCTTCAAGGAAACCGCCGATTGTTTCGTATTCGCCGCCCGGAATATCCAGATGGAGCGTCTCGTTCAGGTAATCAATTTCGGCGCGTCCACTGATGACGTATCCGTTCTCGATCTTTTTGACGCTCATTTCATCGAAATCAAACTCATCCTCGAATTCGCCAAAGAGCTCCTCAACGATATCTTCCACCGTAATGAGCCCGGCAGTTCCGCCGTACTCGTCGATCACAATACCGATGCTGTTCTTGTTTTCCTGGAATTCACGCAAGAGTTCGCCGATATTTTTGGCTTCCGGGACAAACGTCGCCTCTTTAATTATCTCATCCAGAGAATCGTGATCCTCGAAAATATCATAGAGAAACACCACGCCAACGATCCTATCGATGGTATTCTCGTAGACCGGTAGTTTCGAATGCCCCGATTCCAGAAAGACCTGCATGGTCTCCTCGATGGTTCGATGGGAATCAATGGCGGATATCTCCGTTCGGGGTGTCATCGCATCCCGGGCTGTCTGGCGTCCGAAGGAGAACAGCTTGGTTATGAACCGCTTTTCATGTTTGTCTATGATATCCGTATCGCCAACCTGCGTAAACAGGAGCCGAAGATCATCTTTGGAAAACGCCTCGGTAATTGTTGTCTCGTCCTGTGTTTTGCGCGTTAAGAAACGACTGTACCAGCCGGTGATCTTCAAAAAGGGATACAGAGGCAACCGCATCATATAGAGCAAAGGAGTGATCCGCAGGGCCAGAGTATTGGCGCGCTCCCGGAAGATCGTCTTCGGCAGAATTTCACCAAATGTTAAGATAACAAGCGCTGTAAGCAGAATAACCACACCTTCGCTGAAATACTGAATAAGCACAATCGTGGCGAATGAGGTCGCCATGATGTTGGCAATATTCGTCCCGATAAGGGTGATATTTAAAAATGAGGCCGGTTCGCTTAGCAGATAGCTGGTCTCTTTGGCGCCCCGGAGTTCCTGGCGCTTCCACACCTCAATCTGCATAGGATTTGCAGATACAAACGCGATCTCAGCTCCGGAGAAAAAGGCTGAGAGTATCAATCCGATGACTGCGAGTGATATTTCGAGAATCATGGCCGTTGCAACTTACGTTGAATTGGTCAATATTATATGATGGGTTTCCACAAAAATCAACAGGTATACCACTAATGGCTTATTTCCGGCGCTTCTATCCCGACTATCGAAAAGTCCACCCAACGATGTTCGCAGCCGCCGACCTCGCGGAATCACTGGATGAAAAATTGACCGATTCGGGTCTTCCACGGGGAGATCTTCATCATGTGCTCTGCGCTGTCGCCATCGCACTGAAGCACGACGAACTGCTCCACTTTTGCATTGCATCGGTAAAATACCACGACCTGCCGACAGAATCTATGTATGAAGTATTGTTACAGAGCCATCTGTTTCTGGGCTTCCCGGCGATGATAGAAGCGCTGCGCATAGCGCACCAGGTCTGTCCGCTGCCACAGGATGTTAGCGATGATAAGCAATCCGAAAGCGGGGATCATAGAAAATCAGGTGAAGAATTGTGCAGTCAAATCTATCGGGAACATTATTCGTCCCTTGTAAAATTCACGGATCGACTCCATCCGGCGTTAACAGACTGGATGATCGAACACGGGTATGGCCGGGTTTTGAGTCGGGTGCCTTTGTCTCCGCAACGGCGTGAAATCGCCATTCTGTCGATACTGATGATCACAGGCTATGAGCGCCAACTCATGTCACATGTGCGGGGATTTTCCAATCTTGGTGGCGAGCCAAATATCGTCTGGGATATCTTCGATATTATCACTCTTTTCATCGATCAGGAGCAGAGAGAGCAGAGAACTGAGATACTCAGGCAGGTGGTATGATATCCTTCTCATACTTTTCTGATCGCTTGCATACACAGGCCTTTTCGGTTGTAATTCTATGGCGGTTGGTCTAATTTTTATCCGATTTATTTGAACCAGTTTTATATGATGGAGATTGTTGGATGGCAGGGGCTAAAGGACTTGTAACTGAGCAGCGAAATGAGCGCACAAAGGATATTGATACGCTCTCCACGGAGGAGATGCTCCGGCGGATAAATGACGAGGACAAAAAGGTACCGTATGCCGTCGAAGAGACCATCCCGGAAATCACTGAAGCAGTTGATGTGGTGACTAACCAATTACGGGCCGGAGGGAGCCTGTTTTATGTTGGCGCAGGAACCAGTGGACGACTGGGTGTGCTCGATGCCTCCGAATGTCCGCCGACATATCGCTCCGATCCTGAACAGGTGCAGGGAATTATTGCGGGCGGAAAAGAGGCGCTTGTCCGGAGTATCGAGGGCGCCGAGGATTACGAGGAAGATGGCGCACAGGCGCTCCGCGATAATGGTGTGGACACTGGCGACGTGGTGTGCGGAATCGCCACCAGCGGCCGGACGCCGTATGTGCTGGGAGCGTTGAAATATGCCAAAGAGCAGGGCATTCCGACGATAGCATTGATCTGTAATCCGGTGGAACACCTCGAAGAAGAAGTGGTAACGGATATTCTGATCAATCCGATTGTCGGGCCGGAAGTCATTACCGGCTCGACCAGGATGAAGGCCGGGACTGCCACCAAGTTAGTCCTGAATATGATTACCACAGCTGCGATGATTAAACTGGGCAAAGTCTATGGTAATCTCATGGTGGATTTGACCGCCGTCAACAAGAAACTTATCGATCGGTCGCAGCGAATTGTGATGGAAGTAACGGGAGTTGACCGCGACAAGGTCACAGAGGTGCTGGAAGCGGCGGAATACAAGGTAAAGAATGCCATTCTTATGACACTCGCCGATGTCGATTTCCAGCGTTCGCAGGAGTTGCTGGAAAAGCATCAGGGAATGTTGCGTCAGGCTATTAACGCGGTATCAAGTCCATGAAAAGGGCGTTGCCGCGATTACAACAGAGGCCGGTGCGAATTCTGGGACTGATGTCCGGGACTTCGCTTGACGGACTGGATATTGTCTCAGTCGTCTGGGACAATGATAAAATGGAGTCGTTCCAGGTCGAGGCCTTCGACACTTTCGAATATTCTGATGTATTACAGAATAAAATTCTGGAAGCGATTAACGGTGATGCTGAGAAGATCTGTGACATTAATTTTATCCTCGGTAATAAATGGGTAAATATGGTGGTGGAGTTTCTGGAAAACCATAAATTACAGGCTGATTCTGTCAACTGTATCGGTTCCCACGGCCAAACAGTTTGGCATGTATCCGGACAATCGACCCTGCAACTGGGGGAGCCAGCAGTGCTTGCTTCAAAGACCGGAATTCCGGTAGTCAGCAATTTTCGGGAGCACGACATTGCCGTCGGTGGGACCGGCGCGCCGCTGATCCCGTTTTTGGATTGGTTACTGTATCGGGATTTGCCCGGGCACACTATCGCATTGAACATCGGTGGGATTGCCAACGTTACGTGTATCACAGAGGGAATCGAGCAGGGGGCAGTTACCGGCTGGGATACAGGCCCTGGTAATATGGTGGTGAACACACTGATGCGGCAATTTACCGACGGACAGAAACTATATGACAGGGATGGAGTCTGGGCGCAGAAAGGTAAAGTAAACAAAGATTTACTGGAAGATTTGCTCCAGGAAGAGTTTATTGTTCAGCCGCCGCCGAAATCTACCGGCAGGGAACTCTATTCGGATGCATACATAAAACAATTATTTTGGGACGATGGAGAACCGAGTCAGGAGGAGAAATGCGATTTGATTGCCACAGCTTCTGAATGGACGGTAGCGTCAATTGCACAAAATATAGAGCAATTCTGGCAAAGTCCGGATCACATAAATCATGTCATCGTTGGAGGAGGTGGAGCGCACAATCCGTATATTATGGAGCGGCTTGGATCGTATTTCCCCTCCGCAGAGATCGGTTCGAGCAATGAATACAGTCTCTCTGAGAATGCGAAAGAATCCGTGGGATTTGCCGTGTTTGCCAGAGCGTACCTGAAGGGAGTTCCCGGGAATATGCCCGGAGTTACGGGAGCTGAACGATCATTGGTATTGGGAAAATTAACGCTGTAATCTGAAAGGAAACATTATGGATATGAACACTTTTATTTTTCGGGAGTACGATATACGGGGAAAAGTGGCCGAAGATTTTACCGATGATGTTGTTCTGGCGCTTGGGAAGGGCTTCGGAACCTGGGCAAAACGCCAGGGTGGAAAAACGATTGCTCTGAGCGGGGATGTGCGGGAGACTTCACCCCATCTTAAGGAGCAATTCGCTGAGGGTGTTACATCGACTGGTGTTGATGTAATTGATATCGGTATTCTGCCGACGCCTGCCAATTATTTTGCGCTCTATCATCTGGATATCGACGGTGCAGTCCAGATTACCGGCAGCCATAACCCGCCGGAATATAACGGGTTTAAAATGTCTTTTAACCAGGGCGCGGTCTATGGCGAACAGATTCAGACAATTCGTGAATTAATAGAAGCCGAAGATTATGAAGCCGGTAAAGGCAAACGTACGAAGCAGGCGATCCTTGATGATTACATCGATATGGTCGTCAGTAAAATCGCCATAGAAAAGCCGCTTAAAGTGGCCCTGGACTGCGGAAATGCCGCCGGGGTGCTCGCCGCTCCCACGGTTTTCAGGCGGCTGGATAACATTGAGTTGACTGAATTATACTGCGATGTCGATCCAACGTTTCCGAACCATCATCCGGACCCCACGGTGAAGAAAAATGTCGCTGATCTCATCAAAACGGTCAAAGAGGGTGACTACGATGTCGGTATTGCGTATGATGGCGACGCCGACCGGGTCGGCGTGATCGACGATCAAGGCGAAATCGTCTGGGCGGATTACCTGATGACTCTTTTTCTCGATGAGGTGATCGCCGATAACGAAGAGATAATTTTCGATGTGAAGTGCTCGCAGGCGCTGGAACAGGAGATTGCCAACAAAGGCGGCACGCCGGTGATGTGGAAAACCGGTCACTCGCTCATTAAGCAGAAGATGAAGGAGAGCAGGGCGCCTTTCGGCGGGGAAATGAGCGGCCATCTGTTTTTTGCCGATGATTACTATGGATATGATGACGCGATTTATGTCTCCGCGCGTGTACTGCAGACTCTCAGCCGGTCCGAGAAGTCACTCTCGGAAATTATGGCGGAACTGCCCCAGTACGAAAGCACGCCGGAAATCCGTATGGAGTGTCCCAGCGATGCCGAAAAGTTCAAAATTGCAGAGAAAGCACAGAACTACTTCGCCCAAAAATACGATCATATCGACGTGGACGGCATTCGCATAAAATTTGGTGACGGCTGGGGACTGGTCCGGTCGTCAAATACTCAGCCGGTGATCGTCTGCCGATTCGAGGCCAAAACACGGGAGCGTCTCGAGGAGATCCGTGATTTAGTCATCGGGAAATTACAGGAATTCGGTGAGCTGAAGGTGGAATACTGATACCGTTTGGGGTGAATTTTCCGGATATCAGCAAATCAAACTGTGAATATCGATAAATGATCTGATGAGCACAATCACCGCGTTACAATCCAAAGATATCGTTGAAGGATTCCGGCGGGATATTCACGAACGGCTGATGGAAATCGCAGGTTCGTACGGATCCCCGGAGTCGCTCTACACGCCGATGCAGTACGTCCTGGAATCCGGTGGCAAACGCATCCGCCCGGTGCTCGTGATGCTGGTTGCGGACGCATACGGGGGGAATACCCATGCGGCTCTTGACACCGGGGTTGCGCTCGAAATCCTGCACAATTTTACCCTGGTACACGACGACATTATGGACAGGGACAATCAGCGTCGCGGCCGGCCTACAGTCCACACCAAGTGGGATATCAGCACAGCAATCCTCTCCGGCGACGGGCTGCTGGCCCTGGCATATAAGGTGCTGCTCAATATCGAGGAAGTCGACGTACGGCATGTGCTGAAAATTTTCACTGACGGGGTTATGGATATCTGTGAAGGACAGGCGTTCGACAAGGAATTTGAGCAGCGCACAGATGTGACTTTGGATGAGTATATGATGATGATCGGAAAGAAGACCGCCCGGCTCATTTCCATGTGCTGTGTGCTTGGCGGGAGTATTTCCGGCGTGTCATCCCCTGAACAGGATCGGCTTGGGCGATTTGGCTTTCTGCTGGGCGAAGCGTTCCAGGTCCAGGATGATCTCCTGGAACTCACCTCCACGGCGGATGTGATGGGGAAGAGCCTGGGGAGCGACTTGACGGAACAAAAAAAGACTTTCGTATTGTTAAAAGCCCTGGAAATGTCTGATCCGGAGGCGGAAAAGAAAATCCGGAGTTTCCTCGACGTGGAACATCACACAGACGCGGATTTTGTTGCACTCAAATCGATGTTGACGGATGTGGGGATCGTGGAAAAGACCAAAGAATTTGTACAGAAAAAAATCACAAAAGCACAGAAAATATTAGCGGGTCTGGACGCGGATACGGAGCACCTGCGATATCTGGCTGATAAACTTTCGCATCGGAAAGCATGAAAAAAACGGGGGAAATCGTTATTAAAAATGAGTTCGGTTTGCACGCGCGTCCGGCGGCGGCATTGGTCTCGCTGACGAGCAAATTCGACTCGCAGATTTTCCTGATAAAGGACGACACCAAGGTGAACGCAAAATCGATTTTGGGCGTGTTGGTGCTGGCCGCAGAAAACGGCAGTACGGTGCAGGTGGAAGCGGAAGGAGAGGATGCTGAGGAGGCAATCTCGCAGATAAAGGAACTCGCTGATAACCATTTTGGCACCGAATAAATCATATGACTGAGCAAAAAAGATATTCCGGAATCAACGCATCGCCAGGGATCGCGATAGGTCCGGTGGTGAAGTTCACCCGCGAACGGATCGTTGTAAACAAGCAGAACATTAACGCTGACGAAGTCGACCACGAATATCGGCGCCTCAATATGGCTTTGCGACGCACCCGCCGTGATCTGCGTTCCATCCAGGAGATGATCGCCCGGCGGGTCGGAGATAACTATGCCGAAATGGTGGAGGCACAGCTGTTGTCTCTCAACGATGAAGCGGTGATTGAAGAAGTCCGCACCCGCATCAAAGATCAGCGGGAAAACGCGGAGTATGCCTTTCAGCAAGTATTGGCCGGCTATCGGGAACAGCTGGAAAATTCCGACAATATGTACATCCGCGACCGCGCTAGCGACATCTATGATGTGAAGCAGCGGGTGCTGCGGCATCTGCTTACCAGAGATGGGGGATTGCTTGAAGATGTGGAAGAGCCGTCGATTCTGGTGACCCGGGAGTTGAATCCCAGCGATATGATTATGCGCGACCGTTCCAAAGTCATCGGATTGGTGTCCGAAACTGGTGGGCGCGCCTCCCACATGGCGATCCTCGCACGAGCAATGCAGATCCCGGCGGTGGTAGGCGTTGATAATCTGCTTGATCAATTGGGAGACGAGGGGAGTATCATCGTGGATGGTTATCACGGTGTGGTGTTGACGAACCCGGACCAGGAGACGAAAGAGCAATTCAGGGGAGAACTCCAGCACATCAGGGAGTTTGAAGAAAGCCTGTATACGCATAAAAATCTGCCTGCCGAAACTAAAGACGGGTATCGGATAACGCTCTCCTCAAATATCGGTTTGCCAGGCGAACTGGAAAATGTGCATAAGGCCGGTTCGGAGGGTATTGGGCTGTACCGCACGGAATATTTGTATCTGGTGAAGAATACGTTTCCGACGGAAGAGGAGCAGTTCGGGGAGTATAGACAGATTGCAGAGAGCGTCGCTCCGGATCCAGTCATTTTTCGCAGTTTCGATTTGGGTGGCGACAAGATCTCCGCATCAATGGAAATCGAAGGATTCAAAGAATCAAATCCGTTCCTGGGATACAGAGCAATTCGGATCTGTCTGGATAATCCGGAACTGTTCAAAACGCAATTGCGCGCAATTTATCGCGCTAGTGCCTTTGGCAACATAAAACTGATGTTTCCCATGATCTCAGCGCTGGAAGAAGTGATGCAGGTGAAGGAATTCATCCGGGAGGTGTGGGAAGAATTAGATTCTCAGGGGACGGATTATAACAAGGATATAGAAATTGGCACCCTGATTGAAATACCATCGGCAGCTCTGATTGCCGATTCGCTGGCAGAGGAATTGGACTTTTTCAGCATCGGTACTAACGACCTTATCCAGTACGCCCTCGCCGTTGATCGCGGAAATGACCGGGTCTCCTTCCTGTATAAAAACCTCCATCCCAGTGTACTCAAACTTATTACCATGACTATTGAAGCAGGGCATTCCCATGACATCTGGGTCGGAATGTGCGGCGAAATGGCTGCCGATCCCCTGGTTATCCCGCTTCTGCTCGGCTTGGGATTGGACGAATTATCAGTCTCACCAATTGTACTGCCAAAGATCAAAGAAATTGTCCGGGAATTGGATCGGGAAAAGTGTCAGCACCTTGCCGAAAGGGTCCTGGATTTCAAAACCGAGGCTGATATCGAGCGGTATCTGCGACAATTTATGCAGGAGCACTTGCCTGAACAGATGAATTTATAGAAGGAGTCAGAGTGAATTTTTCCGAAGTACAACAACGCCTGAAACAAATTGATCCGCAAAACATGTGGCAGGCCGTCGCCGGATTTGGCGACCAGGTAGAAGAGGCCTCCCGAATCGACCTTCCGGTTACGTGTCCCATTAATACGCAGCGAATTACAAATATTCTCTTCTGCGGCATGGGCGGCTCGGCAATTGGCGGTGATCTGTTGGCAACATATTTCCAGAATGATTTGGATGTCCCGCTGGTTGTGAACCGGAATTATACCATCCCCGGATTTGTTGGGGAGAATTCGCTTGTGGTGGTCAGTAGTTACTCAGGAAATACTAAAGAAACCCTGAGTGCCTTTGAAGCGGCGGAGGAATCCGGTGCACAGATCATTGGCATTTCCTCGAACGGGGAAGTGGAAAACCGAATGCAGGCGAGCGGTTATCCACTGATAAGTATTCCGGGTGGAATGCAGCCCCGCGCCGCGCTGGGGTTTTCGTTTATCCCGATGGCACGGCTTTTTAAACAGTTGGAGCTCGTCCACACGGAGGTCGCTGCGGATATCGAAGAAACCATCGGGCAAATACGCAAGTTATCCGAAAAATACGGAAGCGACTCGGAGGAGAATACAGCCTTCCACACCGCCCGGGACATCATTGGAACGGTACCGGTGGTTTATACCGTACCGGAATTGGAGGTGGTGGGCGTTCGGTGGAAAGGTCAGCTTGCCGAAAACGCACACATTCTGGCGTTCCACAACCGTCTGCCGGAAATGAATCACAATGAGATTATGGGCTGGGATCAGCAGCCCGATTTTCTTTCGAATATTTCTCTCATCTGGTTGCGGGATGATTCATCGCATCCCGGCGTTCTAAAGCGGCTCACCGTAACAAGTGACCTGATTGGAGCATATCCAAAAAATGTAATGCGTTTCAGTACCGAAGGAGCGAGCTGGATGACGCGGCTCTTTTCCTTAATCCATCTTGGCGACTGGATCAGCCTGTACGCGGCATTGCTACAAGAAGTAGACCCCACACCGGTCGAACGGATATCTCTGCTCAAATCAAGGCTCGCAGAATAAAGTTTTCTATTGTGAGTCCATACAAGATATCATACAATGAGGCTTGACAGTACAAAAGCCTGCTTTGTAAATTGCGGCTCAAATGGTGAAGGAAGTGATAAAGAACTATGATTGAAGTTGAAGTCTCAAAAATTGCGTTTTATCCGCCAAGCAAAGGGTATGCTGTTCTGCTTAGTGAGGTAGGCGGCGACAGGCAACTGCCGGTGATTGTGGGGGCGTTTGAAGCCCAGGCAATTGCCCTGGCCCTCGAAGGGATGAAAATGCCGCGCCCAATGACGCACGATCTCATCAGCACCATTCTGGAAGATCTTGGTGCGGATATCAAAGAGGTCGTAATTACCGATCTTATTGACGGAACGTTTTATGCCAAAATTTTCATTGATGTCTATGATTACAGCGATAAAGAAATAGATTCCCGTCCCAGCGATGCCATTGCAATAGCGCTGCGGGTTGGGGCCACGGTTTACGTGGAAAACGAGGTGATGGACGAAGCCGGCGTAATTGCGGATGAACTTGATGCCGTTGGTGAGGAAAGTGAAGACCTCACGGAAGAGCGGATTACCGCAAGTTCGGCCAGCGAGCAATCCATCGATGACCTGCAGGAAGCGCTGAAAAAAGCGGTGGATGCCGAGGAATACGAAAAAGCAGCGAAATTACGCGACAAAATTAAACAGATCGAGGAGCAGAAAAACTAAGCGGATTCCATCCCTTCAATACGGTTTTCATCTTTGCTCAGGCGGGAGAGAGCATGTTTCGCAGCAGCTTGTCCCGCCTTCTTTTTTGAAGACCCTTTCCCGGTTGCCACAACATCTTTATTGAGCAGTACAGCCACTTTGTATTGTCTTGAATGATCCGGACCGATACGATCCACCGTTTGGAAAATGGGTTCCGGCTGATCATGAGTATGACAGTATTCGATGAGTACACCTTTAAAATTCATCCGATCTTCGGAGGAACCCTCTGTCGAATCATGTAAGGGAAACAGGTGCAGAACTATCTTTCTGGCTGCTTTCATGCCGCCATCTATGTAGGCAGCGCCAATAATTGCTTCCACCACGTCGCCGACGACCGCTTCGGATTCCTCTATTGGTCGATCCGCGACGGATTGCGACTTGATAAACTCCGGAAGGCCAATCTCTTTTCCGATGGAGGCCAGGATGTTTTTGTTCACCAGGGCAGAACGTTTTTTAGTCAGTGCACCTTCGGGAAAATTCGGATAGAAGCGGAAAAGATAATCGGAAATAATCAGTTCAAGTACTGCATCGCCAAGAAATTCAAGGCGTTCATACGTGTGAAGCGGCGATAATTGTTCCCTGGCAAGTGATGGATGAGTCAGGGCCTGTGATAAAAGATCCGGATTTGAGAAATTGTACTTAATCCGCTTTGATATGCTCGCCAGATTTTCATCCTGCGGCGCTACGCGGGAAAAATACTTTGACAGAAGTCGTCGTAAAAAGCCCATACAATGGGTTAGCCCGGTTATTATATTCCGCCTAAATTGAGCGATTTTATATGGCGATCTGCACCAATCTGTTGAGCGCGAAGGCTCCGTGAAATCCTCGACAGACCCTCCGGGTATGCCTTCGGTTTCCCAAAACCCTTTTCATCTC